>NZ_JBMHFB010000031.1:0-516 GCF_049166715.1 Enterococcus infantis | reverse complement strand
CCCAATCAGACCCTCTTCTCCCTCGCTGACGGATTAAAAAAATGCGCCTTTTGCCGCCTTTGGTTTTGACAATGGCCGTTCTTGCAGCTGGTTGCGCTCCCGCGCTCAAGACAACGACGCCTCCTGCCGTTCAGGCCGGAATGCAGTCGGCAGTCTCTGTTTCCGCCAATATGCCTGAGAAAAAGTATCTGCCGAATCAGGCAGGCTACATCGAAGGCACGCGCTATATCTTTATGCAGACTGGCGGCGGCAGCATTCTGTTAGGACCGATTTTTGGCAGCATGAACGTTTCCCGTCTGTCCCAGGAAATGGCCAAGCAATACAAGGACTCGGTCATACAGGTTGATCCGCTGCCAGCCTCGACTGCCGCCTTGGAAGCCGCCGGCATCAAGGCATCTGGAGAAGCCGCGGCTTTCAATCTCAAGCCATTTGTCTTCGTGCAGCGTTGCGACGACGAGAGATTCAGGCTGGCCCTGGTCTTCCATGTCGACAACGCCAACACCAAGTGGACTGGCC
>NZ_JBMHFB010000030.1:0-517 GCF_049166715.1 Enterococcus infantis | reverse complement strand
GACTGCGTGCAAAGCTTCAGGACCAATTTTAACTATTTACCGTCAGTTCTTTGCATTGATGAGTTTCGCTCAATGAACTCTTGTAGTAATGCAATGAGCTTCATCTGCATGGATGGTCATACTAAACGGCTCATCAGTATCTTGGAAAGCCGTCGGCTTTCCTATTTGAAGGCTCATTTTTTACGCTATCCACGTCATATACGATGTAAGGTCAAGTATCTAGTCATGGACATGAATGCACCTTATGCCCAACTGATTAAGCATGTCTTTCCAAATGCTCAAATCGTAACGGATCGTTTTCATATCGTCCAACAGATTAATCGTACCTTCAATCAATTACGGATAAAGACGATGAAACAGTTTAAAGGGACTGACAAGGTGAACTATCGACGCTTAAAACGATATTGGAAGCTTCTTTTGAAAAATGACTTCAACGTGAATAGCGCTAACTACCACTATGAGCGCTCTTTCAAGCGTCCGATGACAGAAAAAGCCATTATTGATGAGCTCTTATCTT
>NZ_JBMHFB010000029.1:0-531 GCF_049166715.1 Enterococcus infantis | reverse complement strand
ATCGAACCAGAGACCCCAAGCGTGTCATGCTTGTACTCTAACCAACTGAGCTAGTCGCGCAAGATGGCTGTACAATATCAAAAAGAGCGTTTGTGGTCAAGCGAGCGCATTTTTCGAAACTGTGCGTAGTTCGTTGAGCCGACGCTTTTCCAGTCAGCCTTTTTTCAATTCCGAATCAATTAAGCCGCATATTTTTTGTTTAAGTTCGATTAACGTCTGTTTTGACACCGGTGAAAAGTCATTTTGCATGATGGGAATTTCTAAAAAAAGTTGGTACGGCATGATTTTGAGCGTTTCTGTGATGTTCTGCAGCACTTCCAGCGACGGAAAATTCTTTCCGTTTTCGACCGCATTCAAATAATTTGGACTGATGTTGATTGCTTCGGAAAACGAAAGTTGGGAAAAGCCGTTTTGCACCCGGTAAAAGCGCAGGTTCGCAATAAAAAGTTCTTGAATGTGCGTCATTTTCAAAGCGTACCTAATTTTGCACACGAATTAAATCACTGTATTAGCAGTAATACAATTGTTTTC
>NZ_JBMHFB010000028.1:0-569 GCF_049166715.1 Enterococcus infantis | reverse complement strand
CCTAAAACATTCTATAACTTTTTGAGCATCTAATTCTACACTTCCGATAATAACGTATCTACTATCATTTGTACATTTCGGTTCTATATTAAAACACCCTTCTCTAATAAAAGCGTAGATAATTTTATAAGATGGTCGTTTTAATATAACAGGAACAGTTATATTAATAGAAAGATCTATACTTGTTTGAAGAATTAAAAATGTATCTCTAGTAGAATGTAATTTAAAATAATAATTCGATATAACAATATCTGCTATCATAGGAAATATTCTTTTGAATTATTTATCATATCTTTTAATATAGTCAATTGAGTGTCATCACCACCCCAAAATTTATCATTAAAAGCTTTCTTCATACCCTGAATTATCTTTTTATAATCTATTCCTTCTACTGTCCCTAAAACTTTAACAATTGATCTATTTGACATTTTTTCCGGTAACTCAAAATAAAACCTACCAAAACCAATAGATTCATATATATCTTTTCGTCTAGGTCTTTTAAGATAATTATAGTGTTGATCATCAATACATATGTAAATATCTAAATTTTTCATAGTTCGAATTATTAC
>NZ_JBMHFB010000002.1:0-328364 GCF_049166715.1 Enterococcus infantis | reverse complement strand
TCGTTAGTTTAACAGGCTTAGTTGCCAGTGTCAACTACTTTTTTGAATTGATTTTCAAGAAGTTTTCTACGAGACTTTCTCGTCGTCAACGTTGATTAATTTACCATTTCTTAAAGAGCGGGTCAAGGCTTTTCTCTTTCTTTTTTTCATGGTTTCTACACGCATACAACTCATCGCTTAGACTTTGTTCGTTATTTCAAAACATTCATCCGTCAATTTCTTTTTTTTATGGAAGAACACAGTAAATACCGAACAAATAGCTTTGAAAATCAAACAAAAGATTGTATAAAAAAACTTTTTTCACTTTAATGAATGCACAAAAAAACCGACTCGAAAGTCGGTTTTCAGCATATGTATCGGACACATGGCTGCGCTCGCTTAGTGCTGCTTCCTTCCGGATCTGACACGCTTCACAAGCCAACCATTGTCCTAGCCTTTCGGCAAAAACTAGTATACCCCAAAATTTCGGTGCTGGCTAGTCTTTTTCGCCACAAATTATTCTGAAACTTTTGGGTCCTCTTGTATCTTCAACTGGGAATTGTTGGCTTGATACGCTTTTTTGGCTGCAATTTCCGCCTTACGGGCCTGCTTGCGGGCTTTTTGCTTTTCTCGAATTTTACGAAAAAAATCTGATAATAATTGTCCGCAGGCCGCTTCCAAGATTCCACCTTCCACATACGACCAATGATTAAAGCGTTGATCTTCCAATAGATTCATAAATGTTCCAGCAGTGCCGCCTTTGGGATCATAGGCGCCAAAATATACTTCCTCCACCCGAGATAAGAGCATTGCGCCACTGCACATGGGACATGGTTCCAAAGTGACAAAGAGCTGTGCGCGCTCCAACCGCCAGCTCTCAATCCACTGGCAGGCTTCTCGAATCGCATACATCTCTGCGTGGGCGGTAGCATCTTGTGTTTCTTCTCGGCGATTGTGTCCTCGCCCAATCACTTTTCCGTCTAATACTAGTACACAGCCAATCGGAACCTCACCGATGGCTTCGGCTTTGCGTGCCTCTGCAATTGCCAGCTGCATAAAGCTTTCTTTTTCTGCTTGCGTCAAGCTACTGACTTTTTCTACCATTTCAACCTCCGCTGATCCTTCTGTTCTTTGGGTAGTATATCAAATTTTTCAGAGTAACGTGCAGCTGTTTTGAAAATGAAACCTCTGACATTCGATACCGCTGGATTTTTCGTATCGCTAGGAGCTAACCTCGCTAAAGACGCGCGGTCTGTCACTCTTACCTGTCGGCTTTGTTCTTTTCTTCTATATATGAGACAAAAGAACCGACCTAAAGCAATACGCTTTAAGGCCGGTTCGACTGTAGTTATTGAATTCTAAAAAGTTGCTTTATTTCTTCAGGTCTGCCAATTGGCTGTAGACCTGCGTCCGTTCTTCCATGTCTTTAACGGTTTGGTCTAGCATTTCATCTACTTCTCCCTCGGAAGGTTTGATGTTCCGCAACGCAGAGAAGCGCACTTGATTTTCCATAAAAGCGGTCATCTTGCTGAAATCTTGCTTCTTGAAGTCGATACGCATCGGATCTTTGCCTTTGTCTCGCAGGCGTGGATCGTAACGATACAACTGCCAATAACCAGATTCCACTGCTGCCTTGGCATTTTCGATGGATTTAGACATCCCGCCTCTAATCCCATGGTTGATACATGGTGTGTAACCGATGATTAGTGAAGGCCCCGGATAAGCTTCAGCTTCCATAATGGCTTTAATGGTCTGCATCTGATTGGCTTCAATAGAGATTTGCGCCACATAGACATCTTGATAAGCAATAGCCATCATCCCGAGATCCTTTTTCTTATTCTTTTTCCCGCCGGCTGCAAACTTGGCAATCGCAGAAGTTGGCGTTGCTTTGGACATCTGGCCACCTGTATTGGCGTAAAGCTCATTGTCCATTACAAAGATATTGACATCGGCACCAGTAGCCAGTACGTGATCAATACCGGAATAACCGATATCATAGGCCCAGCCATCGCCCCCGACAATCCATTGTGACGGTTTGGCAAACATGTCTTCATGTGCCAAGAGAGCTTGCATATCCGGATCAGTCTCCTCTTTTAAAGCTGCAATGACTTTTGCTGCCCGCTGCTGAGTGCCTTCTCCTTCATGAACGTGTTCCAACCAGTCTTCCAATAGATTTTGTGTTTCAATGGTGCCTTTTGCTTCGGCTAAAACTTTGGAAATTGCCGTTGCTAAGCGTTTGCGTTTGGTTTCATTGGCAATGTACATCCCCAACCCGTATTCGGCGTTATCTTCAAATAGCGAGTTACTCCACGCGGGACCACGACCATCGGCATTGGTTGTGTAAGGTGTTGCTGGAGATGAGCCACCCCAAATAGAGGAACAGCCGGTTGTATTGGCAATCATCATGCGGTCGCCGTAAAGTTGGGTCAACAGCTTGATATAAGGTGTTTCGCCACACCCTGCACAGGCACCGGAAAATTCCATCAGCGGTTGTTCCAGCTGTGAACCTTTCACTGAACCCAGTTTGAATGGATTGGCTTTTTGACGCAAGGTCATTGCAAATGCCCAATTCATCGCTTCGTCTTTCATCGCATCATAAGGCTTCATGACTAAGGCTTTTTCCTTAGCCGGACAAGCTTCCACACACAGACCGCAACCAGTACAGTCTTCTACCGACACTTGGATGCGATATTGGATACCGTCTGCACCTTTCATATCACGGGTGATAAAACCAGCAGGCGCTTCCTTCATTTCCGCTTCATCTGCCATAAATGGCCGGATGGCCGCATGAGGACAAATAAACGCACATTCATTACATTGGGTACAGGATTCCGGCAGCCATTCCGGCACTTCCAACGCAATGCCGCGTTTTTCAAAAGCAGCAGTTCCCATTGGCATTTCGCCACCCAACATCCCATTATCAATCAAATCCCCCACAGACAAAGCATTGCCTTCTTGGCGATTGATTGGATCTAAGATATTTTTCACATAAGCAGGCCGATCATCTGCACCTGCTGCTTCTTCAGTCAAGACGATATCCTTCCATTCTGCTGGAACATTGACTTTCACCAACGCAGCAAAAGTTTCATCGATGGCTGCCCAGTTGGTTTCCACGATTTTGCGTGATTTTTTCCCGTAGGCTGCTTCAACTTCTTGCTTCAGAAGTGGTAAGAAGGTGTCGCGATCCATGATATCTGTCACTTCAAAGAAGGCTGCCGAACACACGGTATTGATCCGGCGTCCCAAACCATTTTTCACGGAAATATCCATCGCATTGATGATATAAAAATTGATATTATGCTCAGCAATGTATTTTTTCAATTTCTTCGGCAAGTGCTGTTTAACTTTTTCTTCATCCCAAACCGTATTCAATAAGAAGGTTCCGCCATCTTTTAATCCCTTCAGCAGGTCATACTGATGGATATAGGCGCTGTTGTGGCAGGCAATATAATCAGCCGCTTCCACATTGTAGGTGGACAAGATCGGTTCTTCACCAAAACGCAGGTGAGAAATGGTGATCCCGCCGGATTTTTTGGAGTCATAAGCAAAATAGGCTTGCGCGTACATATCGGTATTGTTCCCGATGATCTTGATGGCTTGTTTATTAGCGCCGACTGTTCCATCAGAACCAAAGCCCCAGAATTTTGCTTGGAAAGTGGAAGCCGGAGTCAGGTCC
Source organism: Enterococcus infantis (assembly GCF_049166715.1). Classification (NCBI taxonomy): domain Bacteria; kingdom Bacillati; phylum Bacillota; class Bacilli; order Lactobacillales; family Enterococcaceae; genus Enterococcus; species Enterococcus infantis. The sequence continues at coordinate 324,709 of NZ_JBMHFB010000002.1, read as the reverse complement.
ATAGTTGGCAATTGCGGCAAGCTCAAATGAGTCACATCATCATTAATTCCCAATGTGAAACGATAGCGCAGCTGATCTGCCGGCACTCGTAAATGATCATACACGGCAATGATTTGGTCTGGGGTCACATCTTTTGAAGCAATTCCGTAGCGGCCGCCGATTACGATTGGACGGTTTTCATGACGGAACAAGATGGACTGTACATCCAGTAATAATGGCTCACCGTCGGATCCTGGTTCTTTGGTACGATCCAATACAGCAATGCGTTCAACAGTTTTCGGCAGTTTTTCCAAAATATTTTCTGTTGGGAATGGCCGATACAAGTGGATATTGATGTGTCCAACTTTCCGTCCTTGTTCATTCAAATAAGCCACGGTTTGTTGAATCGTCGGTGAAGCTGAACCCATGGAAATGATGACCTCTGTTGCTTCAGGATCGCCATAGTAATCAACTAAATCGTAATTGGTGCCTCGCAGCTCGTTGATTTTGCCCATGTATTTTTGAACAATTGCCGGCATGGCATCGTAATAACGATTGACAGTTTCTCTTTGTTGGAAATGGATATCCGGATTTTGTGCAGTACCGGAGACTGTCGGATGATTCGGATTCATCCCCCGTTTACGGAATTCTGCCAAGGCTTCCCAGTTCATCATATCTTTGAGATCCTCGTAGTCTAGAACTTCGATTTTCTGCAATTCATGAGAAGTGCGGAATCCGTCAAAGAAGTTCATAAAGGGCAAACTGCCTTCAATTGAAGCCAAATGTGCCACTGCCGACAAGTCCATAACTTCTTGCACACTGCTTTCAGCCAGCATACAAAAGCCAGTCTGGCGGGCAGCCATCACATCGCTGTGGTCGCCAAAGATCGACAGCGCATTGGTGGAAACAGCACGAGCTGCTACGTGGAAAACAGTCGGCAATAGTTCCCCTGCAATTTTGAACATGTTGGGAATCATCAACAATAACCCTTGAGAGGCAGTATATGTTGTGGTTAAAACACCGGTCTTTAATGACCCGTGAACGGTACCGGAAGCCCCCGCCTCTGATTGCATTTCAACTAAATTAACGGTTTCCCCGAAAATATTCTTTTGTTCGTGGACACTGGCCCACTCATCCACGACTTCTGCCATGGTAGAACTTGGTGTGATTGGATAGATGGCTGCGACCTCGGTAAAGGCATAGGAGACATACGCTGCTGCCGTATTCCCATCCATCGTTTTCATTTTCTTCATGTAACCTGTCACCTCGCTTGTGATTTGCAGTCTTTCGGCTGATACCGGTAGACTGAGCGGTACTATCAAAGTCCGTGCTGGCTTATTTTGACTACACAAACCAGTAAGCGCTTACGCCACTTGACTCTCTAACTCCCCATTTATGCATTGCGGTCAGAGAAGATCACCAGTTGTCCCAGGATCTTCTCAGCCGCTAATCACTGCCTGGACTCAGACAGTGATTTTTGCTTTTTGTTCTTGAACATACTTGTCAATCTGATCCGCTGCCACTTTCCCGGCACCCATGGCTAAGATAACAGTCGCTGCCCCAGTCACGATATCTCCGCCGGCAAACACTCCCGGAATCGATGTTGCGCCAGTTTCTGGATCAGCCTCAATGTAGCCCCAGCGATTCAGTGCCAGTTCAGGGAAGGTATCCAAAAGGACCCGGTTGGCCCCTTGCCCGATTGCTTCAATTGCAGTATCGGCTTCCACGATGAATTCACTGTCAGGAATTACTTGCGGGCGACGGCGGCCGGACGCATCCGGTTCACCCAATTCCATTTTGACACATTTGACAGCCTGTAATTTCCCAGTACCGTCATTGATGTATTCCACCGGATTGGTCAACCAGTGGTAATTGATGCCTTCTTCCACAGAGTGATGATACTCCTCTTCCCGAGCCGGCAATTCTTCACGGGAACGGCGGTAGATGATAGAGACGTTTTCTGCTCCTAATCGTTTAGCAGAACGAGCAGCATCCATCGCCACATTTCCGCCGCCAATCACGACGACATTGCGGGATTTTTGGACGGGTGTATCATATCTTGGAAATTCATAGCCCTTCATTAAGTTGATGCGGGTCAAATATTCACTGGAGCTATAGACACCGTTTAGTGATGTCCCAGGAATTCCCATGAAATTCGGAGCACCTGCACCTACTGAGAGGTAACAAGCATCGTATTCAGCCATGATTTCATCCATCGTGATGGTTTTTCCTACCACTACATTGGTCTCAATCTCAACTCCGGTAGCTTGAATGCGTTCAATCTCTTTTTGAACAATCCGCTTAGGCAACCGAAATTCCGGAATCCCGTAGGTCAATACCCCACCGGGAGCGTGAAGGGCTTCAAAGATTTTAACCTCATAGCCCAACTTCGCCAAATCACCGGCTGCGGTCAATCCAGAAGGTCCGGATCCGATGACCACTACTTTGCCTTTGTCATGGGCGATATCTAATTTTTCGATGGGCTGTTGCAGCGCCCAATCGGCAACTAATCGTTCCAGTTTCCCGATAGCTACAGGCTCAAATTTCTTCGATTGTCCCAGGCGACACACCATTTCACACTGCTTTTCTTGTGGGCAAACTCGTCCACAGATAGCTGGCAGGTTGGTATATTTGCTGAGGATCTCGGAAGCTTGCTGCATGTTGCCTTCTTCGATTTGTTTGATAAAGCCTGGGATATCGATCATCACCGGACAGTTTTGAATACAGGGCGCATTTTTACATTGCAGACAGCGACTTGCTTCTAACTGTCCTTCCTCCAACGTATAGCCCAAAGCCACTTCCGAAAAGTTTTTGTTACGAACGTCGGGTGCCTGTTCTTTCATGGGCGTTTTAGTATAACTGCGCTTAGCCATGTTGTGTCACCTTCTTTTCATAATCTTCGTTAGCTACGGTCTCTTCGTTTTTATATTGTCCCATCCGGTTAACGAACTCGTCCCAGTCAACCCCGGCACCGAGAAATTCCGGACCATCCACACAAGCAAACTTGATCTGGTTGTCCACCGTTACCCGGCAACCGCCGCACATTCCCGTGCCATCCACCATGATTGGATTCAATGAAACGTAAATTGGTACGCCGGCTTCTTGTGCTGTCAAGGTACAGAACTTCATCATGATACTTGGACCAATCCCCCAAGCCATATCAATGGTCTCAGTTGCAAATACTTGCTTCATGGCATCGGTCACCAGACCTTTTTGGCCCAGTGAACCGTCGTCAGTCATCAAGATCAGCTGATCGGAATAGTTGCCGCATTCTTCTGCCAAAATCATCAAGTCGCGATTTTTAGCTCCTAAAATGCTGATGACTTTGTTTCCCGCCTGTTTCAAGGCTTTAATAATCGGAAACAAAGCCGCAATCCCCACACCACCGCCTACTAAGAGGACGGTGCCGTAGTTTTCAATTTCTGTCGCCTTGCCTAATGGCCCTACCAGATCGGCGAGGCTATCACCGGCCTGCAATGCAGCCAATTCGGCGGTGGATTTACCGATTACTTGGAAGATCAAACGGACCAAGCCCGCTTCTGGATCAGTATCCACCACGGTCAACGGAATCCGCTCCCCATGTTCGTTGATGCGCAGGATCACAAATTGGCCGGCTTTGGCCTTTTGTGCAATCCGAGGTGCCTCCACGTAGATTTCAAATTCAATTGGATTCAACTCTGTCTTTTCTGTGATTTTAAACAAGTGAAAAGTCCCCTTTTTTCTCTGTGTGACTGCGCTAACCGTTCGATACGTCGAACCGTTCCCCCGGCAGTCGTATCTTTATTAAAAGTTATGCGATAGCTTCAACAATTGCTTTGACGAAAGCTTTCAGTCCTTCTTCGTCTTCATCGTCATAGGCGTTTTCGATTTTCACGACTTCTGCGCCTTTTTTCGCACCAGTTTTGCCAAATGCTTCATCGAAATCAATAGCTGCTTGGCAGAAGTAATCCGGATACAGTTCGCTGTCTCCTGAACCAACAACACCGAAGACCTTGCCTTCCAATTCTTGTTCCGGCAGTTCTTCAAAGAAGTCTTCCAGATCGAATGGAATTTCGCCATCTCCATCCGTATATGTTGCGACTACACAGATTTCAGCATCTTCAAAGGTATCTTCATCGGCATCATCGGCTTCCACCAATTCCACATCGACATCCAATGCTTTGAATTGTTCTTCCAAAAATTCTGCGATCCCTTCTGTGTTTCCTGTTGCACTTGCGTAAACGATTTTTGCTACTGTCATTTGACTTTTCCTCCTTGAATTTTCTTTCACGGCTTAAATCAGCCAGATTTAAAACATAAAATAGAATTAAGTAGATTTTACCTGATTCTATAATACTTCATTTCTGTGTATAACTGAACAGATTTTTTGGGTATTTTTTGCATTTTTATCGAACTTTCTTTTTCTGTTTGCCGAAATCCGCACTGGATAGAGGAGCACAACTTTGAAATAAATTTGTTTATTTATTCACATGAAGGCGCTTTTATTTGATACAATAGTGATGTTAAAAAACATTTGGGGGGTGCGCCTCCGCTAATAGGGCCGGACACTAAGGTCGTCCGACACCTGACAGAAAGGAAGTGAAAGACATTTTTCTTGCTCGGCAAGAAACTGTCGCAAGCTATGAACAAACGTACTAAAAGCAACGCTCTGTGGGTTACTCAGACTGCCATCATGATTGCATTGATTGTAGTTGTCCAAGCGACAACTGGCGGCATGGGTCAGTTTGTCACCGGAAGCCTAGTGAATCTGCTCTTGATTCTAACCGTCACACTGGCAGGGCTGACTAGCGGTTTGACTGTCGCCTGTCTGTCACCAATCTTTGCTTTTATCTTTGGAATCGGACCCCAATTTCCTCAAATCATCGCCTGCATCATGGCCGGCAATGCCGTTTTGATCGTGGTATGGTGGCTGTTGTTAGGTAAGCTGGGCCATCAGCAATACCCTCGGCTAATTGCTGCGGCGGTGGCGGGTGCACTATTGAAATTCACTGTGTTGTGGCTATTAGTGGTGCAAATCGTCGCACCGATGTCTGACAATATTCCTGCACCAGCTAAACAAAATCTGGCGAAGATGTTCAGTCTCCCACAATTAATCACTGCCCTGATTGGCGGCGGGGTTGCTTGTTTGGTGATTCCACAGTTGACTAAGATTTTCAAAAGACAACCCGCCAATAGAAAAGCCACAAATTAACCCGCAATTATTGAAATTGATTACAAAAGACGCGGCACCGGCGGATTATATTCCGACATGGTGCCGACAGGTCTTTATCATGGAAGGTGAAACGACCCTTAGCGGTGGTTTCACCTTTTTTAACTTTTCTTGAACTAGCAGCCACTAATGCCAGGCCTGATTGCGCAAATTTTCGATTAAGAGATTACTGAACTTCCATTCGTTCATGGTAACTCGTGTGCAGCAGGTGATGGGCTTTCAAGCTGCCAGGTGCCCCCAGATATTCTTCGTACAGTCGTTGGACTACTGGACTTTCATGGGAACGCCGCAGTTTCTTTTGCTCGTCTTCTGTGTAGAGCGCTTGTGCCCGCAGCCCTTGCAAGTCGACAAAATTACGAACCGAAGCGGGTTGGACTGGTTGACCACCACCGTTGATACAGCCTCCCGGACAGCCCATGACCTCCACAAAGTGATAGGTTTTTTCACCAGGAATGATCTTTTCTTCAAGCAGTCGTTTGGCATTGCCAATCCCGGAAGTGACAGCGATATTGATATCTTCGCCGTTGATGCGATACGTGGCTTCCTTGATGCCAGACATGCCTCGAACCTCGGTGAAGTCCAGCGGCGCCGCGTGTTCTCCGACTAAGCGTTCGACAGCCGTCCGCAACGCAGCTTCCATCACGCCACCAGACGCGCCGAAGATATAACCGGCACCAGTCGCTTCTCCCAGTGGGTTATCAAAGTTTTCATCAGGTAAATAAGGGAATTGAATCCCAGCCTTGTCGATCATGCGAGCCAACTCCCGCGTAGTCAATGCGACATCCACATCAGGAAAGCCCGCTGCTGCTTCGTCTTCACGGGTTACTTCGAATTTTTTAGCCGTACAAGGCATGATGCCAACCACGAAAATATCTGCCGGATTCAACCCCATCTTTTCGGCATACCAGGTCTTGGTCAGCGCGCCAAACATTTGCTGAGGAGATTTACAGCTGGAGAGATTCGGAATCATTTCCGGATGATAAGACTCACAATACTTGACCCATCCTGGTGAACAAGAGGTGAACAGCGGGAACGGGCCATTATTTTTCACACGTTCGATAAATTCGTTGGCCTCTTCCATGATAGTAAAATCAGCTGCAACGTTTGTATCAAATACCTTGTCAAATCCTAAACGGCGCAGTGCGGCCACCATCTTTCCTTCGACATTGGTCCCGATTGGCATTCCAAAAGCTTCCCCAAGGGTCACACGAATGGACGGCGCTGTTTGCACGACTACGTATTTCCGAGGATCTTCTAAGGCTCGCCACACATCATCCGTCTGGTCTTTTTCATGAATGGCACCGGTTGGACAGACGACAATACACTGTCCGCAAGAAATGCAAGCCACTTCTCCCAGTCCCAGTTCATAAGCCGAACCAATATGGGTGTTAAAGCCTCGATCGTTGGCTCCGATGACTGCGACTGCCTGACATTTGTCACAGGCCGCCACACAGCGCTTGCAGAGGATGCATTTATTGTCATTTCGCACCATATGGACCGCAGAATCATCAAATTCCCATTCGTTGTTTTCACCATTGTAGTAATCTTCGTCATCGACATTGAACTCTTTACAAAGTTTTTGCAGCTCACAATTGCCACTGCGAATACAAGATAGACATTTGCGTTCGTGGGTGGACAAGATTAATTCCAGCGTCAGCTTGCGAGAATCAAAAACGCGTTGGGAGTTGGTAACGATTTTCATACCTTCTCTGATGGGATACACGCAAGCCGTAACCAGGTTCTTGGCTCCTTCAACTTCTACGACACAGATGCGACAAGCACCAATCTCATTAATTTCCTTCAGATAACATAACGTTGGGATATCGATGTTGTTTTCCCGTGCTGCCTGCAAAATAGTCGTGCCTTCTGTGGCATAGCAGGATTGCCCATTGATGAAGATTTCGATTTTATTCATAGCGGTGCTCCCTCCTAATGCACGTAGATGGCATCAAAACGACAGGTATCTTTACACAGGCCACACTTGATACAGGTCTCTTGATCGATCTCGTAGACTTTTTTGACTTCACCAGAGATTGCCGACACTGGGCAAATCCGGGCACAAGCGCTGCAGCCGGTACATTTTTCCGGCTCGATACTATATTGAATCAAGTTCTTACAGACTCCTGCTGGACAACGGCGGTCCTGCACATGAGCCAAATATTCCTCTTTAAAGTAATGATAGGTAGACAACACCGGATTTGGCGCAGTCTGACCAAGACCGCATAGGGAATTTTCTTTAATGTGGTAGCAGAGCTCCTCCATCTTGTCTAGATCTGCCATCGTTGCTTTGCCCATCGTAATCTTGTCTAAGATCTCCAAAAGGCGTTTGGTCCCGATTCGACATGGCGCACATTTTCCACAGCTTTCTTCTACAGTAAATTCCAAGAAGAATTTGGCGATGTCCACCATGCAGTTGTCTTCGTCCATCACGATCAGTCCGCCAGAACCCATCATCGAGCCGATTTCCATCAGATTGTCGTAATCAATGGGCACGTCGTAATGCTCTTCCGGAATACAACCGCCAGAAGGTCCCCCCGTTTGGGCAGCTTTAAAGGCTTTTCCGTCAGGGATTCCACCACCAATATCTTCCACAATCTCCCGCAGTGTGGTCCCCATTGGGATTTCCACCAAGCCGGTATTTTGAATCTTGCCACCGAGGGCAAAGACTTTTGTTCCTTTTGATTTTTCGGTCCCCATGGCTGCAAACCATTCCGGACCTTTGACAAATATTTGGGGAATATTGGCCAGAGTTTCCACATTGTTGACAGTTGTCGGCTTACCGAAAAGTCCTTTGACAGCCGGAAAAGGTGGTCGTGGTCGTGGCTCGCCCCGCCGACCTTCAATACTTTCTAAAAGGGCCGTTTCCTCTCCGCAGACAAACGCCCCGGAGCCTAACCGAATATCCAGTTGGAAGGAGAAATTGGTGCCGAAGATGTTGTCGCCTAACAGGCCATACTCTCGAGCTTGTTGGATTGCAATTTCCAGACGGTTGACGGCCGTAGGGTATTCTGCCCGTACATAGACATAGCCCTGATTAGCGCCAATCGTATAACCTGCAATCGCCATCGCTTCAATCACCGCATGGGGATCTCCTTCCAAAACAGAACGGTCCATAAAAGCACCAGGATCTCCTTCGTCGGCATTGCAGACGACATATTTTTGATCACCAGGGCTATTTTTAGCAAAGGTCCACTTCATATAAGTTGGAAAGCCAGCACCACCACGTCCTCTTAGACCAGAAACTTTTAGTCGCTCCAAGACATCTTCAGGTGAATATTCGTGAACGACTTTAGCCAGTGCCTGATACCCGTCAAAAGCGATATATTCCTCGATTTTTTCCGGATCGATGCGCCCGCAGTTTCTCAGCGCCACCCGTTCTTGCTTGTGATAAAAAGGCGTATCCATCAGTTTACGAATGACTTCTTTGGTTTCATGATCATGATAGAGCATCTTTTCGATGGGCTCACCACCAATCAAATGCTTCTCCACAATTTTTTTGGCATCCTTGGGCTGGACCTGATGATAAAATGTGCCTTCTGGATGAACAATCACGATGGGCCCTTGCGCACACAAACCAAAGCAGCCAGTGGCTACTACGCTGACCTCCTCTGATAATCCGTGAGCCATAAGTTCATTGTTCATGGTGTCGATGAAATCCCGACTCTTGGAAGACAAACAGCCAGTCCCGGCGCAGACGACGATCTCTCTTTTTTTAGTGTCAAGGGCAGTCCCTTCCCCTTCATCCAGACGGATCGCGACCTTTTGTCGATAGTGTTTTTGCAGTTCATTCAATTCCTGCCAATTTTTCATAATCGAATCCTCGTTTTCTAGATTTATTCGGCGCTCAGGCCTGGCTCTCTTTCAGATAGGTCGCCAACACTTTATCGCCTTTTTTCGTGGTCAGTCGGCCGTAAACTTCTTCATTGACGGTCAATACCGGGGCCAATCCGCAGGCACCGATGCAGCGACAAGATTCCAGAGTAAATAGCCGGTCATCGGTGGTCTCGCCAGCCTTGATACTCAGACTGGTCTCATAAGAATCCAAAATATTCCCGGCCCCTTTTACATAGCAAGCAGTTCCCATACATACACTAATAGTGTATTTGCCCCGCGGGATAAAGGTGAACTGAGAATAAAAGGTCGCTGTGCTGTAAAGTTTTTCCAAAGGCACGGCCAATTCTTTGGAAATCCGCTGTAAGACTTCAATCGGTAGATAGCCATAGATGCGTTGCGCCTCCTGTAGCGCTGGCATCTGTCCACCCGCCTGGCTCTGCAGCCGCTGCAGAACTTCTTGTAGCTCATCAAACTGACTTTGCGTCTCGATGAATTCAAAAGCAACTGTTTGTCCGCTCATCGTGAAATAGTCCCTCCCCGTATAAATAAAAATCTGGCTAACGATATTTGTAGCGCTTTCAAAATTATTTTATCAAATTTCCCAAGAAGAATGTGCATTTCATCACAATTTGTCCTCCATTCTCAGTGATAATCATTTTCAGTGGCAGAGTGGCATTAAAACAGCTGATTACGTGTTTTTCAGTATTCCTACTTTTTTCGTGTACTCCTGCTTTTTTTAGAAATTAAAACGCCCTCACTTGTAACGGACGTTTTTTTAAGAAAAGGTTCGCCACATTTTCAGAACCAATTTATCCTCGCTTTTTTCTCTCTGTGATCGTCTCAGTTGGAACATAGCATCTTTTTTTATCTACCGAAGCAGGCGTCTGACGTGGACAGGCTGCAGGTACAATGCTAAACTTAAGAAAAATTTAGAATTTGTCAGAAACTTTTGCAATCGTTGAACAGCAGCATAAAAGGAGTCACCTATCAATGAACTATCTCAAGGATTTTCTGCGGCTGTTTTCCCGCAGCACCCCTTTTCTTTTAGGAAACACACTAAGCTTTCTGCCTTACCTGCTTTTTTTGAATTATAGCGATGGCCTCACTTGGGGCAGTATTTTGCCTTTTGTCTTGTTCTACACCTTGCGAATGACCGGCATCTTTTTGTTGCGGGTATTACCAACTGGAGTCGATAGTTACACCTTGTGGATGATTGCCATTTTGTTGGGCTGTGGTGGCTCGCTGGTAGGTACTTTAGGCTTTTTGTTTCCGGCTCTCTATTCAGTTGCAGCCATTGCGCTGGGTCTGGCTGCTGCCTGGTTTTTACCCGCCAAACTGACAGTGGATCGTTATGAAAAATCAAATGGCAGTCCGACAATGCGTGCTGCCTACTATTTTGCTGGTTTTCTGCTGGCGCTCTTATTATTTCTGACTTTGTCGGTAGGAAGTGTGGCGGGTCGCACGTTTTCTTTTGGGCTTTATACTATCTTTTTTGTCGCCTGTTATCATACGGTGACTCACTCCCCTCATTTTGATCTGAAATTTGCTGGTATTCGGCTACGGACTTTGCGTAAACGAGAATTACTTTTGTTTGTCGCTTTTTTCCTGCTCTTGTTCTTTCTGCGGGTCGGTCGCAGTTTGACCCAGATTACAACTATCGACTTAGCATTAATTGGCTTTTGCGGCTTGTTCATATTGCTTTTGATTGCTGGGACCCTTCGTCGACCTCATCGCAAGCTGCCTTTTTGGCTCAACAGTTTAACTTTTGTCAATGGAATGATAGGTAACTTTTTATTTCTCTTTGGCTCTATGTATGTAGGTACCGTTTTTGGTGGTTCACGAGTTCCGACTGTTGTTTTTCTTCCTTATATCTTGGGTATGATGGTGGGGCTTTTGGTACGAGGCAGGCTGTTGCGGCGATGGGGACGCCCTCGTGCACCGCAGTTGTTTCTCGGTGGACAAATGTTAGGCTTACTACTGATTTTGTGGCCGCCAACATTGTGGGTGGGGTTCTTTCTTTTAAGTTTCTTTCGCAGCATTTGTTCGGCATGGCTCAACGAACAGCACTTTGCTATACCTACACTGCCTTTTAGTCAGCGGTTGATTGCCAAATCCATGGTTCAAAATGAGGGTAGCCTCCTGCATCAATTTGCATTGATGCTGATGTTGTCTGGGTTGATCTTTTGGCGCGGCTTACCCCAAAATACGCTTTTGTCCATCACCACGTATATCGCAGCTTCTCAGAAAGAAAAATGGATTCTAGAAGCAGCTAAATTCCTGAATGTTGGGCTACTTTTAATTATTCTATTGATTTTATTCGTCATCTTTAGTCGCCGACAGCTGCCGATTTATCAGCCACAAAATACGATTGCCACAGACAGCGACGAAGAAATGTGAGCGCGATTATTGCCGCTACTTGCCAGACTGCAGTTGATATTTTATGATGTAACACGACAATGGCCTCTTCTTTTGCCGGAAGAGGCTTTTTTGAAGGAAAAATCAGGAAGGAATGAGTCGATGCAACTGCCACAAGCATTCGTTGAAAAATATACTGCTCTTTTGGGAGAAGAAGCTGCGCCTTTTTTTGAAGAACTGACACAAGGAAAACCGATCAAAGCCTACCGAGTCAACCCTTTGAAACCCGATTTTGAACAGATGCTAGACAAATACGGGCCACAAGAGAGAATTCCCGCCCCCTTTGGAGAAAATAGCTGGCTGGGGACAATCAGTGGGCACAGTCTGCTACATCAGGCAGGCTATGTCTACAGCCAAGAACCCAGTGCCATGATTGTCGGTCAAGTGGCAGCAGCACGCCCCGGTGAAAAAGTATTGGATTTATGTGCCGCTCCTGGTGGCAAATCTACACAACTAGCTGCGCAATTACAAAACCAAGGGCTCTTAGTTTCAAATGAAATCTTCGGCAAACGAGCTAAGATTCTTTCGGAAAACCTCGAACGTTGGGGTACCGCCAATACCATCGTTACCAACCATGCTCCGGCAGAACTTGTCCCGCATTTTAGTGGCTTTTTCGACCGAATCGTTGTAGACGCTCCTTGTTCCGGTGAAGGAATGTTCCGCAAAGACCCTATTGCGCTCACCGAGTGGCAGGCAGACACCCCCAGTTTGTGTGCTGCTCGTCAAAAGGAAATTTTAGCATCCGCAATCAAAATGTTAGCCACTGGAGGAGAACTCATCTATTCCACCTGTACCTTTGCTCCAGAAGAAAATGAGGAAATCATCAGTTGGCTTGTGACTAGCTTCCCATTGACCATCGAGCCGTTGACGATTGCCGGAACCTCAGCAGGACGCCCGGAATGGGGAAATGTTCCGGGACTGGAAAAAACCATTCGCTTATGGCCCCATAAAGGTCAAGGAGAGGGTCATTTTGCTGCTAAGCTCAAATTTCATGGCGATAACCCCCCCACCAAGCCGCAAAAAAAGCCGGGCAAAAAGCTTTCCCCCGGCTTATCCAAAGATCTGCAGAAACTTTGGGAGAACTTCACCAAAGTCTTCCCAGCCCCCAGTGTTGCCGGCAGTCCCCAGCTTTTCGGAGAGTACCTCTGGTGGATACCGGAAATGGCGCCGGATTTGACAGGTATCCGAGTTCTTCGCAGCGGTGTTCAAATGGCTGCTGTCAAAAAGAACCGACTGGAACCTGCTTACAACTTAGCCCTGGCTATTGAGCCAACTGCGACTGAAAAACGTCTAGCTATCACTCTTGCCGACTGGCAAAAATACGTAGCCGGCGAGACTTTTCCAGCTACCGGCAACGACGGTTGGGTACTGTTGACAGTTGATTCAGTTCCGGTTGGTTTTGGTAAACAAGTCCAAGGTGTTGTCAAAAATTTCTTTCCTAAAGGACTGCGCTTTACTCCGTGATCCACTTTCTCTTTGGTTAAACCCCCGAAAACATTCTGCTGATAAAGCGTGTTTTCGGGGGTTTTTAGTTGCAGCTGCTATTTAAAATTTATTAATTGACCCCATTCTCCCTAAGCGTAAGAAAACCAGTCAGTGGAGATACCTGCTTTCTTGTCAACATGCAGCTTGTCTTTAAAAAAGGCTCAAGTGCCTATCGTTATCCTAAAAATCCCCCCTATGCTATCATAAAAGAGTAGGTAAACTGGTCGCAGAGAAACATTGTATTTAACTGTAATCGCTGCGACAAAACAGATCATTTAGGAGGTTTTTTCATGAAAACATCGACAAAAGTAGCTATCGGTTTAAGTGTTGCAGCTGTTGCCGGCATCGTCTCGGCAGCCATCGTTTCCGACAGTCTGGCAGATGTGATCCGTCACAAGAAGAACCGGCACCAAGTAAAAAAATTCGTTGATGATAAGTTTAATGGTAACGAAAAACTGATGTCTGTGGTGGACGACCTCTCCGACGATGACTTGGACTCACTGATGAATGTCATGGGCAAGATCAAAGACGGCCGCAAACAAATTTCCGTCTACGGAGAAAATGTCAAAGAAGCTACTGACAGTTTGAAGGGCAAGCTTGAAAGTTTCATCGGCAACGTTCTTTAATAATAACCGAACCTCCGGAATTGCCGGAGGTTTTTTGCTGGTTTCACGACTACAGCCGCCGCTTTTAGCAATAAGCAAACCACTTAAAATCTGCTTCCTCAGCAATCTAATAGCGATAACCCTTCGAAAAAATCGATAAGTCCCTCGTCTTTAAACTCGTTTGACAGCGCTTTATTACGAGAGTATACTCAAGTAAAGCACTGTCATTTATCCTGAAGTTATCTGGCTGTTTCTACTTATGAAAATGGAGGCAATCTTATGAAAAGTAAATTGGTCCTTTTAGGGAATTGCGTTTTTTTACTGCTCCTTTTGGCACTGATTATAGTCACCTTTATGAAGAACAGTGACGAAAATTCCGCCGTCACCCTGCTATTGGGCCTTTTTCAATGTGTTGGTTTGTTATTCAACTGGTGGCTGTTCAACAAGTTCGCTCCAAAATTTACAAAGAGCGACCAATAATCCAATTCAATAATTGAAAAAACCTTCCGCTATTCCATAAAAAAAACCAACCACTATTGGACACGGTCGTTTGAAGACTTTCGCTTCTCCTTCAAAGACTCGGTCAAATAGTTTGGTTGGCGTTTTTTTGATACCTGCTTTTTTGATACTCAGTCAGTGAGTGGCTTTCATTTCTTATCGATAGCTGCCAAACTTTTGGCAATCAATGGACCAGTTACTTTTTCGTTCCAAAACGTAATCAATGGCCCGGTCAAAAAGGCATTGATAAAGGTTCCAACTCCGATTGGTCCTTTAAAAAAGAATCCGATCAAGGTAAAGGTGACGTCCTGGATGATACGCACAATCCGGTAAGGCCAGCCCGTGTGATCCACGATGGTAGGTGCACAAGCATCGTAAGGCGCAGCTCCCAGATTGGCACCGGTATAAAGTGAAACTGCAAACGTAAAGATCAAGGTCCCTACTACCAGAAAGACGATTTTCATTGGCAAAGTCTCCGCGTGAATGCCGAATTTATCGAAGAGAGCTGTAAACATGTCAATGAAGAATCCGGTAAAGACCATGTTTACCACTGTTCCAAAGCCGATGTACTTGCGTCCGAAAATAAAAATCACTGCCAAAAAGACCAAATTGAGGCCCAGCTGATAGACCCCTAGTGAGAGACCAAATAGTCCCCCGATGGCAATATTGGCAGAAGTATATGGATCCATCCCCACATTTCCTTCTCTTAAAATCGTCGCACCAAAGCCCAAAATCAAGACCCCAACTGTGGCATAAACTGCCCGCAGCAATAAACTTTTGCTTATTTTCATCCTTCACTCACCCTTTCTCATACTATCTGCAGCGAAGTTAAAATCAACTTTTCGCCACGATAACCCTTTTGCCAAACGGCCCCAGTTGCTGTTTAGCTATGTAAAAAGGCTCCGACACCCCTAGAGGTACCGGAGCCACGGGTGACTATCTCAACGGTCGTTATTGCGGCCACCGAAAAGTAAAACAAGACGCAACAGTTGCAACAGGGTACTGATTGCTGCTGCTACATATGTCAATGCTGCAGCTACTAGTACTTTGCGCGCTTGGGGCAGTTCTTCTGGCGTCAGCAAACCGCCTTCTCCCAAAATCGCCAACGCACGGCGAGATGCATTGAACTCCACCGGTAACGTTACGACTTGGAATAAAAAGGCCAGCGAAAACGCGACTAAGCCGATTTCTACCAATGTCTGGGTCCGTAGCAAAAGTCCCACCAATATAATCGGCATCGCTAAAGAAGAACCAATATTTGCCACGGGAACGATAGCAGCCCGCAACCGCAATGGAAAATAGCCTTTAGCATCTTGCACTGCATGCCCGCATTCATGGGCAGCTACTCCGATTGCAGCTACTGATGTCGATTGGGCGGTAGCCTGAGACAAGCTCAGCATCTTGTTGCCAGAATTGTAATTATCTGTCAAATCGCCGGCAATCTGCTGAACACCGACATTCATAATTCCTTGGTTACGCAGGATGTATTGGGCAGCCTGCGTTCCCGTGACGCTGTGGGCACTTTTGACTTGGTCATACTTGCGAAAGGTGCTGTTGACATAGGCAGAAGCCGCCATGGAAAGCGCCATTCCGATAAACACTAGCACAATGGTCGCATCGAAAAAGCCAAAGCCATATCCCATTCCATACATGATTGAACACCTCATCTTTTTGTTATTGGCGAATCAGCAGGTAAAAGTTTTTGTAAACTTTCGCTATTTCAAAACTAGCATAAACTTTTTCCAGTGATCCGTTACTGTCAGTTTACAATTGGAAGATGAACTTTTTGTGAAATCAGTTTTTCTTAACAAATTCCGATTTTAAAGACATCGCACCAAAGCCGTCGATCTTGCAATCAATGTTGTGATCGCTTTCTACCAATCGAATGTTTTTTACTTTTGTTCCTTGTTTGATGGGACCTGACGCACCTTTGACCTTCAGATCTTTGATAACCGTCACGCTGTCGCCATCTTGCAACAGATTTCCATTGGCATCTTTGACTACCAGGCCGCTCTCTTGTTCAGCTGACTGCGCCTCACTCCACTCGTGACCACATTCGGGACAAACGAACAACCCGCGATCCTCGTAAGTGTATTCTGAGCCGCATTGGGGGCAGTTTGGTAATTGTGACATCTACTTCATTCCTTTTTGTTTATTTTTTTATGACAGTTCCCATTGTATCTGAAAAAAGTCTCCCTGAAAAGCTGGTTTCCCCTTTCCACCACTTTCGTCAGCTTTGGCACTTTCTTTAAACTTCCATCGAAAAGAAGTAAAAAGCTGAAGAAAAAAGATGCTTCCTATATTATAAATCATTTTTCCGTGAAAGGCTTTCAATGACAAAAATTAGGGATTCATTAAATCAGACCATTTTCTATAAATTCCCGTCAGATTTTACTTGAAGCGCCGTCATAGTTGTCCTATCATATTGTTAAACATAACGGGAAACTGTTACAGGCGCAAAAAAGATTCCTCTGAGTTTTTTTAACTACGGGGAGATTTTTGAAAAAACGAGGTGTATATTCCATGGGAAATCTTATCGAATGGATCAATAGTCAAATCGCTTGGTTGCCGTCTTTTGGTCAACTGCTGGTTTGGCTTTTATTGGTCCTACTTTTGGCTACCGTCGTTTACCTATTGTTCAGCCTGTTGCTGGCACCTTTTATGTTGTTGTACAACCGCCTTACCGACAAAAACACGAGCAACGTCCCAGCAAGTGACGACTATTTACTGGGTGAGTTGACCGAAAAAATCCACGGCACTGCTCTTGGTGAAGTGATGGAAGTTGGTTCTGGTGAGGCACGGTCGGTTCATCCAGCCCGTTTGTACAACGAAGCAGACGCCCAAAACGGGCTGCTGCTCCCGGTTGGTACCAAGGTCCTGATCATTGATTTTGATGAGCGGGGCATCGCTTTGGTTGTGCAAAGCAAGAGTTTTATCGCTGATTAGCTTTGGCTTTTCAGTTAGAGAAAAGAAGGAGTGAGGAAGAAATGATTTTAAATCCAATTTTGTTGATTATCATCCTGATCGTAGCGCTATTGGTCTTTTTGATGGTCCGCTACCGCATCGGAAAACCCGACGAAGCACTAATCGTCACTGGTTCTCTTCTGGGGAAAGAGGGCATCAAGATTTTGAAAAACAGCGGGACTTTCGTGATCCCCATCATCCAAAAAGCCCACAAACTGAGCTTGCTGACCCACAAGTTAGAGATTGGCACGCCAGAAGTTTATACCGAGCAAGGAGTTCCCATCAAGGCTTCTGCGACTGTCTTGGTGAAAGTCGGCAACTCGACTGAAGCTATCAAAACAGCCGCCGAACAATACCTGGGCAAATCCACGGATGAATTAGAAGACGAAGCAAAAGAAGTATTGGAAGGTCACTTGCGGGCGATTCTCGGAACGATGACCGTCGAAGCCATCTATAAAAACCGAGATGACTTTGCCGAACAAGTCCAAAACGTAGCTTCTACTGACTTGAAAAAAATGGGGCTGGAAATCGTTTCTTTCACCATCAAAGACGTATCTGATCCCAATGGTTACTTGGATGCATTAGGTCGACCACAGATTGCCGAAGTGAAGAAAAATGCAGAAGTCGCCGAATCCAATGCCTTGCGTGAAACTCGGATTAAGCAAGCAGAAAACGAACAGTTGGCTCAGCACGAAGAAATTCGCCGTAAGACAGAAATTGCGGAAGCCAACAAAGATATGGCCTTAAAACAAGCCCAGTATCAACAAGAGCAAGAAGTTGCCCAAGCCCAAGCGGAACAAATCGCAGTGGCAGAAAAAATGAAGGTCAACCTCATCGAGCAAGATAAGAACATCGAAATCCAAGCCAAACAAGCGGAATTGGCAGAAAAAGAATTGACTGCCACTCTTCGCAAAAAGGCTGAAGCTGATAAGTACGTTGTAGAACAAAATGCCCTGGCTGACAAAGCTCGTGAAATCGCCCATGCGGAAGCCGAAGCCGAAAAAGTTCGCCTGGCTGCCCATGCGGAAGCTGAACGGATCGAGAAACTGGGGGCTGCTGACGCTGAAAAGATCGCCAAAATCGGTCAAGCCGAAGCCGAAAGTCGCGAAAAGATGGCCATCGCCCTTACCAAGCTCAACGAAGCGGGGATTTTGATGGAATTCATCAAAGTTCTGCCGGAAATCGCCAAAGAAGTCAACGCACCACTGTCCAACATCGACAAAGTGGTCAGCTTCGGCTCTGGCGACGGACTGCCTGAAATGGGCCAAGCTGGTTTGGCTCGAACCTTTGACACAATCAAAGAAACAACTGGACTGGATCTCGTCTCTTTAATCAATGATTCCATGTCCACTCGCAGCGGCAACCGAGAACTAGTAGCCGCATTGGAGGAAAAAGAAACCCTGCCAACTTCTGCTACACCAAAAACTCCTACTGTAAAATCGGAAGCAGCCGTTGAACCTCGTCATGCTGCACCAAAAGCACCGGCTGCAAAAACTGCCCCCGATCAAGAACCTGCAAAGCGGGGCACCAAATACGATATTTAAGTTACGCCGGCAAACCGATTGCAAAAAAACACCGTCGCCTTTTTCAGGTCGACGGTGTTTTTTATTTCATTAATTAAGCCGGATCTTCTGAACCAGTCACTTTTGCGAGAACTGAGGCCAATGCTGACCCTACCAATGGCGCAAATAGATAGACCGGATAATGTTTCAACGCATCGCCGCCAGCAAAGATTGCCGGACCAAAACTACGGGCCGGATTCAATGAACCGCCGGTGAGATTCAATGCCACGATAATCAAGAAGCCCAAAACCAACCCAATAGAAAACGGTGCTAAATTGCCGTTACCATATTTGGCACTGGTGGACATCAAGATTACGAAAACAAAGATAAAGGTGATTACTACTTCAACGATGAAAGCATCCAACGCACTGATATTGGTGAAATCAGTTTGTCCCATCGCATCTTTAGCCAAGCCCAACATACTGCCAAAGTAGCGGATCAGTGCCGCAGCAACTGTCGCTCCTAGAAATTGTGAAATCCAGTAACCCACAGCATCTTTTAATGCCAAACGTTTGTTGAGCACCATCGCTAATGTCACGGCTGGGTTGAAATTCCCACCAGAGACACCTCCTACCGCAATTGCCATGATGGTGATTGCCAAACCAAAGGCCAAACCAATCGCCAAGGTATCTCCTTTAGCAATTACGACTGTCCCAGTTCCTAAAAAGACCAATAAGAGCGTTCCCATAAATTCTGCAATATATTTTCTCATCTTATACTCCTCCTTTCCTTGTTTATAGAAAAATTATAGCACGCAGCGCCTCGTTTCACTGTTTTAACGTCTCGGACAGCAGAAAATTTCTGAAAATAATCGGGTGAATCTGACTTTTCCTGATCATCCTAACCCTCTGAAAAAAGGGTCGAAAAAAAGCCCGCTTGTCTGACAGCCATTAATTTCTCTGTCAAAAAAGCAGAAGAAAGATATCCCCTCACTTTCCATCCATTTCAAAACTGTTTCTTTGCTACTTAAAAAAGCGGCAGCGCTGATGGGCGCTACCGCTTCAAATACCTATCGACTTACAAGTTAGCAAATTTTTCCAACAAACGAATCATTTGGCAAGTAAAGCCGTATTCGTTGTCATACCAAGCAACAGTTTTTACCAGTTGGAATTCACCAGCTGAGGTCACTTCAGTTTGTGTTGGGTCAAAAATTGAACCTTGTGTCGTACCAATTACATCACCGGAAACGATTTGACGATCGTCGTAACCAAATGATGGGTTGTCGATGGTGTGTTTTTTCATTGCTTCGTTGACTTCATCAGCAGTTACTTGACGATCCAAGATAGTTACCAATTCAGTCAATGACCCATCTACTACTGGCACCCGTTGTGCATGACCTTGCAGTTTGCCATTCAATTCAGGAATAACCAAACCGATTGCTTTGGCTGCACCAGTAGAATGTGGAATAGTATTGTCGGCTGCTGAGCGGGCTGCCCGCAGATTGCCACCGCGTACTGGGCCGTCCAACAGCATTTGTGTAGAAGTATACGCATGAACTGTGGTCATTGTCCCAACTTTGATACCGAATTCGTTATTCAAGAAATAAGCCATCGGTGCCAAACAGTTTGTTGTACAAGAACCGGCAGAGATGATCTTGTCATCTGGTGTCAGAGTATCATCGTTGACGTTGTAAACGATGGTCTTCATTGCACCAGCTGGAGCTGAAATAACAACGCGTTTAACGCCGGCATCCAAATGGGCTTTGGCTTTTTCTTCAGAAGTGTAAAAACCCGTACATTCCAAAACGATATCCACACCGTTTTCTTTCACCCAAGGAATCTTGCTGGCATCCGGTTCAGCATAAACACGAGTTGTTTCCCCATCAACTACGATAGAATCTTCTGTCGCAGTTACTGTTCCAGGATAAGTGCCATGAGTGGAATCGAATTGCAGCAGTTGTGCCAACATCACTGGACTAGTCAAATCGTTGATTGCGACTACTTCAATATCATCAGAAACTTCTTTGATTCGACGGAAAGCCAAACGACCGATACGTCCAAAACCATTAATACCTACTTTTACTGTCATGTGTTGCTTCCTCCTTTTTTCACTACGAAAATCAGATAAACTTACAGCGTGGTTCACTTATGATTTTCTATCGAAAACGCGGGTTTGTCAAAAGATTGGGCTCGGACTGCCGCTTTTCAACTTAACAGTCGCGCCAACCACATAGGACTGGGAAAAAAGCTGCGACAACAACCTTGTCCCCAAAACGAGCAACATACCAAAAGTGAGCTCTAATGAAGAACCTCCTTGATTTTCTCAAGGGTAATCAGCATAATTCACTTTTTTTCTTATTCATGCGGAAATGCTCCTTCTCCGGACTTTAACACAAGGATTGTTATAACTATTTGCCAGCAACTAGCATCTAGTTGTTTGCTTAGGTGATGCCATATCCTCCGCCACTTGCTGCTTAAAAGAGGGAATATCACAGCCTTGTTATCCAAAAAATGCTCAGGCAAGCAGGTTCCTTGCTCTGAGCCAGCCATTCTTTTATTTTTGACGGTTGAAAGACTTCCCAGCCGAACAATCAGCACTTGTTTTAGCTTTTCCGCCTACAACTCCTCCAACCCCTCCACATCCAAGATAGTGACGTTGCTACTTTTACGACGAATCAGCTTTTTTTCTTCCAATAGCTTGAACTTTCGTGACAAGGTTTCTGGCGTTGTACCCAAGTAAGCCGCCAACTCCTTCATCTTCATGGGAATTGTAAGCTCAAGACTGCCCACGGCTACCTGTAAATCTGTCAGGTACTTGGCTAGTCTTTCCTCGACTTTTTCCATCAGCAGGAATTGAGTCTGTTGTTCCACTGCAGTCATCTTATTGGCAGTTAATTCCAGTAACTTCAAGCTCAGCTGCGGATAATTCAAAAGTAAACGTTGAAAATCTGCTTGTTTCAAGAGACAGACTTCAGTTGGTTGTAGTGCTTCAGCAAACAAATCGTTATTTGAAGCTCCGAAAAGCTGACTCTCCCCTTCATAGCCACCAGGTGACACCACTCGTAACAATTGTTCCCGACCAGCTGCTGAAAGCTGATAAACTTTGAGATTTCCCCGCGCCACAATTACAAGCTGAGGCTCACCATCCGGGGTCAAAACCTGTTCCCCTTTTGAAAAATGTCGATGATGTACCAACTGATTAATCTTCTCTTGGTCAGCAGTATCCAAATGATTGAATAACGGTACCAAGGTCACACACAGGTGTTGATGCGAGGTGGTAGTTTCCAAATTTTCGGTTGAATGTGGCACGGTTTTCACGACCTCTCCGATATTGTATTCTCTCACAGTGCGAGCTGTTAAAAAACAGTTGTTCGGCCTTATTTCATCAGCAAGAAACTTTTGCAGTCAGCCTTAGTCGTCATCCTCTTCTTCCAGTCCTTCAGTCACTTCATTACCTAAATAACTCTGTAAACAAAAAATCTGATGTTTGATCCAACCGTAAAGCTCCTTCAAAAAAGTAGCTAAGGCATATTTTTCCTCTTTTTCTGCCAAGGCGATTCCCCGGGTGATAAACAGATTTTGGGTTGCAAAATCTTTGACTGTAGACAAAATCAAGGTATCTGCTGCTTCATACTTCAGTTGCCCATTTTCTTCCAACATACTGTATTGCGTAAATTCCATTGAAGTAGTGGGGACAACTTCCCCTTCATCTAACATCAGCTGATTCAATTGGTCAAACAACTTGCTTTCTTCTACTAAAACCTTTGGAAAGTGTTGGGTGATGAAATTACCCTCAACTCCCTTGGCATAATAGATGATCTGGCGCAATTTGTGCTGTTGAATCATCAAATTACTGATAATGTGACCAGTCATAGCCCCAGCGGTTGGGGTGTGATGATCCCGTTCTGATTTTACTAATTCCGCTTGGTATTTTTCTTCTGCGACTGTCATAAGGCTCTCTTCTTTCTTGTATAACTCTAATTGTAGTTGCTCATTTTTCATGTTTGTTGTTTTTAATTGTTACAACTCTTTAACTTTGACTGATTGGACATCATAACCCAACTTTTCAATGACGGTTTTCAGCTGTTCACCACTGGTAGCTGCTGAATCAATCTCTGCCTTGACTTTACTAGCGTTGAACAATACTTTGACATTTTTCACTCCCGGCTGACTGGCCACACCAGCCTCAATTTTTTGCATACAGCTTGGACAAGTGAGTGCGCCTAATTGCAGAATAACTTTTTCCATGATGATTTTCTCTTCCTTTCATCTGCCATATAACTATTGGCAGCTTTTATTTTGCTTAACTGATTTGCTTAAAAATCACAATACTTTTGACAACTACGAAGCTTTCTTACATTTCCAGTCTAGTTGCTTTTTTTAAGAAAAAAATTGATAGCAATCAAGTTTTATAAAAAGATTTACTCTAATAAACTAGCTGTCAAGTCTTTCTCTGAGACAGTCACTTGGTCATGTTTAGTTCGGTAGCCGAGAAGACGCATGCCATTAATTACCACTACTAAAATACTCAACTCATGGACCAGCATGCCACTAGCCATGTAGATATAGCCAGCCACTAAACCGATTAGTAAAAACAACACAGTTCCAACTGCAATGGCAATGTTTTCCTTCATATTCGCCACTGTCTTTTTCGTGAGGCCATAGCCTTGAACCAAATTAGCAAAATTTGATTGCATCAAGACGATGTCGGAAGTCTCTACAGCGACATCTGTCCCATTTCCCATGGCGATGCCAATATCTGCCAAAGCAATGGATGGACTATCGTTTACCCCATCACCAACAAATGCGACTTTGTGCCCAGAAGCCTGCAACTGACGAACATAGGCTGATTTTTCCTCTGGCAAAAGGCCGCCTTTTACTGTGTTCAATGCCAACTGCTGACCTACAAGATCTGCAGCTGCCTGATTATCACCAGTCAGCATGACCAGCTGTTTGGCACCCATTTTGCGTAACTGTTGCAACGTTGACGCTGCTTCTTTGCGAATTTGATCTTTAATCCCAATCAATAACGCCAGCTGCCCATCTACTGCAATTAGTACAGTAGAATTCCCTTCTCTTTGTAATTGCGACAGCTCCTTTTGCAAAGCAGCAGAAAGCTGTACATTGCCAGCTTGCAATAATTTTTCGTTACCTACTAATAGCTGATATCCAGCCACGCTTGCCATGAGACCTTGTCCTTTGATCACTTTTGTCTCTGTCACTGCAGGATAGTTTTCCAAAGCTGCATATCTAGTAATGGCTTGTCCCAAGGGATGATCGCTCTCTCGTTCTACTGCAGCAGTCAGCATCAGGAGTTCCTCTTCGCTTAATGAATGATTATAACTTCTAACTACCGCCACAGTGGGTTTTCCTTCTGTTAAGGTGCCGGTTTTATCAAACACAAAAGTATCAACTTGGCTGAAAGTATTCAACACCTGCCCGCCTTTAATCAAAATCCCGTTTTTAGCGCCATTGCCAATTCCTGCTACACTGGAAACAGGCACACCTATCACTAGCGCACCGGGACACCCCAACACCAAGATCGTGATGGCCAACCGCAAATCTTGCGTAACAACACCGACGACTAAGGCTAGGAGCAAGACTGCTGGCGTATAATATTTGGCAAATTTATCAATCACTCCTTCAGCGTTAGACTTAGCATCTTGTGCTTCTTCTACCAACTCAATAATCTTGCCAAAAGTTGTATCCTCCCCCACCTTTTCAGCTGTGACTTTTAATGTACCGTTTTCTAGAATAGTTCCTGCAAACACTTTGTCACCGACACTTTTAGCAGCCATTTGTGCTTCGCCGGTAACACTGGCTTCATTCAAATGACCTCGCCCTTCGCTAATTACACCATCCACCGGCACTTGTGCGCCAGTCTTCACCAATAGCAAATCACCTGCAACTACCTCGTCGATATCCACCTTTTCAATGGTTCCTGCTTCATCTAAAAGTAAGGCTGAAGCCGGAGCCATTTTCGTCAACTGGCTGATGGCAGAGCGGGTTTTTTCTAATGTCTTTTGCTCCAGCAGCGCGCCAAATAAAAATAAAAAGGTCACGATTGCTGACTCATTGTATTCACCGATAACAAAGGCTCCCAATACTGCGATTGTTACCAAAAGTTCGATGGAGACGACTTTTACCCGCAATGCTTGGTACGCTTGAATTGCGATAGGTAGAAAACCTATAATTGAAGCTGTGACCATCGCTACTTGCCAACCTAATTGCCAATGAGCAAGCCATTTTGCTGCAAAAGCTGCAGCGATTAAGATGCCACTTGCGATTGCAATCTGATTTTTGTGCTGCAATATGATTCGTTGCGTTTTCATGTTTTTTTCCTCCTAGCAAATGTGTACGAGTCGTCTCACCAGCAACTTTCTTCTTATCGGATTTTCCAGACAAGACGACTTCATACTTCTTAAAGACAAGCTCAGTTTACCCCACGGCTTCACAGAAAGAATTGACAGCTATCAAGAAAAAAAGAGACAACAGCAAAATTGCTGTCATCTCTTGACTCGTCGGTTATTCAACTTTTTTCTAGCTTTTTCCCCTGAATCCAAGTCCAAATGATGTAGGCTACTCCTGCAAGCACTAGGGCTATCACAGAAAACCACTTTTCCCAAAACATCCCAGTGAGTAGCTGAGCCACGTTCAAGCGCCGTACCACTCCGATAAGTGCGAATACGTACAAGACCATCGTCATCGGATAAAAGGCGGGATCACCTGCTTTAATCAGCCAAACGGTCAATGCTATCAGCAGGATACTCAATAAGATTAAATCTGCGGGGTAGAAAATTTCAATTAGACCGTCATCTACTAACAGCATTCCTGCTGCCAGTTGTCCACCGACAACTAGCAGCAAAATCAGAAAAATTCCGAAAAAGACTAACTTGTTGTCTTTCTTTTGACGTTTGAAGATTCCCCATTTAAGAAGCCCAAAAATTCCTGCCACCCCCAACACTCCCAATAGACCACTGAGGAGGTACTGGGGAAGAGAAATCTTCATCACACCACTACTGCTAAAATCACTGATTAGGTTGATTAGCCACAAAACACCCACCACGCTTCCTACCAGAGATAGCTTAGTTTTTATGTCGGCTTTGGTGGTGTTGGCCAAAAGAGAATCTGCTAGCCCTTTCGGATCATTTCCAAAAAAATCGACAGCAGTTATCCCGTCTGCTTGTGCCGCTATTAAATCTGTCGCCATCTGATACAATTGTGCGTTCAGTTCTCCTTCATCTACGAGTAGTCCGCCAAAAGACATGTACATTCGCAAATCATCAAAATAGTCCTTATTTGTAGGGGTCAACTGGTCTTCCAGCTGATTCAGTTTCTCGCGATAAATTGCTGCAAGTTTGCGGGTCTTTTTCATAGTTTTTCAACTCCGATCAAAAGATTGACTTTCTGCTCCAATTGACGCCACTGTTGAGTAAAGTCTGCCAATGCCGCCTCTCCGGAAGCTGTCAGGGTAAAATATTTGCGATCTGGTCCTTCTGGTGATTTTTTCATGACACCAGCAATTTGCCCATTTTTTTCCAGCTTTTGCAATAATGGGTAAATGGTTCCTCCCACAATAGTTGTAAATCCAGCTGCCTTCAACTGTTGAACCAATTCATAGCCATAAATAGTCCCATTGCCCTGTTGAATCAGTGTTAAGACACAGCCTTCTAGGACTCCTTTGAGCATTTGGGTCTCTTTCAATGTCAGCCCTCCTTTATTTTCGTCTTTTCTGTCAAACAAACCTTCTTGTAGCTTCACTGCTGGAACCTTCTGCTTGATAGGCTCCCTTCAAGCTCGTCAATTTAACTCTTAACTAGTTTGTTTTACATACTACTGGAACAACCACACTATACACCGACGCAGCTAGTTTGTAAAGCATACTAGTCATTTTTTACTCCTTTCTTCTCGGAATTTCTTACACACAGTTTCAAAGACCGCTGCTGTCTTGCCAAAGCCAGCACAAAAAAAACCGACGAAAATGAAATCGTCGGTTGAAATACAGCCTTATCTTTTCTTATGCAAACAAGTTTCTGACCCGCGGATCAGTAAAATCATCAATCACTGCATCAACATTTCCCAAATAAGACAACATCGCACCATTACCATCAGTGGTAATGGCAAAGATTTTTTTAGCAGCCGCATTATGGGCGGCTTTGATGCCGGAGACGGAATCTTCAAAAACCACACATTCTGAAGGTTTTAGACCAATTTTCTCTGCCGATTGCAAATAGAAATCCGGGGCGGGTTTGCTCTTCATCTCGCCATTATCATAGATTACTTTTTCATAGTCGAACCAGCGACCTAGATCAAAAGCTTCGAAATAAAAATCTACATTGCCTTTACCAGCGGCGGTAGCAATGTTGAAAGGCACCTGCTTTTGTTTTAAATCATCCAAAAATTCCGGAAGCCCCGCTGTTAAATGGGCTGCATCAGGGTGACTGCGGACTAGCTCGCGGTAGATAGCTTCTTTTTTCTCCCCCCACTCGATGGCCTCTTCCTTTGTGAAGGGGCGCTCAAACAGATACTCCAGCACTAGACGATTATTTTTTCCGTGGACATTTTGGTCAAACTCATCGCGAGTCAGTTGCTTATGGGCTTCTTTTTCAGCAAACGTCAGCCACGCTTCTTCATTGAAGGGCGAATCTTGGAACATGGTCCCATTAAAATCAAACAGCACACCTTTTATCATCATAGACACATCCTTCTTGGCTTATTCTTACTCTATTGTGCCTAAAAAAAGGTTCCTTGGCAAATCAGATCTCACCCTACTATACCTATATGGGTATCAATAACAATCTGCCACAGTCTCAAATATTTTTGTGTCTTGTGGAAAAACAAAAAGATTGACGTTGTTGAAATTATCGGTTTAAATATACCCGTATAGGTATATAAAAAGGAGTGGCACCAATGTTGACGTTATTCAAGAAGACACCGAGTATCTCTGTGTCGCAATTACAAGAAAAGCTTCGCAGCACCGTCCATCTACTGGATGTGCGCAGTTCAGCAGAATACCGGGGAGGGCATATTCTCCAAGCTGAAAATCTCCCATTGGAACGGGTAGAACGTTTTTTTGCTAAAACTACTGAACCCATCTATGTGATTTGTCAATCGGGGATGCGCAGCAAAAAAGCAGTCGCTATCCTGCGTAAAAAAGGAATAGACGCTGTAAATGTCCGAGGAGGCATGAACGCATGGCAAGGTCCTGTGAGAGGAGGCAAATAAGTATGAAAAAAGTAATAATTATCGGTGGTGTGGCTGGCGGAATGTCGGCAGCTACTCGCTTGCGGCGCCTGTCTGAGGATACTGAAATCATCATCTTTGAAAAAGGCCCTTACGTTTCTTTTGCAAACTGTGGATTGCCCTACTATGTCTCCGGTGAAATCACTGAAAGAGACGACCTGTTAGTTCAGACACCGGCAAGCCTGCGTGCACGTTTTGGTTTAGATGTCCGACCGGAGCAAGAAGTGGTAGCTATCGACACCCAAAAGAAAGAAATTACGGTACAACACGGAGAACAGCTTTATCAAGAAAGCTATGATCAATTGCTGTTGTCTCCCGGCGCCAAACCTTTTGTCCCGCCAATTGCTGGTCTTGCAGCCGCTGAAAACGTCTTTGTTCTGCGAAATCTGCCAGATCTTGACCGGATTATGGCCCCCCTTGAAAAAGACCAGGTCCAACAAGCGGTGGTCATTGGTGCGGGATTTATCGGTCTGGAAATGGCGGAAAATCTTGCCAAACGAGGCTTGGCAGTGTCAATCATAGAAAAAGCACCGCAACTTTTGCCCCCGCTAGATGAAGAAATGGCAGCCTTTGTTGAAAGAGAACTTCTAGCAAAAGGAATCCGGGTCATTACCGGGCAATCGGCGGCGGCTTTTGAAGAAGCTGGCAAACAGATTCGTTTAGAAGATGGCAGTTATCTTGCCAGCGATTTGACAATATTGTCTGTCGGCGTTCAACCGGAAACTTCCCTTGCCCAAAAAGCTGGTCTCAAACTAGGCTTGCGCGGAGGGATTTTAGTGGATGAAAACTATCAGACCAGTGCCCCAGACGTCTACGCTGTCGGAGACGCCATCGTGGTCAAACAACAAATTACCGGTGAAGATGCCTTGATTTCACTAGCTTCCCCGGCAAATCGACAAGGACGGGAAGTCGCCGATGTATTAGCCGGAATACCCCGAAAAAATCAAGGCAGTATCGGGACAGCAATTTTGCGGGTTTTTGATCTGACTGCGGCCTCTACGGGTCTTAGCGAGCGCAATGCCGTAGCTGCCGGCTTGCAGCCAGCAGCAATCCATGTTTCTGGAAAAGACCATGCCGGTTATTATCCTGGGGCGTCGCAACTAACTTTGAAGCTGGTGTTTAATCCGGCCAACGGAAAGATTTTGGGTGCACAAGGGATAGGAAAAAAAGGGGTAGACAAACGCATTGATGTTCTTGCGACTGCCATTAAAGGCGGTCTCACCATTTTTGATCTGCCGGAATTAGAATTCACCTATGCCCCACCTTTTGGCTCGGCAAAAGATCCCGTGAACATGTTGGGTTATGCTGCGATGAACTTAGTAGAGGGTCTCAGTCAAAATGTCCAATGGCACCAATTAAACGAAGCGTTGGATCAAGGGGCCATCTTGTTAGATGTACGAACCCCCCAAGAATTAGCAGAAGGCGGTCGCTTTCAAAGAGCCGTCCACCACATTCCCCTGCACGACCTGCGTTGTCGCCTTAGTGAACTTGCAATTGACCAAGAATATATCGTCACTTGTCACAGTGGGCTACGCAGTTATCTGGCCGAACGAATCTTGAAACAAGCTGGCTTCCATGTCAAAAATCTCGACGGCGGCTTTTCATTGTACAGCACCGTTAAACCGGAGGAAATCAATCATGTATAATACAATCTCAACAACCGAACTAAAGCAAAAGTTACAGACTGAAACACTCGCACTTTTGGATGTACGAGAAGCTTACGAGTTTGCTGAAGGGCATGTTCCCAAAGCTCAGAATCTGCCATTAAGTGAGCTTGGAGCCACTGTGTCAAGCTTAGATCCTGCGACTCGCTATTATCTCATTTGTCGCTCTGGTAATCGTTCCGCCAGCGCCTGTGAGTACCTCTCGCAAGCAGGTTTCCAAGTCACTAATATCGCTGGTGGCATGAACGACTGGAAAGGAGCAATCAGCCAATGACAAAGGCCTGTGAAAAATCTATCCTAAATCGCTTAAAACGAACAGAAGGTCAACTGCGGGGGATCCAAAAAATGATTGAAGCTGAACAAGACTGTAGTGATGTCATTACTCAGTTGAGTGCGGTTCGCTCCAGCGTGGATCGAATCATGGGGATTATCGTCGCGGAAAACTTAAAAAGCTGTCTCGAGCATCCTGACAAAGACGCCGCGAATCAAGAAGAAAAAATCCAGCAAGCGATTCAAATGATCATCAAAAAATAATCGTTTCAATCATTTAAGGACCGTGATAGTGGATCTTTCGTCTGAAAATGGCACAGATTTTGCACCACTGTCAGTATTCAACATGTGGCAGATAAAGAGTGTTCGTTTCCGAGATTGTGCCTTTTTTCAAGTCTAGGTTTCCGAACTTACTTTCCGAACTTACTGTAATGGAATGTATAAATCAACTTCACTTTCCGGATGGTCATACCCTAGAAAACGTTGATCATAAACTTCAAAATCCTCTTTATCTGCCAACTTCTCGTCTGTTGTCAAAAACCAAGTCCCCCAAATATACTCAAAGGTTTTGGGTAACATCCGCAACGTTCCTCGGTGAGTAAAAACGGCATAGCGGCCACTAGGAATAACCTTTGCAACAAATTCTGCCGGCAACCCTTCAAAAGAAGTCACTTCTACCCCGGCGACTTCAGTAAACAATACGTCTTCATGCATAGTATATAGAGTATTTTCATGGCAAGCTTCACAGATGCCGAATCCTCGCCCATTAAAAACACGATGAGGAATCTGTGTATAACAGGCGTTGGCTCGATCCCAAAGCTGACGCAGACGATTGTCCTTCAATGTAGTTTCTCCTCTGAGTCCCGCAACTCTGATTGATGCCAGCTCCACAATTCTGGGACGAACAGTCACATTAGCTGTTAGGTGATCCAACAAGCCGTTGTCCAGTCTTTCCTTAGCACCCACAAAAGTCGACAGTTGATTCTTCCGATAGTCTCGGGGACTCGCTTGATAAACTTGCTTAAAAGCGCGACTGAAGGCTTCGGCTGATTCAAAACCGGCGGTCAGTGCAATCGTAATTACCTTGTCTTGACTGTGCAACAATTTTTGGGCAGCCTCAGCTAAGCGCCTTTTTTTGATATAGCTCCCCACACTTTCCCCCAGGATTGCAGAAAACTGGCGCGTCAAATGATAGTAGGAATAGCCCGCCGCCTGTGCGACTTCTTCCACTGTAATTGCTTCAGTCAAATGGTTCTCAATGTAGCTGATTGCTTGTTCCAATGCTCGGCGGTAATCCATTCCTCTTCCCCCTTTTATCCAACATGAGGCGCTGACGATTGTTGCCAGTCAAAGGTTCCCCGAGGGGCTTTTTGCGGGTAAATCTTAATTTTTCCAATTGCTGTTTCTAGCGGCTGACCAATATCGTAACGCCGCCAACCATTTGCAGCTTCACCACCCCAAAGAAGTTGAACTATCCCTTCTGCCGGTGAAAAAATCATACTTTTGGTTGTTCCAAAAAATTCATCGAAGAAGGGACAACAAAGACCGTCGGGATATTTTGCCAACAGCATTTCTTCTAGTTTGCTGCAAGAGATATTCATTTGCCCCGTCAACTGTGCTTCAATAAATTGGTACCTGACATCTGAATGTTGCATCCGCTGTGGTTCAATGCGACTAAGTTTCGGCAGGACTGCATGATTTGTAGCAAAGAGCACCTGCTGCTCAGAAGATGCATCAATAATTTTTACTTCTCGGTTCCCATCCAACGTTTCAAACAATGCTGCCTGACCTGATTTGTCCACAAGCATCAAGTTAAGGTTGTAGGCAATAGGCATTTCTTCTAAATAGTCTAACGCTTCCGTGACATTTCGACAGTTTTCCAATACTCCCCGAATCACTGCCCAAAACTGCAGCCCTTTTAACTTTGGCCCACGCATATAGCTATCGGCCCCCACGGGAAACCCACAAGAGCTCATGGTGACCGCCAGTCCCTGCTCGTTGAAACCGTCATCGCGCCCAAAATGAAGAACACTGGTGCCCATATGTGTATAGCGCCCATTCACCGCTGTCTTGATCAAGCAGAAATCTTCAGTCCGGTGACTAAACTCATAGTTTCGGGCTAAAAGGGGTAGTCCGTTCTCACTGATTTTTGGTAAAACCGCAATCTGGCTACATCGGGGAATCAAATATGTCATGCTGTAAAAAAGTAAATTCTCTGAAGGTATCTGTAGCGCATCTGCACAACCGGTTAATTCTTCATTTAAACCAGGACACCAGCGATTAAAAAGTGCAATCGCCTCTTTTGTCTCTTGTCGACTGAAGTTTGGTCGTTTTTTGGTTTGCAATGCCAAAAGTGACGGTATTTTACTAATTTGCTTGCCATATTGGTAACCAATTTCATAGCTGCTTCCTGCTAGATCCATCGTATAGGTAGTTAGCCGTTCCATGCTGTCTTTCCCTCCTTCTGATAGAATAATTCATACCTTATCTTACTATCAGTTTAACAAGGGACAACGCCGACTACATGATATTTTCTGCGGTTTTCGTAAATTATCGAGTCGTTTTTCCCAGCAGCTTAAACCCATCAAATCTCGTCAGCAATGATTTGCTCCCAGGTGAGCCAATCTTCTTTTAGCAGGCCATATATGAAAGTATCCTGCCAAAGGGGGGTCCCTGCATCATCAAAGAAAAAGTAGATATTTTTTCGCAAGTGTCCTTCCCGATAAAACCCGCTGCGCTCTAGAAGACGCCAAGAGGCTATGTTCTCAGGGTTGCACTCTGCAAACACCCGCTGCGCTTTTTCTTCAGAAAAGACCCATCTCAACAATATCTGAACCGCTTCAGTTCCATATCCTTTTTTCTGATAGGTGCGGTTAAACACATAGCCCAGTTCCCAGTTTTGATGACTCTGCGGAGCTAGGTAGACATTGCCAATTAGTTTGCCGGTAGTTTTCAAGCAAACAGCATAAAACTCTGCTGATGATTCCCGCAAACAAGCCGCTTGTTTACATTGCTTTTTGGTTTGGACTGGGTAGGGCTCATACTTCACTACCTCTTCGTCAGACAACATTTCGTAAAGATCCTGCCAATCTGTTTTACGAAACGATCGAATCAACAGTCGCTCAGATACCAATGAGGCCATTATCCTTCTCCTTTTTTAGTCAAAATAATAAAATACCCAGACAACTTTTCTAAAATATTATCCAATCGCTGTTTCTTTTAGCGTTCAGAAAACTTGGGTCTGTCAAAAGATTATTTCTTTGCGGCCTTTTCAGCGACTTCCCATGAAAAAATCCCCAGAAAGCTCTTGCTCTTAGGCATTGGTGGAACTTCTAATGCCGCCACTTGAATCTCACTGCGGTATTCAGTGTGGACTTGAACTTCCAACAAAAATGTCAACCAGTCATCAAACTGTGGTTCCGGATTGCTTTCCCCTAAAACCTCTAAATCTGCTATGAAGATTGGAATGTGATAGGCTTTTAGCCACTGGCTGATTGTCGGTGAAAGCCCATTGATTCCCGGAAACAAAACCACGCCATCGATGCGCCGAGCGATTTTTGGCAAATCTTCGGTCAACTCTTCTTGCCGACCAAACAAAAGTCGTAAATCAAAATCTGCTTCCGGCTCCTGATACAAGACAGGAATCGAGAAGCGCTGCTTTATCGTTCGAATATCCCAACGACTCAAATAATCGGAAAACTCCCCCATTAGACGACTAGTCGAAGCCTGACCTAAAATGAGCAGTTCCATATTCTTGTCCCGACCTTTAGAGGCCTTTTTATAGCCCGATTGAGCGGCTCGTTCTTCATCTAAAATAATC
This sequence comes from Enterococcus infantis, assembly GCF_049166715.1. Lineage (NCBI taxonomy): Bacteria > Bacillati > Bacillota > Bacilli > Lactobacillales > Enterococcaceae > Enterococcus > Enterococcus infantis. The sequence continues at coordinate 291,222 of NZ_JBMHFB010000002.1, read as the reverse complement.
AGTTCATCCAAAAGCTGGGGATACGCTTTAGAAGCCTCCATATTGCCAAAAATCCGCATCGGAATGTCTCTTACCAAAGTCGGATAAGGGGCTAACAGCTGTCGAAGTGCCGGTGTCATAAATCTGACTTGCGGCGCAATATAGACGACATCAAAGAGATTGCCAAATTCAAAGGCTGTATACTCACGAATTTCACCGGCACCACCATACGCAAAGACCAAATCATAGGCACCACTGTAAGCTGCCGCATGTTTGGCAATGCTTTGGACATCGGCAAAAGCCGCCCGCAAATTTTCGTCATGCTGCTGAATTTCTTTGACCATTCGCTGGCAGAACATACTGGATGTCCCACCACCGGCACATCCTACATAAATAAACACAAGGCTTCATCTCTCTTCTTACTTGTTACCGGAACTACCGGAAGGTGAAAAGCGCGCTATAAATCCTTTGCCGAGGTCAGAATATTGTAGTTACTTAAAAGAGACCCTTCATCAGATTAACGCACTCCAACGCTTTGGCTACAAGATCTTGCTACGCTTAATTTGATTTAGCTGGGCTGTGACGCAGTTTTTTTTAAACGAAATTCATAGTAAGTGACGTCGTTATAGGTATAGGAGAACTCCTCCAACGTGATAAAACCGAATTTTTCGTAGAGTTGCTGCGCTACCCCATTACTGATAGAAACACTGGTGTACAGTGGTACGGATCCATATTTAGCATAAAAATAATTCAGAAAAAGTTGCAGGGCCTGCTTGCCGTAGCCTTTGCCTTGATGCTTTTTGTCAATCATAAAACAGCTCATGCTCCATCCCGGCAATTCGCTGTCAAAATCATAGAGTAAAAAACCAACCATCGTTTCCTCGTCGTAAATCCCCAAAGGAAACAACTCTGGCTCATAGGCAGCTTGCACTAGTGAATAGGCATTGGGCGCGACAAATTTCTGCTGTTCCGGTGCTGTTGCTAGTTGCAGACAAGACTCATAGTTTTCTCGGTCAATGGCTTTTAGTGTGATTGTCAACTGGTTCACGGTCCTTTCGGTTGGCTTGCAGCCTTTTTTCATGAATGTAGCGAAAAAGGACAGCTCGCGCGCTTGGCTTTCCTCCATTCTAGATAACCGAGACAGCGGTGTCAAAGAAAGAACTACAATGAGCTTTTCAAAAATTTGACAATCTGGATTAATCCGACTTTGATGTTGCCACGATAAAAAACGGCCCTGCCTTTTAGCGGCAAGGTCGTTTTATTAGCACTATTTTCACGCCAAGTGATGCAAAGAGTCCCTCTTGTGTACCAATCAATCGAAGTTGAGGTCCTCATCCGTAATAAGACCCCGCAAAACGATATTGGTATCCCCAATCAAGTTGAGCGCTGTTCCTTTAACTTCGACTTCCAATAAGCCACCAGGAACTGCTAAAGGAATCGGGCCGTCAGTCGGATCCACCAGAGAACGCTGCGCCAAAACATAGGCTACGGAACCGGAACCGGTCCCGCAAGCCAGGGTAAAATCTTCCACGCCTCGTTCAAAAGTCCGGACTAAAATGGGCGCACCTGGTTGCTCCGGTAGCGCAAAGAAATTCACGTTAGCTCCTTTTTCAAGTAACGACCACCAGCGAAACGCCGTTGCCACTTCCCGCAGCTCCTCTGTGGTTTTTTGAAGAAGATTTGGACAACTCACCACCAAATGAGGGATTGCGGGATCTCCCAAATCTACATGGTCTGCAAAATCAATACCAGTGGTGGCAACGCTGGCTCCTTTTTTATCCGTCAACGCTTCAAGCGGCAAATTTTTCTGATAGGCAGAAGGCGGATTCAGACGCACTTTGTAGCGCCGTTCTCCTAGCCGCCAAGCGGGGACCGGGCCAGCCATTGTATCAATAACCATCGCCGCCCCCGCAATTTTCTGTTCATATGCATAACGAGCCAAGCAACGGGCGCCATTGCCACACATTTCTGCTTCACTGCCATCAGCATTGAAAAAGCGCATACGCAGATTGGCTTGTGCCGAGACTGGTGCTTCAACAACCATCAAGGCATCCCCGCCGACAGAAATTTTTCGTTGACAAACTCTGCGAGCAATCTGTTGGAGCTGTGTTTTCGTGTAGTTGGTCCTGCGATTATCCATCACAATGAAGTCATTGCCGGCTCCTTGCATTTTAAAGAAGGCCAGTTCCATCTGCCCTCACATCCCTTCTGGTAAGCACTCATTTTGAAGCATTTGTTCGTAGCTTTGGCGTCTGACAATCAGTTGATCAACCCCATCTTTGACCATCACTACTGCTGGAATCGGTAGTTTATTGTAGTTGGACGCCATCGAATAGCCATAAGCGCCAGTCGCAAAGGTCACAAAGATATCTCCTGCTTCAACCGGTGCTGTCGCCAGATTCTTCACGAGAATATCCGTACTTTCACAGGCTTTTCCGGAAATCGTCACAACCTCTGTTAAGGACTGATCGGCTTTGTTGGCAATCAGTCCCGTATAATCGGCCTGATAAAGCCCGGGGCGAATGTTATCCGTCATACCACCATCAATCGAAGCGTAAGTCCGAATCCCTGGCAATTCCTTAATACTGCCGATGGTGTGCAGGCTGATACCGGCTTCAGCAACAATGCTGCGGCCGGGTTCAATCACGATTGTGGGACGTTTCAGATTATTTGCAGTACAAAACGCTTCTGTCAATGCCATCAAAGGTTCTAAAAAATAGGCATAGGGCTGTCGCACATCCCCTTCTACGTATTTCACTCCAAAGCCGCCGCCGTAATTTAGTTCCCGGATCTCGAAGTCATAGCGTTCTTTGACAGCGAGCGCCAGATGCAAGGCTACTTTTGCAGCTGCCAGATGGGTACTATTGTCTGCCAGTTGGCTTCCAATGTGAAAATGAAAGCCAAGAAAATCGGCGAATGGTGAGGCTATCGCTGCTTCAATCTGGGGGAAAAGAATTTCCGGATTTAAAGGGATACCGAATTTGGAATCCTTTTGGCCTGTAGAAATAAAATCGTGGGTATCTGCTTTAATCTCCGGGGTAATTCGAAATAAGATTTGCGTTTTTTTGCCAACTGCCTGACAGATGTCTTCAATCAGCCTCAGTTCTTGCAGTCCATCCACGATGATCCGCCCAACACCATATTCGATGGCCATTGTCAATTCTTCACGAGATTTGTTGTTGCCGTTAAATTCGATATGCTCCCCGGGAAAATCGGCTTTGATGGCCGTGTACAACTCACCGCCAGACACCACATCCAGAGCAAGACCTTCTCTTGCCATCAAGCGACACATCGCCAGCGTTGAGAAAGCCTTACTGGCATAAGCTGCCCGCACGTTGTCATATTTATCTAGAAAATCCCGATGCAACTCGTCGGTTCGCGCTAAGATAGCATTTTCTGAAAGTACATACAGAGGGGTTCCATATTTTTCAGCCAGTGCCACAGTATCACAACCGTCCCAATACAAATGGCCGTTTTCGATTGTTTGAATCGTCATCTCAATCGCTCCTTTTTTGATGGTACCTGTTTAGTTTTCATTTATTCGCTGCAAAAGCTCTCGGTAACACTGGATTCCCCCCAACAGATCAGCTTCATCAAATTGCAGTTTTCCGCTGTGAAGAGGATGAACCCAATCTTTTTTCTCATTGCGAATTCCCACAAAGAAAAATAGTCCCGGAACCACTTGTTGATACATGGAAAAATCTTCTGCCAACAAATACGGTGGGGTCTCTTCATAACTAGCACCGGCAATATCTGCCAGCATAGCCGCAAGTTGTGGGTCATTGTCCACGACCCGATACATGTGGTTAAATACGACCTCTGCTTCACAGCCGTATCCGGCAGCCACTCCCGCAGCAATTTCTTCGATCCTCTTCACCAACGTTTCATAGACCGCATCAGAAAAGGCCCGCATCGTTCCTTCTATCGTCACCTGACCAGGAATGATATTCATGGCTTCTCCGCCGTAAATCTTACCGAATGTCAAAACCGCTGCATCCAATGGCGACAGATTTCGGGCAACGATTGTATGAAGTGCCTGAACGACGCCGCTCATGGCTAAGATGGCATCTTGCCCTTGCTGAGGCTGCGCCCCGTGGGCACTCACCCCACGAATAGTGATGGTGACTTCGCCATTTCTTGCCATCATTGCTCCTGGCCGACAAGCAATCACACCAGAAGGAAACTCCGGAAATACATGGAGACCGATAATCTGCTCCACTCCAAGGTCGGTTAAAACACCAGCATCAATCAATAATTGCGCTCCACCGGGGCCTTCTTCAGCTGGTTGAAACAATAAGACAACCCGGCCACAAACTGTTTCAGGATGTTCGATTAAAAATTTGGCAAAACCAAGCAAGGTTGCCATATGCCCATCATGCCCACAGGCGTGCATTTTTCCTGAATGGCGAGAAGCAAAGTCTGCCCCCGTCATTTCAGTCACCGGCAGTCCGTCGATATCTGTGCGGTAGGCGATTGTTTTTCCCGGTTGGCTCCCTTCCAGTACTACTACTAGTCCAGTCGTCAGCGGCTGTCGAATATCGGTAAATCCCAGTTGTTCCAATTCTCGCTTTAAATATGCTGTTGTGGCGAATTCTTCCAGGCCCAACTCTGGAATCTGATGCAGTTCTCTGCGCCACCGAATCACCTCCGGCAGGTATCCTCGGATTGTTTCTTCGATTTCCATACTGCCGCCTCCTGTGAAAAAATTGTGTTTTTTTTCGTTAAATGGTGATATTTCATCCTATTATATTGTATAATCCATGTAATATCGAGATTTTTTGTAAAAAAAATCATTTTCAGAATAGTTTTCAAATTTATTGATGAAAATTTGCAGGCGCTGCTGATGCATCGGCGGCACTGAGCAAACATGGCTGGCGTTGTCTTTTACGAAACCTAGTCAGTAGAAAAAGAAAGGTTGGGTTACAATGGGGATTTTCACAGGGGCGGGCGTGGCGTTGGTCACACCGATGAATGCAGACGGGTCCGTCAATTTTGAACAACTGAAAGCATTAGTGGAATGGCATGTGCAACAAGGTACCGACGCCATCATCGCTTGCGGTACGACAGGAGAAGCATCAACACTAAAAGATGAAGAACACATCGCCGTTATCGAAGCCGTGGTCAAACAAGTTGCTGGCCGAATTCCCGTTATCGGCGGGACTGGCTCTAACGATACTCAGCACGGAATCCACCTGTCTGTGGAAGCCGAACGTGTGGGGGCCGATGCACTTTTAGTGGTGACTCCTTATTACAACAAAGCCACAAATAAAAGTCTGATCAAACACTACGAAGCCATCTGTGAGAAAGTTTCGCTGCCGGTGATTCTCTACTCGATTGCCGGCCGTACTGGGCTGAACTTAACACCGGCTATGGTGGCCCGCCTCAAGGAGATTCCCAATGTCCAAGGAATTAAAGAAGCCAGTGGCAATATTTCTCAGATTGTTGAAGTCTGCAAATTGGCGGATGAAAACTTCCAAGTTTATTCTGGCAATGACGACCAAGTCTTGCCGCTTTTATCAGTAGGCGGCAGCGGGGTAATTTCAACCATTGCCAACCTGTTACCGGCAGAAACCTCTAAAATGGTCCATGATTACCTTGAGGGAAACTGGGAGGCAGCTAAAAAGACGCAGTTGGCGCAACTGCCATTAATTCAAGCGATTTTCAAAGAAGTCAACCCAGTACCGGTTAAAGCGGCGGTTTCCTTATTGGGCAAATGTGACATGAACTACCGCCTTCCGCTGGACACACCTGAAGAAGATACGTTAGACTTGTTGAAACAGGAAATGACGGCATACGGTCTGTTGTAATTTTGGAAAACACAAACTCTTTGCAGCAGACGGAACTCGCTGCCGAGCATGCACGCGCCCGGCCGATCCGCCTGCTGTTTTTTTGATAATGAAACGGAGGAATTTACATGAAAAAAATCATTTTAAGCGGCGTTCACGGTCGGATGGGTCAGGTTTTACAAGCCCAGATTGCTATTGATCCGCAGTTGACAGTGGTTGCAGGAATTGATCAGCATCCAGAAATTCCGGCAGATTTTCCAGTTTATGCCACAGCTGCCGAAATCACAGAAGAGGCGGATGTCGTGATTGATTTCTCCCATCATTCCGTTGTACCTGCGCTGATTAATGCCTGCGTGGATCGGGAACTGCCACTGGTTGTAGCTACTACCGGTTTGGATACCGACACCAAAGCGATGTTACAAGTAGCCGCAAAAATTATCCCCGTCTTTGTCTCGGCTAATATGTCAGTGGGCATCAATGTGTTGATCAAAGCGTTGCAATCTGTAAGCCCGGCATTAGAAGCCGACTTCAACATAGAAATCATCGAAAAACACCACAATCAGAAAAAAGATGCCCCCAGTGGTACTGCATTGCTCTTGGCTGATGCTATCAACGATTCTCTGCTCCAGCCGAAAACCTACATTTATGGCCGTCACGGTCTGGAATTAGAAAATCCGCTGAATGAGATGGGCATCCATGCGGTACGCGGAGGCACGATTCCAGGTGAGCATACCGTGCTGTTTGCTGGTCCGGATGAAATCATCGAGCTCAAGCATACCGCATTGTCTCGAGATATTTTTGCTAACGGCGCATTGAAAGCTGGCGTCTTTTTAGCAGATCAAGCTGCCGGCCTGTACGACATGCAAGACCTGCTCAATCAAAGCTGACTCAGGTCTTAATCTAACCTGATCTAAATCTTGAAAATGGGAGTGATCCACATGGAAATTTCTGATCCTTATGAACTAGCCCGCTACATCAAAAATGCTGAAAAAACGACCCCCATCAAAGCCTATTTGCAAGGAGATCTTAGTGAAGCAATACCAGTAGCCAACGTCAAACTTTTTGGTACCGGCACCTTTTGGTTTGTCGTCGGTGACCAAAAACCGGTGCAATCTTTTCTGGAAATCAACGGGGCACTAATCAGTGAAAGTTACCTGGAAAATGATCGCCGCAATTCAGCCATTCCATTGTTGGATTTCACCACCGTCGATGCCCGCATCGAGCCTGGCGCTTTTATTCGTGACCAGGCAGTAATTGGTAAACATGCGGTCATCATGATGGGAGCGATTATCAATATCGGTGCCGTCGTTGGTGAAGGCTCCATGATCGACATGGGCGCCGTTCTCGGGGCTCGAGCCACCGTCGGCAAAAAAGCTCATATTGGTGCCGGCGCTGTCTTGGCTGGCGTCCTCGAGCCGCCATCAGCTGCTCCGGTCATCGTGGAAGACGACGTCCTGATTGGGGCCAATGCCGTGGTGTTAGAAGGGGTGCGAGTCGGTCAGGGAGCGGTGGTCGCTGCGGGTTCCGTCGTCACCGAAAATGTTCCAGCTGGCGCAGTTGTCGCCGGCTCCCCTGCCAAAATCATCAAAATGAAAGACGAAAAAACCGCCGCTAAAACCGAATTTTTGGATGATTTACGAGGATGACTCAGGCTTTTTAATAAAAAATCTGATTTACCGGAAAAAAAGCAGCAGTCGCTACCGCAAAACGGTGCAACTGCTGCTTTTTTAGCAGGGTGGCCTAAATAACGGCTGCCTTTTAAAAATAAGAGCTTTTTAATTTACTTTGATTTAAAACCTTCTAGCTGCAAAATCAGCAGCAGTTCATCATAGAAGTGCCCTTCAACCAATAGTCCAGCCGGTTCCCTTCCATAGACTACAAATCCCATTTTTTCGTACAAGGCTTTTGCTGAAAAATTTTCTGTATTGACTGCAACATGAACCTGTCGCAGACCTGTTTGTCCGGTAGCTTCTGCTAGTAAAAACAAAAATAGTTTAGTCGCAATCCCCTGTCCACGAAGCTTCGGATGCACATACACTCCACGAATATGGCCTTTGTGCGCTGTTTTACGATTTGTTTCCCGAAAAAAACGCATGACTCCCAACAGTGTTTCCTGCTCATCAAACCAACCGATAGCAAAACTGCCGGCTGATTCTTTAATACTTTCGACTACCCGCTGTTTCGTATAGCTTTCTTCTACGATGGGATCGGCACCAAAGGCCATCGGTGCTTCTCTAAGACCGTAAAGCCGCAATGCTTGATACTTTTCCCAGTCAGACTCAGTTAATTTTCTGATCATTTCTTGCGCCCCTCTGTATTCATCGAATGAACAGCCGCTGATTAGTCCAGCACTCCCCCACCGATTTTCATTAATTATAGCCGGTAACAGATCCCTGGCGGTAGCCAAAGCCGCTGATTTCGATAGGATTGTCCCCCTCACAAAAAGGTAGCCGTTTTTCCAACAATTCTGCCAACTCATCTGAACCTGCAAGATAATCTGACAACCGACGGGCTGTAGTTTTCAAACGATGGGCAGTGCCGGCGTAGCGATGCTCCAATTCTTCCCAGCCAAAAGTCTTGTAGGTGGCAGACCAAATTTTTTCGTGGACAAAGCAGAGGCGCTCTACTTTTTCTGCTAAATTAGTGAGCGCCGTGATCATCTGAAGGAGCTGGTTTTGATCTTCTGCCAAACGGGCTGCCCTCAATCGCAAGCCCAGTTCAGCCTTGTCCGCTAAAACTTCTGCCAGCAACTGATAGCGTTGACGAATTAATTCCATGAAAGGACTAGTCTGTGAGGTGCTGGTTTCATGGATCGCTGTTTGCCCTTTCTTAACAGAATTTTGGTCACTTGCTGCCGTCAATTTCTCAGCCAATTTTCGATAGTAAGCTCCCAAAGTTTGTGGTGCTTGTTCATTGTGAGCCGCAACATGCCAATCATAGATTCCTGTCAGCGGATCTTGCCACAACAATAGCTTACTGATGTTTGTCATGTTCGGGTTCCCGGCAGTTACATTATCCACTTCATCGAAAGCATTAAGCTCCGTCAACAGTTGGCCCGCGCCGGCACCCAACAAATTGTCAAGAATCGTTTCTACAGTTCCACTTTTTTGATTGGCATAAACACCTTCAGCAAACGCCACTGCGCCTGGCAGGGCATGCCAGTGCTCTGTTTCCTGGCCGTCATCTCCCCAGGTGGTGAGCATCACCTTTTTAATCTGCTGTTTACGAGCTGCCGCCAATGCCGCAGCAATGATTCTCTGGGTTTTTCCGTGATTTGGAGCGATTCGATTCCAAATATGCGTGCCACTCGCCAGAACATAGTGTTCCCGATCACAAAATGCCAAGTGCTTTTGGATCACCAGCTCATATTCAGCCACTGATTCTGAACCGTAATCCCAATGAACATAGGTCAACCCCTGAGGCAACCGGCTCATTTCCTGAGGATCCATTTGGGCCAAGGGGTTATAATAGCGGTCAGCCTTGGTTTTATCCAAGAGCTTGTATATAAAATCGCTCCAAATTTCAGCTTTCAATTGATGCTTCACTGACAAGTCCAATACCCGTTTCATATGCTCTAACATCAGAGTGACACGATCTTTGTAACCATGTAGTGCCAAATAACGGCCCAGTCCGGCCTGGTAAGCTTCATCCATTCCCAGATGAATCCGGTTTGTCTGGTACATGTCTTTGCAGGCGGCCAACATTTGATCAATGGCTTCATACGTTGCCTCTTCTCCGATTAACATCGTATTGGCATCATCTTTTAGAGCTTCACTTGCCGGCCACTTCAGAAACTGAGTCAAGTGAGCCAATGTCTGGATTGCCGGTACCACTTCCATTCCAAAATCAGCAGCAAAGCTTGTGATTTCCTTGATTTCATCAGCGGTGTAGGCCCCTCGTAAATATCCCAAATAAGGTAGACCAGGTACTTGATAGGTATCTTCCGTATAAAGATACAGGGTGTTATATCCCAAAAGTGCCAGCCTTGCAATAAATTCCTTGACGACAGCGACTTTCATCACTCCGTTGCGAGAGGCATCCAATGAAAAACTGGTTTCCACAATAGAAGTTCGTTCCTCATAACGACCTTCTTTGGACTGCGCCAATCGTGGCAAGCCGATAAATACGGCCCGATAGAAAAGAAATTCCGACGACAACTGAATTTTCGTGACCCCTGCTTCTGTAGTAATCAAAATCCGCTGCTCAACTGGCAACAGCGTTTCATTCTGAAACAAACTAACTTCCACAGTACCCAAAGCCGGCAGTTGAATTCCCAAATTTTTGATATAGGCCAAGTTGCGAGCCTGACTTGCTGTTAAATGCATAATGCCCTCCATCTCAGAAAATCTGCAGTAAGAGCTGACTCTTTAGACAGACTCAGCTGTTTGCTAATTCCTCATGTATTAATTATTTGCCCATCCTAGGCCTAGACATGCCAAACTATAACCGGCTCTTTTGTTCTATCTTTTCTCCGCTAACAACTACAGATTGTCCATCAAAAGCTGAGAAAATCAGAAGAATCTCGATCCGTTCTTTCCCAAGCTGTGCTAATCATTCATTTCAGTGAAGTTCACACCTCTTTTTTAAACCGTAATAAAAGCCGCAGAAACTAGTACTATTGCCCGGAGCCATTGTACTACTCCATGACCAAGCCGACCACCTCAAGTGAGATCGCCGGCTCTATGAATCACTTCTTATTGCTGAACTTTTTTATAAAAAGCCGCGCTAATACAAGGAGTATCTCGCGGTCGCAAAGCCATTACCGTTTTCCTAATACTTCTTCTAAAACGGTGATTTTCCCCAAATCTTTGTGGTTGTTGCGATCTTGGCGGTAGCTGTCTTCAAGCGATGACTGATAAAGCTGTAAAAACTGCTGCTGTGTGGGTAGATAAAAATGAGCGCCGGTATCGACTTTTTCCGGCAACTCTGCCAAAGGAATGCCCGCAAATCCCGGTAAGGTCTCGATCACGCCAAAACCAATCTTGACCTTATCTCTGATGAATTTATGTTCATGAAGATCTTCCAAACGATACCCAAGCTTCGCCATGAGGGCAACGATAGCCTCCCACTGCTGAATCATTTCTTCTGCAGAAACCTCATCGAAGCCCCGAGGATCTCCCGGCACCAAAATGTCGATGTCATCTGGATAAAAATCAACGCCGGTAACCTGCTCCACCCCTAACGATCCAGATAACAATGGGATAATCCCCTGCTGATTCAATGTTTTGGCCACCTCTAAAAACTCATGATACAACTCAAAATCCATAACTACCTCCATTATTTTTTCTATGTAGGAAAGACAGCCGCTACCGTTACCAGCTGCTGCCCTTTTTTGTCATTTTCTTAACGATAGGCGGTCGCTCGTTTATCAGTGGCAAAGCAATGGAACCATTGGAAAACAGCACTATTTTACCTGAGACACAACGACAGAATCAGAACTAAACCAGCTTTTTACTAATCCTTATTTTGTGCTGTTTCTAAACTCACGACACGCTGCTTGAATTTCACCATAAATTTCGGCAACTTCCTCCAGATCACGGGCATTCGCCCCGGAAGCCAGCGGATGACCACCACCATGGTGACGTTTGGCAATTTCGTTAATCACCGGACCTTTAGAGCGCAGACGTACCCGATAGTAGCCCTCTGGTTGCCAAACAAAAATTGCCCAAGCTAAGAGAACATCGATGGTTCCTGGCAACGAAACTAGATGTGAGGTCTCTGAGTCTGCCACCCCGTACTCCTCCAGCAATTCTTTTGGCAAAATCACTTTGGCTGCGCCGTTTTCATCAGCTTCGATGTTTTGGTACAGGTAGCCGGAAAGTCGTGCCACCTTCATAGAAATCTGCTGCAGCTGTCGATTTAATTTGGCAGCGTCAAATCCATAAGACAATAGCCGACCGGAAAGCTCCAATGTCTGAGCTGTAGTAGCTGGGTACAAGAAACGTCCAGTATCACCAACAATACCGGCGTAAAGCAGTCGTGCCGCTTCTTTTGACATCGCTAAATCATCTGGGAAAGAAAATGCAAAATCAGCGATAATTTCACTACAGCTGGAAGCTTTGGTGTTTACCCACACGATATCCCCATAAGGTTCGTCGTTAGGATGATGGTCAATTTTGATTAGCATGGCTCCCCGTGTAAAACGGTCATCAGAAACCCGAGGGGCATTCGCAGTGTCTGTCACAATCACCAACGCACCTTCGTATTTTTCGTCAGCAACCTCATCCATCACTGCCAAATAATCCAGTCCTTCCACTGGTCCGCCAGCTTGGTAAATTTCCTTTTCCGGGAAACTGGCCCGCAAAACTTCTGCCAAACCTACTTGGGAGCCGATGGCATCGGGATCTGGCCGCATGTGGCGATGAATGATGATTCGGTCATATTTTTTGATTGCTTCTAAAATCTCTTGTCGAATACTGCTCATACTTAATTGCCTCTTTTCAAATATTTGCTTAGCTTGTAAAAACAACTGTCGAAAAAATTTACTGTTTACGACTGTTGCACTTGATTACGAACTTTTCGTCAGACTGTGGGAAAATCAAGGCCGCTCCAACACTTGGCAAACCACGATTGCTTTTGCTACCAACGTATTTTCGATATAAATCTCGATATCCAATTTACCGGAACGACGACCCAGCTCAAGAATCCGGGGACGAATCACCAGTTGGCTTTCCAACTGAATCAAACGGAAATAATACAAGTTCACCTGCTCGATCCAAGTGTTGCGACGTTGGTTGAGATACAAGGTTCGTTTTGCGGCATTGGCGACGACTTCGTTCAATACGCCAAATGCAATCGTCCCCACTTCATTGACCATCTGTGGAGAAACTGTGAAGACGAATTCCGGCATTTCTTTTTTACGACCCTCTGCATCGTGATCAATCATTTGGATTTCTCCGGTAATCTGATCGCTGATGGTATCGGACATCTGAGTCTGCCGCTGTACCAGCTGCATCGCCTTCATAACGTCTTGACGAGACACCAGCCCTACCAAACTCAAATCATCAGAAACTACCGGCATCACTTCCAGGCCGTCCCAAATCATCTGATGACTGACAGAAGCTACACTCATCTCCCGTTTGACGAAGTTGGGATCTTTGGTCATGACTCGTTCAATCAATGTCTTATCGGGTTTTTCCAGCACATCTTTTGCAGTCACAATTCCCACTAAGCGCATGCTCCGATTGACGACTGGGAAACGGGAATGGCTGGATTTTTCAGCAAGTTTTTTGTATTCCTTGACAGTTTCTTGGCTGTTGAGGTACAAGGTCTTCTCAAGGGGCACATAAATATCTGAAACCAGCATGATGTCTTTTTTGATCAGCTGATCAGACAAGGCTCGGTTAATCATAGTAGCCACCGTGAAAGTATCATAGGTGGTGCTTAAAACCGGCATCTCCACTTTATCTGCCAGTTGGGCAATTTCTTCAGAAGTGCCGAAGCCCCCGGTAATCAACACCGCCGCACCGTCTTCCAATGCGAGACGATGGACTTCTTCTCGGTTACCGACAATCATCAAAGAGCCGGGGGTAATATACCGTTCCATAGCTTCTTCTTTCATCGCACCGATGACAAACTTGTTCAAAACTTTGTTCAGTCCAGCAGCGCCCCCCAGGACTTCCCCTTCGATGATTTGAACCACTTCACCGAACGTCAGACGTTCAATATGTTTTTTTAATTTTCGTTCGATTCGGATAGTTCCTACCCGTTGAATTGTGGAAACCAGACCGATGTTTTCTGCGTCTTTGATGGCCCGGTATGCCGTGCCTTCACTAACGCTCAGCGCTTTGGCAATTCCGCGCACCGAGATACGGTCGCCGATAGGTAGGCTTTCAATATGATTTAAAATAAGGTCGTGTTTCGTAGCCAACTGCTTCAACTCTTTTCTCTTATATAGATGGTTGGCAAGTCCAGCATTGAAAAGCTGCTTCAACGCCAGACGCCGCAATGGAGGGGATCACTACAAGATGATTATAGAATCAATGTTTCCCCGGGGAGCATAATCTGCCCGACTCCTGGAGGCAACAAATCCAGAAATTGGTGAGGATCTTGCTGAATCACGGGAAAGGTATTGTAATGGATTGGCACGACCTTTTTAGCCTGTACGCTAGTCGCAGCCATTGCCGCTTCTGCAGGTCCCATCGTGAAATTGTCGCCGATAGGTAACAAAGCCAGGTCAATAGCAAATGCTTCGCCCAGCAATTCCATATCACGAAAATAAGCAGTATCACCGGCATGGTAAATTGTCTTTCCGTCGATTTCCAGAATCAAGCCCGCAGGTTCGCCCATATAAAGCATCTTCCCGCCGACTTCCAAACCGGAACTATGCAGAGCCGGAACCAATTTGACCCGACCAAAGGGAAAGTCAAAGCTCCCGCCAAGATTCATGCCATGAGTCTTTTGAACACCCCAAGATTCCGCATAGTGACAGATTTCTACCATCCCGATAACTGTCGCCGACTCTCTTCTGGCAATCGCCACCATGTCGCCAATATGATCTGAATGTCCGTGAGTGAGCAAGATATAATCGGCACCCACATCATCAGCCGAGATATCGGCTTTGGGGTTACCACTAAAGAAAGGATCGATAACTATCCGCGTACCAGTTGCAGTAACAATTGAGACGGCTGAGTGCCCGTGATAGGTGACTTCCATAATCATTGCCCTCCGTTTTTAAATTTTTAATTGACAGGAAAAACAGCTTTACGCTTCCGCCAGCTCCTGTTACTGTCGGGTAATGTAACAGATTTATTATAACAGATAAAACAGAATTTGCGGACAGGAAAACGCTTTTTCTACTTGCGGCAGTGAATCAGAAACCGCTGACAAGTTGTCTTGGTTGACTTATTTAAACCAAAGAAATAAACTACAGCCATCATTCGTTTAAAAATATAAACCAAAAGAGGCAAACTTATATGACACAAACTATGAAAGCCGCGGTAATCTCTGCTTATAAGCAAGAATTCCCCGAAATCGTTGACCTGCCGCGTCCTGCTCTACAAGCTGGTAATGTGCTGATTCAAGTGGCGGCAGCCTCTATTAATCCCATCGACCTAAAAACCAAAGACGGTGGCTTAAAAATGTTGCTTCACTATGATTTTCCGCTGATCTTAGGCAGCGATTTTGCCGGTACTGTAACTGCCATCGGTCCAGCGGTAACTCGTTTTAAAGTTGGTGATCGTGTCTATGGTCGCGTTCAAAAAAATCGGATTGGTACCTTCGCTGAATATTTAGCCGCAGCACAAACAGACCTCGCTTTAATTCCAGACATGCTTTCCTTCACGGAAGCTGCAGCATTACCTTTAGTAAGCCTTACCAGCTACCAGGCGTTGCAAGAAATCATGCAGATTAAGCCCGGTGAGAAAGTTTTGATTCAAGGCGGTTCTGGTGGAATCGGTACTGTCGCAATTCAGATTGCAAAAGCACTGGGGGCGTTTGTCGCCGCCACGACTAGCAGCCACAACTTTCAATTAGTAAAAGAGTTAGGCGCAGATTTCGTGATTGATTATCGCCAACAGGATTTTTCTGAGGTAATAACAGATTATGATTATGTTTTCGACACACAAGGCGGCAAAATTTTAGAAAAAGCATTTACCATCGTCAAACCCGGTGGCAAAGTCGTCAGCATCACCGGCTTGCCCAACCACCGTTTTGCAAAAGCATACGGATTGTCCCCCTGGAAAATCGGAGCGCTCCGGCTAGCCAGCCATCGTTTAAGCCGCTTGGAAAAGGATACCGGTGTTGGTTATGAATTTCTATTTATGAGACCTGACGGCGACCAGCTGACTCAGCTGGGGGAAATGATCACAGCCGGCAAGCTGCGGCCAGTGATCGACCGTGTCTTGCCCTTTACGAAAATCAAGGAGGCCTTTACCTATTCTGGTTCTGGAGGCGCTCGCGGCAAAATCCTTCTGCAAATGATTCCTGACTAAGAAAATAGACATGTTGCTCCCAAAATAGCGTGATTTGACGCATCCAACAAAAGTAAGCCAGCTAATCTTGTAGCATCTTCATTGAGTCTCGCTACCCTCTGACATGATTTTCATCACATGCTGCAAAAGTGTCATCAGCTTTTTTAACTCCGTCGTGTCATGGTTAAAATAATAGTAATTTTTCGTACCGACACTATGGTAATCCACTAATTTTGCATCCCTCAGAATCTTCAAATGGTGAGATACCGCCGGACGTGATAACTTGGTAGCCTCCGTCAGCTCTGTCACCCGTAGACCCTCACAGGATCCTTTTTCCAGTAAGGTTAAAATAATCGCCTGGCGTTTTTCATCTCCCAAAGCTACTAAGAAATCAGCGGCATCAATAAATTCTCCTTGCAACTTTTTAAAATCTGCCATCGTCGCATCTCCGTCCATATTTTTAAACCATTTAATCACCCGCTGCCTGACTTGTCAAAGAAAAGGTCAAACAGGAAATGTCTGGCTTCTATTAGACTGCTGTCTACGTTGCTCCCTTAAGAGACAACAAACCACCGTCTCTCTGTCATTTGCAGAAAGTGCGGTGGTTTGTTGTTGGTTTGTTATCAAAACTCCGGAGTTTCTTGGAGAGTTTCTCCTGGAGAATGGAACCTCTTTTACTGATTTAAACAGAGCTGCTCTGCTCTGTGCACCCTCTCAAAACAGTTTTTGCAAAGCCGGTCCTTCGAGGTCACTTGCTCTCTGCCTTTTAGACAAGCTGTTCGTCGTACTATTGGGGAATTGATCAAAGCTCGATACCCAGATATTTCGCAATTTGTTCGACGTCTTTGTCCCCACGGCCAGAAATAGTGATCAGCACGATTTGGTCCTTGTCCATTTGTGGGACACGTTTGACTGCTTCGGCTACCGCATGGGAGCTCTCGATAGCAGGGATGATTCCTTCTGCTTTTGAAAGAGTCAAAAAGCCTTGAACCGCTTCTTCATCGGTGATTGGCACATATTCTGCACGGCCGCTTTTCTTCAGGTAGGCATGCTCAGGCCCGACCCCTGGGTAATCCAAACCAGCAGAGATAGAATAAACCGGTGCCACATTACCGGCATCGTCAAACATCCCATAAGTGTTCATGCCGTCCAATACCCCAATCGTCCCCATAGTCATAGTAGCCGCATGACGGTCTGTATCAATGCCTTCACCGGCAGCTTCGGCACCTACCAACTGCACATCTTTTTCATCAATATAATCTGCAAAAGAGCCGATTGCATTGGAGCCACCGCCGACGCAAGCAATTACCATATTCGGCAACCGCCCTTCCTTTTCAAAAATCTGGCGCTTGGATTCTTCACTGATGACCTTTTGAAAATCTTTTACCATCATAGGATAAGGATAGGGACCTACAGCAGAGCCCAAGATATAAAAGGTATCCTCGAGATTTTCCACGAAATCGGCGAAAGTCGCATCCACTGCATCCTTTAGTGTTTGCGTTCCTTGCGTCACTGGATAAACTTTCGCGCCTAGCATTTCCATCCGAAAAACATTCAGCTTCTGGCGCTCCACATCTTCTGCTCCCATATAAACGACACATTCAAACCCAAAACGGGCAGCCGCGGCAGCTGTTGCCACACCATGTTGACCGGCACCAGTCTCCGCAATCATTCGTGTCTTACCCATTCGTTTTGCCAACAGCATCTGCCCCAAAACATTGTTCAGCTTATGAGCCCCCAAGTGATTCAAGTCTTCTCGTTTCAGATAAATTTTTGCGCCGCCTAGCTGCTTTGTAAGTTTTTCCGCATAATACAAGGGTGTTTCCCGCCCTGAATATTCTTTTAGCAAGGACCGATATTCCGCTTGAAAAGCTGGGTCGTGTTTTGCTTCTTCATAAGCCACCGCGACTTCATCCAATGCTTGCTTGACCTCCGGCGACACGAATTGTCCCCCAAATTCTCCATAAAAACCCTGCATTTCTTTGATTTTCTCCATGATTGATTCCCCCGTTTTAGTTTTGTTTTTTACTGGATTGAATACTCATTACTTAATGGCTCGACGCAGCAACAGTCTCTCTTCTCCAAAACGACTACCGGAATCTAGAATCAAAAAGGACCGGCAGGCTTTTCAGCGCTCCGGTCCTGGAAAATCGTTATCGACCGGCATAGATGACTTTCGCGTACGCCAAAGCTGCATCTATGCCCATGCATACACGCAACTTCAACTATGCCAGTTACACCAGTATGTAAAAGTTTGACGTGCATTCATGTGTGTTTCCCCATTTCTTTAAGAAGTTGTTTCAAAGTATAGCAAGATAAATTCTGAATTGCAAGAATATTTTTTAATTTGTTTGATAAAAAACTAATCGAATTTTTCTAATATAATGACCACCTTGTGCTAACATCTATAAAAAAACAAACAACTAACTATCACTTTGCGGAGAATTCTTGATTTTCTCAACTTGACCACTCTTGATAGATGCTTCTAATAAAAGAGTAAAGGTCATGTCTTCAATGGCTTCATCGATACTGTAAAAACTTTCTCCGGTCTCACAAAATTGCGCCATTGCCAGCATGACTTCTGCCGTTGCGATATCGTCGTCAGAAAATGGCAAATCTGAAAAAGGATTTTTATAAAGCCATTCACCCTGGAATTGAATGCCTTTTAGACCGCTCCCTTCCATATTTTCATTGATGCCTCGCTGAATTCGCCAGAGTTTGTCGTATGAAGGTATACCCGGTTCGGATACATATCGAATCTCTTCATTATTGATTTCGCCTTTATCACCTCTGATGGACAAATGTGAAAAGCGCGTATAGCTGCGGTGCTGATCTCCTTCAAAATCATAAATGCCCACAGCACCTTTTTCAAAAGTGGCAATACCAATCGTACGTGCCTCTGTGACCAGGTTTTTTCCATCAGTATCTTGATCTCGCAAAAAGCCACTTCTCGAGTCGACCGTAAAACGATTGCCTTGAACTGAAAGTAGTTTCCCAGGATTTTGCAAGTAAGCTTTTAGCAAGCTAAAAGCATGGTAATTATTAGTCAAAGATACTTGAGCTGATTGTGGAACGCCGATTACTCCTTTACGGATTAATTGTAACTGTGCTTTTTGCAACGGTCTCATCGCATATTGCTCGGCTATTTGAGTGTATTGGCGGCTTTTAGGATGTCGACTGATCATTTCCAGTTGTGACCCATTGATACCTAATGGAGTCTCCACCAAAAGTGGCAGTTCCAAAGATAATAATTCAAGGAGCTTTTCTGCTTGAACATTCATGTTGATACACAGCAGAATGAAATCCGGACTTCCAGTTGTCAATGCCTCCGAAATATCTGAAACACATACTACGCCCAACTCATGATATAGACGCTTTTTTTCGGGATTTCGTGTGACAACAGCCTGTACAAGAAAGTCTTTTTTCAAATGAGCAAGAATCCTCAAATAATTTTCTACACGCCAACCGCTCCCTACGATAACAATCTTTTTTTGACTCATTTGTTGCTATCCTCCTTCATATATTGCCGAAAACCTTCACAATACTCCTCATTTTGTAAAGGTAGATGGATCCATTTCCGTTGCCAACTTGATAACCAAGCTCCATGAATTAACATTAATGCTCTGAGATTTACTGCAACTGGTACTTGAGATTGTTGTGAACCTCGAGCAGCTAATTCAAAATTACGAATCAGCTCATGGCGATTTTTTTCCCATTGCTTCGGTTCATCAAACGTTTCAGTAAAAGTCTCCCCTGAAATCAATTGGCAGGTTAGCCGATTGCCCACTACCTCTAAGCGCCCATTTTCTCCAACAAGCTCCACAGACTCTTTTCCCAGAGGCTCAGCGAAACTGGTCATAAAGGTTCCCGTCAAACCATTCGGATACCGCAAAATAAGAAAAGCTTCATCATCGACTTCAATGTTACGATATTTCCCAAAAGAGATGCTGCTAACCAGCTCATTAGGAGAACCAAATAAAAAATCGAGTAAATCAATTTGATGGACAGCTTGGTTCAAAAGTATGCCCCCACCATCTTGCACCCAAGTCCCACTCCAACTTCCCTCAAGAAAATAGGCGGCATCTCGGTAATACTGTGGATTGTTCCATTGAAATCGTTGAAGTCTACCCAATGTCCCCGATAATTCTTTCATTCTTTTCACCAGAGGATCAAATCGCGATTGAAACATCACTTCGCAAATTAGCCCACAGCTTTCACTCAGGTTGGTCAGTTCCATAATCTCATCTTCCGAAATTGCTGCTGGTTTTTCCACTAAGACATGTTTATTTTTTAATAGGGCCTCCTTGGCCATAGCAAAGTGAAACCGATTCGGCGTTGCAATTAAGACACCCTCCACCAACGGATCCTGCAGCACCCCTTGAAAAGTTACAAACACCTTCAGTTCAGGCCATTTCCCAATAATGTTCGCAGCTTTTTGAGAATTACCGGTCTGTACTCCGTAAATTCGAACATTTTCTAAAGGTTCTTCCATCAATTCGTTGACATAGCGCTGTCCCATATTACCATAACCAATGATTACCAATCGCATACCTATTTCCTCCTGCTAAAAAAAGCTTATAAATAAAACACCGCCAAGAATGGGCGCCACTGTTGAAGAGACTAGGCTGTTTTTTATTTCTGGCCAGCGGTTACTTTTTTTGACATACAGCAATCGGGGAACCAAGTCTCTAACCGGGTTCAAAGATGCTCCAGTCAGTGGACCAACAAAATATACAAGTCCACCGATAAATAGACTGACAATAAAAAAATTGGTCCATCCTGAGGTAAAAGAGGCTGCTGTCTTGCTGACCCACAAAAGAGAAAAAGTTGCAGCTGCTTCAAAGACCATCGCTTTTTTGCAGCTGATTGCTCCTGCAACAGCCGCATAGTCCTGCAATTGTTTATTTTTGGCTGAAGGAAGCCCTAGTAAGATGATAACGGCTACCATGGCCCCGAGCATTTCAGCAAAAATGCCAAGAACGAAAGCCAACGCAGAATGCTGTTTGAGAATCGTATCCTGAAATAAAAAGATGGGATTCATATTTGCTGAACCTAGACGATGCCCGACAACGTTTCCAATGAAAACAGCAATTACCCAGTAACTAGCAATTTTCTTTTGGGTTGCTTGCGAATCAAATTGGGTCAGTCCGAGTCCCAGAAAAAGCAGCAAAAAGGTGCTCACGGCCTCCCCTATAATCAAATGCATCATTCCTAACAAACTCATCCGCCTCCCCTTTCTTCAAGCACTATGGTTTCCTCATATCTAAAGTAATCAAAGTCGGCAGCTTTGCGATCTCCAGTCAAATCAACACAATGTATTCCCACAAATGCCCCGGTAAAATAACCTCCTTGCTGAATATAATCATCCGATAGTTTCCAACTGTCAAATACAGGTGCCAAACGAATCCACTCAAATCCATCCAAAGAATATGAAAAATGATAGGTTAATTCCTCTACCTTAACTTTAAGATAAATTCCTGTTAAATCCTCTGGCAATAAGAGTTCTTCTGCCATCGGAGCAGATGCTTTAAAATGCTCACATGCTATTATAGATAATACTTTTTGCCCTTCATTATTACAGGTCAAGTGACAGCTGACCCAGTTTTGGGTATTGTAGTAGCAAATTAAACCAGCAAACTGTTGGAAAAAAACGGGTTCAAATTCTAAATAAGTTTCTGCTTCAAACGAAAACGCCTGCCAGCGACGAGCTACTAATGCTTGATAAAATTGTGAGTGCAACGATTCTCGACCGAAAAGTCGCAGAAATCCTATGCGTTCCGTCAAACTGCCAATCTCACTACTAAAAGGCAGCCGTAAAGTTTGAAATGTAGGATTGAGCCTTTCGCTGTCAAAGTGATCGATAGTTTTTTGATCAGGCCGCCAGCTGACTTCTGGAATATTTGGCGCTTCGATTTCTAAACTTGGAAATGGACCATCAACTACATAGGGCCATCCTGCATGCCACTCAATTTTTTGAAGTGCCGTTTCTCGACCTAACGGACAATAGCCACGGTTTTCTAATAGTTTGAATTTCTCCGGTTTTATGGGCCTTCCAATCAAATGAGCTAAATACCAATCGCCAGTCTTTGTTTGTACCAATGACGCATGACCAGCCTTCTGTAGCGGATTGCGAGGATCTCCCCATGAAGTTAGGAACGGATTGTTTGGATGAACTTCATAAGGTCCTTCTATGCTGCGGGAACGAGCGATAGTAGCAGCATGGTCGTATTGGGTTCCCCCTTCTGCTGTCAAAAGATAATACCAGCCATCAATCTTGTACAGATGGGGAGCTTCCGTCAAACCAAGATCAGTTCCTTTAAAGATTACTTTACGTTCTCCGACCAGACTCTTTTCCTCCTGCGAGTATTCTTGAAGTACAATTCCAAAAAAGCGGTGGTTATTTGGCCGAAAATCCCAGACCATATTCACGAAATATTTGCGACCGTCTTCATCATGAAAAAGTGACGGATCAAATCCGGATTGGTTCATATAAATGGGATCGGACCATTCGCCGTCAATACTTTCGCAAGTTACTAGGTAATTCGTGACATCTTTAAACACATCCCCTTCAACCACTTTTACATCCGAATAAATCAACCAAAAGCGCCCGTTCGCATAGGATAAGCAAGGAGCCCAAACACCTCCAGAATCCGGATTTCCTAACATATTTAACTGTGAAGTCCGTGCTAATGGGCGACTGATCAAATGCCAGTTAACTAGATCCTTTGAGTGATAAATCTGAACCCCTGGGAACCATTCAAATGTGGATACCGCAATATAGTAGTCATCCTCGACGCGACAAATACTTGGATCCGGATGAAATCCTTTTAAAATAGGATTAATAATTTTCATAACATTTCTCCTCATCTACACTCACTAAACATCAGCATGTTTTTTCATAGCAACATCTGTTGGCATAAATCGGAACCATTCAAAATTAAAGAATGAGCCTGGTAAAAAAATGAATTCGACTGTCTGTTTGCCTTTTAGTAAATGTTCAAAGGCCAAGCTCCTCACTTGAGATAGACTGCCAGCAGGAAAATCCAATAAATAGCGTTCCGTTCCCTCAGCAGAACTTACTTTGATTTGGATTGAATTATCATTTTTCGGTGCCTCACCACGGATTTCTATCGCTGATGCCCCACTCTCACCAAAGTTAAAATCTGTAAAAGTCAGCGTCACATTATTCCCAATCTGTTCAATAGCCCGTTCACTGATTACAAAGCTGTCTCCATAAATCCCATCATTTTCCAAAACAGAGACTTTTTCAAAGCTTCGCTCATATGGTTCAAAAACAAATTCTTTGAAATGAACTTTCTGCTTGAAAGAAAAGGTCATTGTTTGAACTCCTGAAAGGCGATTAGGTAGTTGGTAGGTTTGCTCTTGATACGTGTTCCAAACAGACCCTCTATCATAAATCACGGTTGTCATAAGTTGACTGTCCGAATCAGTCGGATAGCCTTGATATATCTCAATTTCAAAAGGATTCGGTTCCAAAGGGAATAAGGAGAGCGTCATCTGATTCGCACCTCGTTTGCCGAAGTCAATATCATCAAAAACTACCCAGCTAGTTCCATCCCGTAAAGTTGCGATACCTCGCTCATTACCATTTGTGAGCTGTACATTACTGCGAGTATAACGTCCACCAGAAATTGGTTTATAGGGATTGAGTTTACTATCCTTCAGACCAGAAAAAGCCAATGGCAACGTCTCATAAAAATCAAGATGCTTTTTGCCGTTTTTTACGCCACATCGAACAATTGCAGTTCCATTAGCTTGTGGCTTGACGATTAGCCCATCCTCTTGCTCGATTACTTCTCCAATATCGCTATCAATTCCCTTTTCATCCGTCAGTCGCCAAAAGAGCTGCGGCTTTTGTGCAGCTTTTGGTAGACATTCAGCAGTAATGAGATAGGTGCCATCAATACGTTCTGCTTTATCTAAAAGGATCTTACGTACTGGAACCTTCTCTAAGCTTGGCAAGGGTTGGGTCAGTAATTCAGTGAAGTAGTCGTTTGCGCCCTCCTGAATGACTGCTTTTTTGACAGTCAAATCTATCTGTGCCTCACTCAAACCTACACTTCGAACAGTAATGCTGATGTTTCCAGTTTTGTCATAGGGAGCAATGATTGCCAGCAACTTTCCTCTAAACATTCGCTTACGACTACCTTTATAGGCGGTAAAATCAGTGCTATCCCCATTATCCAGCCCGACTAAACGGCCCGCACCTTGAACTTCAACAGTCACTTCATTATTAGCATTTTTGACCAGTCTTCCCGTTTTGTCACTTGCATTGATTTCAATAAAACATAGGTCACGGCCGTCTCCCGTTAGCCATGTCTTATCTGGTTTCATCTGTAAAGCGTAGGCATCATGAAATGTTTCTTCCCAGTCTTGTGCGATGATATCCCCCTCATAATCGTAAGCGACTGCCTTCAATTGTCCGGGTCGGTATTCAAGTTGCCAATCATGTAATAAACGCTCCCCATGAAGTGGGTCATTTTGTCGTTTTCCCAGCGATTTTCCATCAAAAAACAGCTCAATTTCAGGTGCATTACTGCAGACTCGCACGTCAATAAGCTGCCCTTTCGTAAAATCCCAGTATGGAAACAGATGGATCATTGGAGCCTCTTTATAATCTGTCCAAGCGGCTTGAAAAGTATAATATGCGTCTTTAGGAAAACCCGCGGTATCGATCTGTCCCAAGTAAGAATTTTTAGTATCATAAGGAGTCGGCTCACCAATATAATCAAATCCCGCCCAAATGAATTGTCCCAGTGAGTACGGAGTGTCACGATCGTCTAGTATACAGCGTTCTACGCTATCAGCTCCCCAACTGGTTCGACTATTCCCCAACGCTGAGCATTGATAATCATCATCTGCCAACATGCTTTGTGACAGTGGAAAGTGATATACGCCTCGACTTTGTACTACCGAGCATGTCTCGCTTCCATAAATTACCCAGTCTGGATATCGTTCATGATGTGTAGCATAAATCTTTTCTGCATAATTGTAGCCGACTGCTTCAAGCAAGTTCGCTGCCTTTTGACTGTTTTCCCAAAGTAGATAGTTAGATCCGAAGGTAATGTAAGCATTATGAAGCGGATCATATTTTTTTACCAAACGAATCAGTCGTTTCGTTGTAATCAGACCATCCTCACGCCCATGTGTATCATAAATTTCGTTACCAATACTCCACATAAATACGCTAGGATGATTGCGATCTCGTTTAATCCATGCTGCGACATCCAGATCCGCCCACTCATCGAAGAAACGGCTATAGTCCTTCTGATTCTTAGGATGCAACCAAATATCGGTAAACTCTGACTGTACCAAGAATCCCATCTCGTCTGCTAGCTGGTAAAACTCGCGAGAAAAAGGATTGTGCGCCGTTCGAATAGCATTGACACCCATAGACTTTAGAATTATCAATTGTCGGCGGATTGCAGCCTCATTGGCCACTGCACCCAACGCGCCTTGGTCATGGTGTTGGCACACTCCTCGAATTTTCATATGCTGCCCATTTAGAAATAATCCGTCATCAGAATCAAAACGAATCTCGCGAAAGCCTGTTTTCTGGTCTAGCGTCTGCAATACACAATCTGTCGCAGATTTCCCGAAAAATGCTGCATCCTCTGCTAAAGTTGTGCGAAGTTCGTAGAGTTGCGGTTCTTTTGGTGACCAAAGAAGGGGATTGGTCACCGATAATTGTTGGTGAACCGTTTGCTCTCTATCAGTAAGGGTTAACTGTCTCGTTTCTTCAGCAACTACCTTGCCTTCTTTATACAATTCAATTCGTAAAGCTGCCGAGCCAGGTAGATAGCTTACCTCCTGCTGTCTGAGTGTAGTCTGTACCGTCAATTGCCAAGTATCCGATTCAGGGGTTACTCGCTCACTATGAAGATATTGGCCTTCAGGCGGCACATGAAGTTGCGGCACCTCGTGAAACCAAACATTCCGATAGATTCCTGCACCAGAATACCAACGAGAATTAGGCGAATCATGTTTTACTCTGACATAGAGGGTATTTAATCCGCTGATCAGATTTCCTAACGGTAAAATGAGTGGGGTGTACCCATATTTCCACTCCCCAATTTTTTGATTATTCAAGTAGACTTCTGCTTCCATATAAATGCCGTCAAATTCTAAATAATAGACACGCTCCGACTGTTTAGTCAAAATGAACTCTTTTTTATACCAGCCTTCACTAGCACGGTACAGATTGTTTACGTCATAAATCAACCAGTCATGAGGCATTTCAACCCGTTGATAACCTTCATTTACCACCATTTCAGTAAAAGAAAAATCTTGCTGCAACTCTCGCTCTTGGAATAACCAACCGTCTAAAAAAAGTCTTTTCATGTATAAAGTCCTTTCTCATTTAAAGTACCAAATCATCCTTCTGCTATTTTATGATCTATGGATGTTAACTCAAATACTATGTGCAGTAGAAGTAAGCAACCCTAATTTGTAAAATCCCCCGGCAAACTACAATTGCCGGGGGATTTTCTTAGTCACTGCTCCCCTTATTAAGTCTAGCCTCAGAAGACTTGCAAAATCAGTTCAGCTTATAAGTGGATTTAAGTTTTTCAGCTTGTTCTTGTGTCTTGGTGTAAACATAATCAGTTGCATCGTCTAAAGACAAACCATTCAGCTCCATATTTTCCAAAGCATCTGATAAAATCGTTTGCAATGTTGCATCTTCATAAAAGACAGTTTCATTCAATGATTCAACGTTTTGAGAGTATTCATAGCCTTGTTTGACAGCCCCTTGGATCATATCTGCATCAATCAAAGTCTGTGCCGCATCTTTAGAAGCTGGTACCCCGCGTGTAACACCAAGAATCTCATTGGCTTCTTTACCATTGATAAAATCATTGACGAATTTTCCAGCCTGTTCTGGATTTTTTTCAAATTTGCTTATTGCTAACAAAAATGTTGGTTTTGCAATTGAAAAGGCACCTTTGGCATCGTCATTTTTCAACATATCTGCCACGATTAATTCCTGATCTGCATCTTTTAATGCTTGCTCGTTCCCAGCAATTCCACCAGTCCACTCCAGCACACCAGCGTATTCGCCCTTGATAAACTTGGCATTTTGTGCCAATGAAACAGGTTCAGTTCCGACATTTTCCAGGTAATCTTTTCGTGAATTAAAGGCACCGGCATCCACCATTTCCATGTACCATTTCAAAGCGGCTTTATAGTCTTCTTTGTTGTAATTCATATTTCCTTTTTCGTCGAACTCGGTTTCACCAGTCATCTGTTGCAAATAAATACCGGTTCCAAAGCGTGGTGTTGGTAACACTAGCGGATATGATCCGTCAGGGAACTTCGCAGCGGCTTCTTTTAATTCATCCCAAGTCTTAGGAATTTCTACCCCCAATTTGTCAAAAGCAGTTTTATTAAACAAGACAGAAACTACATTTTTCCCCAGAGGAATCCCGTTTTGAACACCGTTAAATTGACCAGTTTTCAAAAATTCTTCGTCATAAGTAGACAGATCGATTTCCTTAATCTTGCTTAAATCATAAAAACCATCCCCATCCGGAGAGAAGCGAGCCACTTGCGCACGATCCAATTGGATGATATCCGGAGTGGTCGCTTCTCCGCCAGTAAGCATCGTTGTTACTTTTTCTTCCAAAGATCCGAATCCCACATACTCTGCTTTGATCTTTGTATCTGGGTTTTCTTTTTCGAAGTTTTTAATCATATTCAAAGTTGCTTGGTGGCGATCATCATTTCCCCACCACCAAAAGCGTAAAGTAACGTCACCATCGGAGGATGCACTGTCTTTTTTAGCGGATCCACAAGCAGTCAATGCACCAGTCATCGTCAAAGCTGTCAACAAAGTAATCCCAATCTTTTTCCATTTTTTCATGTTCTCTTCCTCTTTTCTTTCATTTTTTATTTTGAACAGTAATCTGTTCAAAATATAATGCTAAGGAAAATCTTCTTTGAAGATTTTTCCATATAAGCAGGTTCAAAAATCCGCCTATAAACACAACATAATAAACAGCAACAAATTGGATCGATAAACATGCAATTCCGATATAAAACATATTCAAAAGAGTAACTAATGGCAAACGGTAACTCAGCAATAGTCCAGATTGAATCTTTTTGGCTAGCGATAACTCCTCAGCTTCTTTCCTCGTTTGAATCAAAAGTACAAACAAAATACAGTTAATTAAGAAGAAAGACGTAATCAACAAACCGGCAATTAAAAATTGGGTATCTTGAAACGTAGTCAGGATATGAATATCCGCTATGATTAATAAGATCGCCGCAGTAGCTATCGCCAGTACTTGCCAATTTTTCCCCAAAACTCGTGGGTACATTTTCATATATCGCTTAAGTGAATAGCTCTCTAATTCGGGCATAATCTGAAACTGCATCAGAATACTTTGCAGCAGCAGAAAAAGTGGAAGAACAAATAACACCAAATTATTGATTGTCATCTGAAACAAAAGCAGTGTCAACAGACCTAACAGATTTGACAAGATAAAGTAAGTGTTCGCAATCAAAATATGATAGAACCCTGTTACCCCATTCACTGTCCATTTTGTGATGTTATCCATAACTGATTTCATAAACTCACCTTTTCTTTATCCTTTGATACCGGAAGAAGTGACACCTTCAACAAAATATTTTTGAGCACTGAAAAACAAGATCAACGCTGGTAGCAATGAAATTAAAGACATGGCCAAAATCTGATTCCACTCCACTACACCAGAGGAAGTATCAATACTCATCTTCAATGCCAAAGCTACTGGGTATTTGTCAACAGATGAAATATAGATCAACGGACCTAAGAAGTCATTGAAACTCCATACAAATTGGAAAATGATACATGAAATTAATGCCGGCTTCAATTGTGGCAACAAGATTCTCCAGAGAATTTGGAATGAGTTACAACCATCGATAGTTGCTGCCTCGTCTAAATCTTTCGGAATTGATCGTAAAAATTGAATCAGCATAAAAACAAAGAATGGTTCTTGAGCAAAGACTGTCGGGGCAATCAACGGAATGTAGGTATCCAGCATGTTAAATTGTTTCCAAAAGATATACAGGGGAATCCGGGTAACCACCGCTGGTAAAAACATGGTTGCCATCAACAGTGCGAAAAGGACATTTTTAAACTTAAAATTGAATCGTGCAAACCCATATGCAGTCAAGGTTGAAGAAATCAGACAGAAAATAATCTTTGGAATAACGATTTTGAAGGTATTGGCAAAATAGGTTGTAAACGTGTACTCAGTTCTCGTTCGCCAGCCTTCAATATACGGAGTGAAATCAATTCGTTTTGGAATAAAACCAATTTCTGTGAAAATCTCCGTATTGGTTTTGAATGATGCACCCACTAGCCATAGAATTGGATAAATCATAACCACTGCGACGATTGTCAAAACCAGATAGCGAACTGCGGAGGACAACCGTCGTTTACGCCGCTCAGCTTTTTGTCGAGGGCTATATTGAATCTTACTTTCCATCATTTACCACCTCCGTCAGAGTAATATACCCAACGTTTTTGAGAACCAAATACCACTAGCGTAACAATTACAATAAGCAAGAAGAGCACCCATGACGCTGCACTGGCATAGCCCATTTCGAAGGATTTAAAAGCTTTATCGTAAATGAACATCGATGTCAGGTAAGTCGAGTTTAGTGGGCCTTTCCCTGTAACCAGATAAGGACCGTTGAATTCTTGTAATGCATTGTTCAACTGCATTATTAAATTGAAGAAAATCGTCGGTGTAATCAACGGAACAGTAATACTGAAGAAGGTTCTAAATTTACTTGCTCCATCAATCGATGCTGCTTCGTAATAGTCTTGCGGAATTTCTTTAAGTGCTGCCAAAAACAGCAACATTGAGGAACCGAACTGCCAAACTTTCAGCAAGACGATAACTGCCATCGCACCTCCTGGGGTAGATAACCAAGAAACTGGTGAAATCCCGAATGTTTCCAAAAATGTATTGATAAAGCCGTCTGGTTGAAACATGAATCGCCAAAGGATCGCAATCGCCACGTTCCCCCCTAAAAGTGAGGGAATATAATACGCTGTCCGATACAAGTTAATCGCTTTCAACTTAAAGTTCAAAATGAAGGCGATGAACAATGCAAACGCAAGCTGAACCGGCACCGTGATTGCTGTATACTTCAATGTTGCAATCAGCGAATTCACAAATTCCTGATCACTAAATAGTTTCAAGTAATTTTGTATTCCTACAATACTTGGTTCAGCAATCATGTTGTAATCGGTAAAGCTATAGTACAAAGAACTGACAAACGGCCAAATCGTTAATAGAAAAAAACCAATAATCCAGGGCAATATGTAAACATACCCCATTTTTTCATTTTTCATTCTTATCTGCTCCCTTCTGATCCACCCTACTGCTGTAGTTTATCTATATCTATTGCGGCGGCTACTTTTTGGCCACCGGACATGTTCAAATGAATACCATCTCCAGAGTCAAAACGTAAATCCAAATTTTGCGGGTTACCCGCTTGTGCCACTGCCAGGTCTAAATCAAAATATCCATCTGCAAATTTTGCTGTTCGAATCCACTCGTTGACAGACTGTCGCAAGGTCTCCAATTTGTCAGAGTAAAAAATTGATCGTCCAAAGGGCATTAACGTACATAGCTGACAAGCTGCTCCATGGCTATGAGCAAGTTTTACATATTGTTTCAATCCAAAGATTACATTTTCCAATGAAAAATGTTCTTTTCCAGAATCATTATATGCCGTGAGAATATCGTTGATTCCATGCAACACGATCACACTGTCCACTGCGCCGGTGGAGAAAGTATCGGTCTCGAAGCGTTCCAACCCAGAACGACCATGCCGCTCATATGGATCTATATTTGGATCGGATGCTGTTAAAATCCGACTACCCCCGATCCCACGATTTACTAAAGCTATGTTTAGATAGTCATCTTTTGGTATACGTAGTTGTAGGCCATCTGTAATAAACCCTTGCTGAACTAGAGAATCTCCAAAGAAAACGACTTTCTTTTTCACAATCTTTTGCGGCAAATCAATGCCTGCAACCCCATAAATGAATTGCATTTTGGGATTTTCTGCTACCATGCGAAACAAGTGTTTTTGCGAAACTTCTTTTTCCTTACTAATGTTTGAAACCTTCGCGATTTGACGAGAATACATAACTAGTCCACTGGTAAGGGCCACCGGTTCAGCAAGTTTTGTCTCAATTCTTATGACAGTATCTGCTGCTATCTTTATTTCAACAGGATCGCTGATAAGTTGATAACCGGGACAAATTTTAATCTCTACTTTTCCATCAATCAGAACCGGCACTTTCGCTACTTCACCTGTACTCGGTAGAAGCACAGAGAGCAGCACAGATTGAAAGTGAATTGGCTCTACACCGAAACGATTTGAAAAACGAATCCTGATCTGTTCGGTATCTACTGACAATTTCAATGTAATCAGTTGTTGATCTTGCCAAATTTTCGAAGGCCACGAGCGATAATCCTGCTGGCAGCCGCTCCAAAAATCCGTCCATTCCTCTTGCACTGGCTTATGCATAAATCTTACGTCCCTGATTGTCGGCAATCCCGGATTTTCGGTAGAAGTAAGTATTGATCTGATCTCGCCACTCAATAGCCATGCGGTGTTGTTCCTTCAAAAGTTCTTCTACATTTTTAAAATCTGCCGGTGCAATTTCATTTTTCAGTTCCGACCAAGTCTTTTGATAGGCTTCAACTCGTTCGACTCCTTCAAAATGATTGTCATAAATATCCTGAATCAGCGTTTTACCATTTTTTAGTCGGTGTTCGTACCCTACATGATGGAACCACAGTAGCAATTCATCCGGGCAAGTCGTCAGCTCGTTAAACTCGTGGCAACGAGCAGGTGCATATTGTTCAACAAAACCGGTTCCCTGAGTAGTACGATCATTTCCAATCCCATTTCGGTCTGCAAAATGATATGTTCCCCAGCGGTCGTATTCGTAACCATCGATATCCGGTCCATAATGGTGATTCGGACGGCACATGAAACCTACGCCATTGGGTGCGTTATACAGTGCATAGGTTTCGCGAGAAGTCCCTAAGAGTTCACTAATCTTCTCTTGTGCTTTTTGACTGCTGGAAGTAAATGTCAACTGGGTCCATCGCTTGGCTAACAACTCACTAGTCAGCTGATTATTCCAAGCTAACCGTCCATAAGAGTAAAGATTACTCTGCATTAGTTTGTGATGCGTCCAGTTACGATCCATCCCTACGACACCAACAGCACAGATCCCGGAATGTTCTGGCACTGGTGAGTTAGCCTTTATCAATTGTTTCACTACACTAGGCTCGTAGTCATGGTGAGTATCAAAGTCAAGCGCTTCTTTCCAGACAGGCACTTGGTAATAAATAGCTTTTTGCTGACCGGTATACTCCTGCGTCAGCTGAAACTCAATAATCTGATTCGTATTTCGTAAAGCACCGAACAGTGGTGAGATTGGCTCTCTTACTTGAAAATCTAGCGGTCCTAGTTTAATCTGAAGAACCACATTATCTTCAAATTTACCGTCTAACGGCAAGAAGTGGTCGTATGCCGCACGAGCGCGGTCGATGCTGCGGTCTCGCCAGTCTTGAGCACAGTTATAAACAAAGCAGCGCCAAATGCACAATCCCCCATATTCTTTCAGTATGCTGCCGAAAAGATTGGCGCCATCGTCATGTCCTCGTCCATAGGCAAAGGGGCCAGGCTCTCCTTCAGAATCAGCTTTCACAACAAAACCACCAAAGTCTGGTATCACACGATAGATGTTTGCCACTGTTTCTTTCCAAAATGCGACTACACCACTGTCCAGCGGATCGGCTGTATCCAAGCCACCAATCTTTTTCGGAGCGGCAAAATTGATGGACAGAAATGTCTTTATTCCGTATGAAGCAAAAATATCATTAATCATTTTTACTTCTGGAAGATGTTCTTCGGTAATTAAGCGGGTTTCTAGTCGATGAACATTTACATTGTTAATACTTACACCATTGATTCCTACAGAGGCCAAGAGCCGTGCATACTGTCTGACCAAATTGAAATCTCTACGGAAGCTTCCATCTTTGAAAAAGATCGAGTCACCAGCATATCCTCGTTCAATCGATCCATCCATATTGTCCCAGTGATTGATCATTCGAAGGGCTTGGTCTGGTACGCTGTGAAAATCTTGGTAAATTCCCCCCTCACACCGCAATTTCTCGTAAACTTGAAACATCCCGTAAAGCAAACCTATTTCAGTTTGAGCTTGGATGTTCAATTTTCCTTCATCGGAAACAGCAACTTGAAAGCCTTCCTTGCCCAACTGCTGTGCTTCAATGAGTTCAAATGAGAGCTTTCCCTTATCCGTTTCGTTTATACCTTGGAACAAATGTTGCATCTCTTCTCTGATTACTGCCGTTACCGGAGTTTTTCCGTTGATTGAAAAGCTGTCAAAACCAGGCAACGCTACCTGTGTCTCTAGCCAACATGCATCACGATTCAGCTTCATGACTTCCTCCTGTTACTTTTCTTCATATTTGAAATAATCAAAATCAGCCGGTAATTCGTAACCTGAATAGTCAATGTTGACCATACCTACAAACGCACCGGTAAAGAACCCTCCATAAGTCTGCAGCACATAATCATCCGAGAGCACAGCTGCATCCAAATCAATTGGTAATTTTTGCCAAGTAATTCCATCAAATGAATAGGCATAGTTATAATGGTCCTGCTTGATGATTGCCTTAAACCATACACTTGCTCCTTCAGGAACTTGAATTGCGTCATTTTTTAAATAGCTGGTAAATACGCCCCGGTTATTCTCCGTTACCTCGATAACCCTCCCAAGGGTCTCGTGCCAAGTAACTTGAATCATGGACCAATGTTTAGAGTTATAGTAGTTAGCCAATCCTGCCATTTGTTGGTAAGTAAATGGTTGGTAGTCTACCTTCGTTTCAGCTTCAAACTCAAATGCCTGCCATCTACGCGCCACAAAGCTGACTTCATGACAACTACTCAATGAATCACGACCAATTAATCTCAAGTGGCCGGGGTTTACATCCAAAGATCCCATCCTTTCAGAAAAAGGAATCCTTAAAGTATTAAAGTTGATATTTAGTGTACACTCGTCAAAATGGTCTTGAATTGGTTGAACCTCTGGATAAGGTTGGAAAACAACTCCCTTCGGTGCATCAACTTCCACTGAGCCTTGTTTACCACCTACAATCATCGGCCACCCAGCTTCGTTCCAAATTACTTTTTGAATAGCAGTTTCACGTCCTAGCGTGCACCAACCTCTCGGATCATGATGTGATTCAGTCGCATGATGCCAAGGTCGCCCAGTCAGATGTGCGAAATACCATTCTCCTTCAGGTGTTTCTATCAGTGAGCCATGACCACATTTTTGTAACGGGTTATCCCCATCGAAAAAAGCAGTTAGAAAGGTCTCAGGCTGCGTTTCATACGGTCCATACAGATGATTTGAGCGAGCAACTATCTCTTGATGACTGTAAACTGTGCCACCCTCAGCCGCAAAAAGATAATATTGTCCGCGTATTTTGTAGAGATGCGGACCCTCTGTTAGCTTGACAGCTGTCCCGGTATAAATGATTTTTGCTGTTTCCGGAAGTAACCGTTGTTCAGCAACTGAATACTCCGTTAGTTTTATGCCATTGAAAGGGTGATGGTATTCTCTGTGATCCCACTCCATTTGCAACAAATACTTTTTGCCGTCATCATCGTGAAATAATGAAGCATCAAATCCGACTCCGTTTAACCTAATTGGTTCAGACCATGGTCCGCGAATATCTTTTGCCGTGGTCAAATAGTTGATGCAATCTTTGAATGCCCCCTCTGTTACTTTTACATCAGTGTAGATTAACCAGAAAAGACCATCCGCATAAGAAAGATCTGGTGCCCAAATTCCACCTGAATCTACATTGCCTTTCATATCAAGAAGACTAGTCCGATCAAGAGGATGAGTGATTAATTGCCAGTGAACTAAATCTTTAGATTCATGAATTTGTACTCCTGGGAACCATTCAAACGTTGAGTTTGCAATATAATAGGTATCTTTGACGCGGATAATCGAAGGATCAGCATTGAAGCCTTTCAATACAGGGTTGATAATTTTCATTTCACATCTCTCCCAAGTGTTGGATTACTTTATCTCATTAAAAATAGGTAAACCTGTTATTCGTCTTTCATCAAAAACGTCCTTTGCTTCATAGCCGAAGATATAAGAAAGTCACAAATAGGTTAATTCGTACACCAAACTAACTTACATCCTAATATATAAGTTTGCCGGTAGAATGTCAAGCGCTTTCAGCTATTTTTAATCTTGTTCCTAATAGATTATTTCAATTGTTTTTTACTTTGACCTCTTATTTACTTGTATCCGTTTCGATGATTTTTTCATTTTCAGATATCGACTGAAGACTATGATTACGAAAAAAAAGAGCAGAGATTATTTCTCCGCTCTTCCAAGCAATACACTCATTATTCCTATTTTTATATTCTTTAAATTATAATTCCCCAAAAAATACTAGGTAATTAAAAGCTAGCTTTTCTCTAATGTTATACCCCTTCAATAAAATGTTCCGGGTAACGATTCCAATAGCCTTGGTAGGTCCAATCTTGTTGATGAAAGTTTTTTTGATACAAACGGAAGGTCACCCGCTTATTTTTAGGCTGCCATTGTTCATTGTACGAATAACGATAACTCAGTCCTAGTTTTTCCATCACACGTCCACTGGCCGGATTTTTAATGTCGTGGGTAGCCGTAACATATTGCCAGTGATGACTCGTCATTTCTTTGATAACTGCCGCTGCGGCTTCGGTTATCACTCCTTGATTTTGCCAAGGAGGTAGTAAACCGTAACCCAAATCATGGCTGTCACCAATGCCTGACACAGTCACATAACCGATGGGCCTGCCGGAGGGATCTTCCTTTAAACACACTGCGTAATATGCGCCTATCTTCTCATCATAAACCGGCACCATTCGCTCCTCAAAAAATTGCTGTGCGGCTGCGAAGTTTTTCACAGGAAACCAAGGTAAGAAAGTGTTGATTTCCTTGTTTCCGAAGATTTTCTGAATTGCTTTTATGTCCCCTTCAGTTTGTTGAAAATGACGCAAGTGCAGTCGTTTAGTAACCACCTTGTCTGGCAAAGGAGCGGGTCGTTCTTCTATCTCTGTACTTGTCATTTTTCATCTCCCATTTTTAGTGACAGATGCAACACTGGATAAGGACGGCCCTGTTCGTCTTCTTCAGAGCGGCCAGTTACGATAAAACCATTTTTTTCATAAAAATAAAGAGCCCCGCGGTTCGCTTCATTGACAGAAACTTGTTGAATACCGGCTTCATCTTTCAATCGACTGATAATCTGGCTGCCCAGCCCTCGATTGCGGACTGTCGGATCCAAAAACAGCATTTCCAAACGGTCATCAAGGGTTCCGGAAAAGCCGATCAGTTCTTCTCTGTCATACCACATCTGCAAATCTACTTGCAAAAAATAGCGTGGCAGTTCTAGACGGATTTCTGCCAATACTTCTCTCGAAATAAAGTCGTGAGTCGCGGCTACCGACCGTTGCCACAATTCTATCAGTACCGGATAGTCCTCTTGCAGCGCGTCTTTTTTGATTAGCATTTATATACCTCCTATTTTGCGGCAGGGTTAGTTACATATCGACAAAAGGAGCAAATTTACTGCAGTTTCACTCGACTGTCATTGTTAAAAAACTTGTCCGATTCCTCCCCTTGATTATACGCTAGTAGAGCAAAATATAGAAAATGTTGTGCTGAGGTGTAATAGGCGGCTGCATAGAAACCAAAAAGAGCAAAATTTAGCTTTGGACTCTTCCTCCAGGCTCCAAAAACCATCGCCAAGTTTTTCACAGCATGGTATCTTTAAGATAAGAAAAAAATGAGGAGGCTTTCTATGAGGACCCCAAAATTGAAACAAGTTGCCCCACCACCGGCTTTCTCCGAGATTGCGCCGGTACCCTTGACTGAGGCGACCATGAAGCAACGGCTGGAAAAAGTTTTGCGGCAGATGCGCCAAACAGAATTTGAAGCATTGATCTTTTATGCGGATAAGGAACATGGAAGTAATTTTGAGTATCTGACTGGCTTTTTCCCTCGGTTTGAAGAGGCTTTGCTGGTCTTACACGCAGATGGAACGGCCCATTATATTATGGGCAACGAGAATCTCAAAATGGTAAAGCACGCTCGTCTAAAAGGAGAGCTTCACCACTATCCGCTATTTTCATTGCCTAACCAACCAATGGATGGCCCAGTGGATTTAACAAAAATCTTACAAGCTTGTGGGATTACCTCACAGTTGAAAAAACTAGGCTTAGTGGGTTGGAAAATGTTTACAGCACCACAACAGACCAAAAACGAATCTGCTCTACCAATGTTGGATTTGCCCTATTTCATCGTAGCAGCAGTGCAACAAGCTGCTGCTACAGCTGGACTTAGCAATGGAATACACTTATTGATTGGTGATGGTGGTGCTCGCCGCTGCAATACCCCAAATGAAATCGCCCATTACGAGTACGGCGCCCAACTGGCTTCCAAAGGGATGTATGCGGCTTTATCTCGATTGGAAGTTGGCGTATCAGAGAGACAGTTAGGGGCTCTTTTAAATCAAGAAGGGCAGTTGAACAACGTTGTAACGATTGCTGCTACTGGTCAACGTTTTGAAAATGCGAATTTTTACCCCACTGATAAGCAAGTACGTATCGGTGATCCCGTCTCTTTGACAGTCAGCTACAAAGGGGGCTTATCCAGTCGAACCGGATTTGCGGTAGAAAATGTTACACAATTGCCAAAAGCACAGGTAGATTACTTGGAAAAAATGGTTTATCCATACTTCACAGCTGTAAGTGCTTGGCTAGAGTCTGCTAAAATCGGTATCACCGGCGGGCAGCTGTATCAACAAGTAGAGACTGTTTATCCGAAAGCCGTCTATGGCTGGCATTTAAATCCTGGCCATTTGACAGCCGATGAAGAATGGTTGGCTTCCCCAGTGTATGAAGAATCGACTGAGAAGCTGCAAAGTGGCATGCTGATGCAGCTAGACCTCATTCCGTCAGTGGCGGGTTACCAGGGAACAAGTACGGAAGAATGTCTCTTATTGGCCGATGAACAGCTGCAAAGCCAATTACAAAAGGAGTACCCACACCTCTGGCAGCGTATCCAGCAACGTCGTAACTATCTGATCAATGAACTAGGCATTGCCATTCACGTAGATTTATTGCCTTTATCGGATCTGGTAGCTTATCTGCCGCCATTTCTTTTGGCCCATGATCAAGTGGTGGTTTGGCAAGCACAGTAGTAACTAAAAAGGTTAGTCTCTTTGGTTTGTACCAGTTACGTACCAAGGAGACTAACCTTTCTTATTTTTTATAAAGGATATGCTTTGACCAGCAAAGCCTGCATAAATCCAGTTTCAGCTGGCTCAATAAAAAAGTGTCTTAGCTGTCAGCCATACCTTCGCAATGTTTCAGCAGTGGAAGCAACCAACAATTCCCGCAAAACAGCTAAATCAATGTCTGCTAATTTATTAACATAGATGCAACCCAGAGAGGCTTTATATTTCCCCAAACGTGTGAGAAGTTCCTCTTTTTCCGGAAATTTTGGTTCTACGTAAATACTGTGCCGCACTTTGCGGGGAGCAAAAGCTGCCAGGGGAGCATCCCCTTCGCGCCCGGAATCATAGCGGTAATGATACGTTCCAAAACCAATAATCCCACCGCCCCAAAGAATCGGTTCAAATCCGGTAACTTCAGTAAACAGCGCAGTCAACTGCCAAGCTTCCTCCTGCTTGCG
This sequence comes from Enterococcus infantis, assembly GCF_049166715.1. NCBI lineage: Bacteria > Bacillati > Bacillota > Bacilli > Lactobacillales > Enterococcaceae > Enterococcus > Enterococcus infantis. The sequence continues at coordinate 252,718 of NZ_JBMHFB010000002.1, read as the reverse complement.
GGCATGTGCAATTTCTTCGATGAAAGTTGCCGGGTCTGCTTGCAACGGACGCAATACCGGTTCTGTCATTTGCCTCTCCCCCTTTTATAACCAGTATACCGGGTCTTTATAGAGCTGCGGTAATTATTAGCTTACTCGTCACAAGTTTTTTAAGCCAGTATTTACGGCAGGCTACAAAAAAGCGCCTTGCTGTCAAGTTAGTGAAGAAACTACTAGCAGCAAGGAGCTTGTTCAACGCTCTACGACTTTTTTGTTTGCAGGTGCCGGATATTTCACGGCATTTTTTACCAGTTTTTCAGCGATGATGGCATCGATATCGAGGGCTAGATTATCAGCCATCATGTAGGAATAGATCAGAACGTCCGCCAATTCTTCTTTGACGCGCTCCAGATCAGCGACTCCTTCTTTTGCAGTCTTCCATTGGAACAACTCCAAGAGCTCAGCAGCTTCCAGCGAAATAGATAGCGCCAAGTCTTTTTCATTGTGGAAAGGACGCCAGTTGCGTTCATCTCGAAAGGCATTAATCTTGGCCATGCTGGTAGCAGTATCTTCTGTCATGCTTTTGCCTCCTCCTGAGTCAAAATATCTGCCACCAGTGGTTTTACCAGAACGATTAGTTCATCCACGGCGACTCTGACACTGACGCCGATTTCGCCGGCTGATACTAAGATTTCTTGATGGTTTTTGACAGAAGTATCGAAAATCTGGACATAATCTGGATGTTGCATTCTTATACCGATGGGAGTGTTGGCGCCATGTTCATAGCCGGTAGCCTCTAAAACGTAGTCCATCGGTGGAAAGCCAAGTTTGCGATTCCCAGTGGCTTTCGCAGTCTTTTTGTAGTCAAGTCGTGCATCTAATGGTACCAAAGCAATCACAGGGCCTGTCTTATTGCCTTTGAGCACTAGTGTCTTAAAGATAGTGCTCGTGTCGATAGCTAGTTCCTCGGCTTTCAGACGCGCCACTTCGTCTTCCATCGTCCAGGGAAATTCCACGCGTTCATACGCAGCTCCATTGGCTTCCAAAAATTCTTCAACAGCAGTTTTTTCAGACATTTTTCTGAATACCTCCTTGTTTTTTGATACGCCAGATAGTCAGGAAAAAGGCAACAAAACACAAAACAAAGCTGCCTAAAAAGGTAATCTTCATTCCATATAAAAAGACATCCGGCCGATCTGCGATATAGTTAGTTACTCGTTGGCCCATCTTAGCAGACATCGCTTGATATAAGACCGTCGTAGAAAGCGAAATCCCGATAACCATCCCCAAATTTCGGGCAAAGGAATTCATGGAGCCTGCCAGTCCCAAATTTTCGATAGTGACCGAGCTCATAACCATCGTATTATTGGGGGACTGGAACAAGGCATTGCCGGCACCCATGATAGCAGTAGCGACAATGTACAGCCACAAAGGAGAGTCCACAGACAAAAACATATACATAACCTGGGTCACTGACAATAAGCCCAAGCCTACTAATACCAAAATCTCCGGGCCAACCCGATCGGTCAGGTAGCCGCTTAAAGGCGCCCCGACGACCATCATCAAAGGAAAGACCATCATCAACAGTCCGGCATAGCTAGGACTCAACCCGCGGGCATTTTGCAGATAAAACGGAATCACTACATTGACGAAGAAGTTGGAAGAAAAAATCAACAAGGCTGTAATCAAGCTCATGGTAAAAATTTTGTTCTTAAAAATACCGAAAGAAACCAATGGAAAGGCTGCTTTTTTTTCAACTTTTAAAAAGCTGACAAAGGCAATCACTGAAATTGCGAACAGTACAAGGGGGACTGGATGGAAAAAGCCACTTTCTTGCCCCAAAAAAATTGCTCCGAAAAAGCTGATAATCGTAGCCGCAATGGCAGCAAAGCCCCCTCTGTCGATTGCGTGGCCGCTCATGGTGATATCTTTTGGTAAGAATTTTTCAGCAATCAACATCGTTATGATTCCCACTGGTACATTGATCCAAAAAATGTACGCCCAAGAAAATTGGGACAAAATCACACCGCCAAGACCTGGTCCGGCAATCGAGCCTAATGAAACAAACGCACCGATGGCACCCAATGCCCGGCCACGTTCATGTATGGGGAAGACTTCTGTGATAATTCCGGTATTTGTAGCCATGGTCATGCTGGCACCGATGGCCTGCACCACCCGGGCGAACAATAAAAACCCCAGCGAATGATTGAACCCACACAACAGCGAGCCCAAGACAAAGATCAGCGTACCGATCCGAAATACTTTGATTTTCCCACGGCTATCGCCAATTTTACCAAACAGCAGCAAACAAGAACAGACGATCATCAGGTAGACGGATACCACCCATTCCGCTTGATTCATTGGCACGCCCATGTCATTTGAGATGGTAGGCAGTGCAATGTTGACAATGCTGCCGTCCAGCGTGGACATGAAGGTAAACATAGATACGGCAATCAAAATCCACCAGCGATTTTTTTGAACTTTCGTATCTTCTTGATAACTATGCATAACAGGACTTCCTTTCTATTGACCGTGTAGCTAAGAACAGTATAGCTTATGGCCACAGCCCTGCAAACTACCCCCGCTCCACGTCATACTCGTGAGACTATGTATCATGAGCAGGTTATAGTATAGTTTATTTCCAAGAAAATTTCATATGTTTTCTCTTAGCATTAATGAAAATGAATGCTAAGATTTGACCATCAAAAAAGAATACCCGGAAGTCGCCGCCTTTTTGACGGGTTCTTCCGGGTATTCTTTTTCTTTGTGCCAACCATTAATTTCGTCAGCCGAGGCTACTAAGTATTTTAAATCAAACGTTTTTTTCTTGTGACAACCTATTTTCGTGTTTAGTAAAACTGGTCATCTCGAAACTCATCATCCTTTGACGATCACTTATCCGGCGGTCCTATGAAGAATTTTCGGACTCCCGGGATAAACCACAAGATGGCAAAGAAAAAGGCGAATGCACACAAAATTTGCACCAGCAGATTCATCTTAGGAAATAACAAAGACAAAATAAAGTAAAATAAAATCCCTGCGATAACCGTGCGAACAGTATATTTCGTTCCTTTCACAAAGACACTTCCTTTCACTCGTTTTTATCAGTGTACTGGACAATCCTAGTGATGGCAATGAAAGCAGCGCAGCAGCGACCAATTTTTGGAAGATGGATTGATGGATTTTTTGTGAACAGTGAGCCGGTAGACGTCTTGGCCCACATATCTCTTTTGCCAGATTGCTTGCAACGTCTCGTCTCCTGATGCAGGACCACGACTTTTATGAAAAGAACAGCAGGAACCTTCCGCCTGTTCTTTTCGTCAGCGACTCTTACTATTTTATCGTCAAATCCAAGTGTTTTTGCTACTACGCTGTCTCATTTATTGCATCGAATCTATAGAAACCCATAGCAACTCAACTGGCATCTTTTTGTGATTGTTCCTTTTGAAGATAGGGTTCAAAGTATTTTCTTTCAGCACTTTTACGTTGACGCACGGCTTCCTCTTTGTCATCGAAGAGACCCAATGAGTGACGAGTACCTTTAAACGTGAGATAGGCCGCCCATCTACCGTCGCGAGTTTGACTGATACCAGTGACACCGCTAGTATTGTTTTTGGGCATTTTTCTTCTCAATGCACAGGTAACTACACCATCAACTCGGGGAAGATTGTCGGCCAATGCCAAATGCCCACAGCTTTTGGTATGTCCTCGTAGCAAATTACCTTTGCCAACCCACAGCTGTTTCCCACAGCTGCACCTGCAGAATACTTCTTCGCCATTCTCGCTGAATTTTAAAACAGTCAATTCATTGAAACGCTGACCAATTAGCTGTTTTAATTTATGGTGTGGGCAAGCGGTAACATAGCCTCGGATTAACTGTCTCCGAGAAACATAGATTTCCTCACCACAGCTGCAGCGACACTGCCAGACGATGCAGCCTTCTTTGCGGTGCATTGTTTTTCCAAGGACCGTCAACTCGCCGAACTGTTCTCCAGTCATCTCGATGCAGCTCTCACGGTATTCCCGTTCCAAATGTCCACAACTACGGGTCCGACCCGCCTTTAAATTAGTATAAAAGCACTCTTTTTGTCTTCCGCAATCACATTGTGTAAGACATTTGATTCGGCTCTTCTCATCGCGATAGGCCGATATGACCGTCAAATGGCTAAAACGGCTACCGACAATCTCCCTTAACGCCAACGTCACCGGCTTGTCCCCCTTGTGCCTTTTCGGGCAACACCACCAGATACTTTGATAATTTCCGGACGTTTCGGCTCTGCTGGTTTTCTGTTTTTCAACTGAAGTTTGACTGCTTTGAACATTTATTGCTTCCTCCAAATTTCTCTATCAGCCGTCACTTAGGAGATAGTGTGACAGCTATGATTTTTAAGCATTGAGAACAGTTATTAATGCTTACATTATGAAGACTTGCTTTTGTATTAGCGGATTTCACAAGGGGCCCCTCACAAAGAGAGAGACATTCTTAAGCTCAAGATATTTGCTGAATACGCTGGATACTAGGTTGCTATTTGTAAGGCTTCTTACTCTATTCTCCACTTCTACTGATTTAAAAAGTTGATATCATTCTCAACTGCCTTTCATTGAATCAAAACATACGCCAGCAGCAACAGTCCCCCATAAATAGACCACAGTGCCAGCTCGTAAACGATCCATTTTCTATCAGCAATTTTTTTCACAAGCAGGTACCCCCTTAACTAAAGTCTGATAGTTAACCAAAACTGCCCGATTCTCCTTGCTTTTTATCCATACCTTCTCGGTTGGTGACTTTGCAAACAGCACTCATCCCACTAGAAATCCTTCTCACTAAAATGCTTAGTTCATTGCCCACCAGTTTTTTTCCTGGCTTGCTTTCAGTTGACTTATGTACGCATTTTTATGGAAAATAATCGTTCTATCAGTGGCGGCGGCCTCACTTAAACATAAAAACAGCTGTCAGCTGGGGAATCGCCGACAGCCTTGTCATCTAGCCGTTAGGGTATCAGTAGTAATGGGAGACTGAAAGGTAAATAACGGACTAGCTTCATAGGTAATGCCCTGAGGTCGGGTATCTGATATTAGAATAGCTTCTTTTCCCCCCCTTTTTTTATCAAATATTTTCCAAAATCAATGAATTCAAAATAGATTTCACTGTTCCATTTTTTAACGCCAACAAGTCCAGCTGCCAGATATCCGATCATTTCAAGAATTCAAAACTTTGTCTAAAAGAATAGCAAAATGCTTGGGAAACAGGTAACATTTTAAATAGAGTATGGTTACCGACAATGACCACCATAAACAGAAAGCAGGAATGCCAATGAATCTAATCCAATTAATCGAAAAGAATGATCGCATTCAAATCTCAATCCTGCAATATCTATTAGATAACGGCCCGGAACTAGCTTCCCAAGATATAATGGATGCGCTATCCATTTCTCGCTTCGTTTTTAAAAACAATATTGAAGGGCTGAGAGAACAGCTTCAGAACCATAACATTCCTTTATCCATTCAATTACAGCCTGAAAAAGACCTCATACGCTTTGAAAAGAGTGATCATGCTGATTTACGACCACTGTATTACGCTTATTTACAACGATCGGCGGATTACCAGCTACTCGTCTATCTTTTCGAACACTCTCGCTTTTCAATTCTTGGTTTGGCAGATACCCTTGCTCTCAGTGAAGCAGCTGTCTATCGTAAGATTGGTCGCCTGAATCAAAGCCTGGCAGAATTCAATATCACCATTAAAAAGCGGCAACTGGCAGGCGAACCATTACAAATTGTGTATTTCTTTTTTCAACTATTTTGGCGCGGAATCCCAGCTGAACAATTAGATTTGCAACTGGTAGATCGTGAAAGCTACGCATTTCTTAACTTGTTGGAAACGCGACTGGATTACCGCTTTTCTGAAAGCAATCGGATTAAACTTTTTTTGTGGATTAAAGTATTGAAACAGCGTCAACCATTCGCTGAGGATAGACCTGTTTTTGTCGAACAGTGGCAAGAATCTGCCAAAACTGATCCTCTTTATCATATTGTCGGACAGACGGCAAAAGACTGCCTTCCTTCACTAATCGCTAGCAACCATCAGAAACTCACACAGTTTCTTTACCTTTTTCTCACCTCCATGTCGGTCTTTTCACCGGGTGATTTGCCAGCTTCTCCAGAGAGCTACTGGCCAACCTTCGATCCGAAAGTACGTCTGCTCAATGATTTAGTAGTTGACCAAGTGAAGACAGCCTACCGCATCGAGCTTGCTGGGATCGATTCAAACTTCATGCGCAGTTGGAAATATTACTTGACCCAGATTCACAGCAGTCTCTGCCATTTTTCTGGGATCATGACCTTCTTTGAAGAAGAATTTCTGTTCAGCTATTTTATCAATAACACCATCGCCAGCCCCAATCTTGAACTTGCTGAGGCCATCACTACTCAAATAGAACTTTTTTTGGAAACACCATTGCCTCCAGCTAGCCGTCTATTTATTGTACGCAACCACTTATATTTCATTAACCAGATGGAAAAATTTTCGGAAAGAACCCTCAAAATCGGTGTTGTTTATGGTGTAGATCCCCTTCAAGAAAATATCGTGACAGAGCGTATTCGTAATGTATTTTCCGGTAAGTTCCAGCTGATTTGTGAAAATGCCAAACGAGAGACTTTCTATGATTTGCTAATCACCGACAGTATGTTATTTGCCACTGACTATGATTACAAACGACTTTACCTAGCCAATGAGTTGAGAACCACGACTGATCTAGCGGCGCTAAACCGACTGTTGACGGAGTTGACAAATTTTACTTAAGTCGCTAAAAATCTGCTCAGTAAAAATAGATGATAACTCTGTTTACCTCTTCTTTTAAGGCACCATTACCAAACGTGAACCACAAACAAAAGACAAGCTGATTTTTTTAAAGCTCATTGGCAGCGGTTGGCTTTGTTAGGCTCAGTAGTCTGCTTATTAGTCCATACTAAAAAAGGAATGTAACATACGTAATTTCCAAGTGCTAAACAGCTTATGTTTAACCACAATTAACAATAAAGTATATGAATGAGGAAAATTTGTGACACTCTTTATGCCTTAGTCCAAAAAGAGAACATCCCCAAAAAAGTGAATGACACTGACTTAGCTTGATGAAATCAAAGAAAGTCTACATTTGAAATTTTTAGCAATGAAAAGCCGACGATCTTCCAATAGTTTTAATGGAAGGTCATCGGCTTTTGGGATCTCACATTTGGTAGTGTTCGTGGCAGAGGACGGTGACTCAACTTATTGTCATCGCTCCGTTTCTAATACTTCTTAGCGTTATTGAGAATTCTTTTTGCGTTTAACCATTTTCAAGCAAATAGCCAAACTCACCAATATAATACCGGTAAGCAGCAGCCAATTGCTGTTTGCTTCACCTGTTTTAGGTAAGGTCAAACGTTCTTTCTTACCTGCCGGCGTGTGGGTATTGGTAATATTGAATCCATCAACTGTTGCCTGGTAACCATTTGGAATACTTTCTTCAATCACTGTATACTGATACTTCTGACCGTTTTGATCATAAGTAGGCAACTTCCCGAAAGAGTAGCGCCAACCACTTGTCTCACTTGCTTCCGTTCGCTGGATAATCTTATTATTTTGTAGTAGCGCCACTGTGATTTTAGTTGGTCGCAGTCCATCTACATCTTGTTGATCCTTCCAGGTCTTTTCTCCAGAAATTTCGGTGGTGATCAGGGTGTTGATTAGGCTCATTCCGTCTGCTGATACTTGGTAGTTTTTAGGGGGATTCACTTCTTTAACAGAATAGCTATATTCTTTACCTGCATCGTCCCTTTTTGGCAGATCAGTAAAGCGATATTTCCACCCACCATTTTGCCCTTTACTTACCTCTTGAAGATAGTCTGTACCTAATGATTTTCCGTTTTGATACAGTTGCACATAAATGCTTTCTGGTCGGGAAGCAAACCGATTTTCTTCATCCTGCCAAGTCTTTTCTCCGGTAACCTCTGTCGTTACCAGTCGATTTACCATGATTGTTCCAGATTCCTGACCCGCATAATTAGGCATAATTTCTTGCCCGTTTTCGTCTGTACGGGTCTCGTGAACCAAGTATTCATACTCGGTACCTTGGATATCAAATTTTGGCAAATTCGTAAAGGTGTACTGCCATTGGCTGTCTGATATAGCTGTACTTTCATCAATCACCTTTTTGACTGGTTCACCTTTTTCGTTGAGAAATGGTTTTTCTTCAGCGGTCCCCACTTTGTAATAAAGTGAAAACTCAATAGACTGCGGTCGGGAACCAAAATCGTTTCCGTTATCCTGCCATTGCTTGATAACAGGCACGTCTGTCACCAGCAAACTGTTTTTGACCGTTAAGGCTGAAAGCTGGTCTTGTTGGTAGTTATTTGTGGTGGTGAGTTCTTTAACAGAATAAATGTAATCGTGCCCTAACTTATCTTTTCGAGGCAGATTTTCAAATGTCACCTGCCAGTTTTCAGCAGTAGAACCAGCGGGGATTTTTCGGGTGTAGTCCGTCCCGAGATTGTCTGTCATAAGTGCTGGTTTTTCTCCTTGGATATTTCGATAAAGTGCCAGCGTAATTTCAGGACGATTGCTACTTGAGTTTCCTTTGTCATCCCACTGTTTGTTAATTGTAATATCCGTAGTCAATAACTCATTAACAATCGTCAGATCCGATCCATCAGTTTCATAACCTGGCGTTTGAGAATAATTTTCTTGTATATTGATCTCTTCAACCTTGTAATGCATCTTATTGCCTTCCTGGTCGTATTCAGGCAATCCGACGATGGTCAGCGGTTCAAAGTTAGGGCCGGCAATATCGAAAATTCCGGAATGGTTTGTCGGTGTTCCAAAAGCTTTAGCCATTGCTTCAGACTCACCTTCGTGCCAAGCATATAACTGAAAGGCGATTCGATCCGGGCGACTGTCAAAGCGATTGTCAAAATCTGACCAGGACTTTTTGACTGTTATTGAAACCGTCGCTAGATTATTGGTGAACAGACTAGTTGCCCCTTGGGCTGCTTCTTCAAGCTGTTGGCTATCTCCTTGTTTCCCGCCATTTGGAATATAGACATTTGTTAAACCAGATAGATTTTCTTTCACACCATACTGGATTAAGTTACCTGACTTGTCATATTTCGGTAATTCTTTAAACGTCCCCTTCCAGGTAGTCGAAGACCCCTTCAGATGAATGGTTTTATCGCTATGGAAGACTTCTGCAAAACTCTTCCATTTGCCACCTTCTTTCACCATCAAGGTAAAATCAAGCGCACTTGGTCGAGTGCCGTAATAGTTATCAGAATCTGACCAATATTTGTTAATCGCAATTGAGGTCGTTTCCATTTTATTATAAAGGTTTTGCCCATCTTTTGACTCTGGTGTAAAGCCCGGCACATCAATTTCTTGTACCTTATAGGTCAAGCTGTCACCACTGCCGTTATACTTCGGTAGATTGTCAAAGTGGTACTTCCATCCTTCAGTGGCGGTAGCTGAATAGCTGAGCTCCTGTCCATCTCGGAAGAAAGGTTGCCAAGAAGCTCCCTGATCCTCACTGTAAAGTAACTGAATGGTAACGGCATCTGGAATCACGTCGAATGTTTCTGCTAAAGGATCCCAGGTTTTTTCTCCTGAAAGAGAAGTTGTCTCCAGTTGGTTGATGAGGTCATAAGGATTGTCCCCATACTTTGTCGTATAGCCATCCACCTTGTCAATTACCTTGTAAACATAGTCTTTTCCATCTTTTTGATTCACTTTTGGTAAATCTGCAAACGAATATTTCCAATTTTTGGCTGCAGTTGTGATGACTTCTTTATAAACTGTGTCATTTTGCAGTAAAGTAACTTTTAAACTGGCAGGCAAAACTAACGCAGCATCGTTTCCAGCCAATGCCCACGTCTTCTCACCCTTGATATCTAAGGTAAGCAAGTTGTTTGTCACTTTGAGCGGATTAGCAGGGGAATACTCGACAGCAGGTTCGCCATAGACAACTTTCCCGTCTGCTACTACACGAATATTTTCTAGTTTAAAACTACCTGAATAGCCAGTCGGATTTGTTGTTTCTGTAATGGTGTAAACTTTATTTGCTTCCAGATCAAAAGAGACCATCCCATCTTGTCCAGAAGTCTTTATCACGTCATTTTTTGGATTACCATCACTTAACGTAAAACTTGCTCCAGCTAAATTATGACCGTCTTGATCGACTTTTTGAAGCTGTATACGGCCCTTATTCAATTGATTTTCGATAGTGATTTCCGTCGTTTCACCAGGTGCAACTGTGCTCTGAGTGTCTACTTCAGTCCAATGATATCCGTCAGGAGCACTAATTTCTTTGAGCAAATATTTTCCCGGAATCAAGTTTGTGATCGACAAAGTACCCTCTGCATCCGTCGTGAAGGTGTGTGCTTCTCCTTCACCGATTGCTTGTCCGAGACCATTCGTTGTGACTTGCGTCGTTGCATCTGCATAATAAAGTTTGAATGTGGCATTTGCCAACACTTTATTGGTATCTTCTGCTGCTACTTTTGTTAAATGAAGCGAGCCTAGTCGCTGATTGACTACTTTCATCATCTGACCGGCCTTAGGATCAGAGCTCTCGTCGATAGTTACCACGATTCCTTTTTTCAGCTCGTCACTAATATAGTACCCATTTGCCGGGGTCTCTTCGATAAGGGTATAGTCATCAAATGTTAGGTTGTCAAAAGTCGCCTCTCCCTTTTCATCGGTTTGACAAGTGGCTACCAATTTACCATTAGAAACTGGACCACGATACAATGCCAAAACAGCATCTGATATTGCTTCGCCACTATCTTGGTCGACTTTTTTTATCAATAAGGAACGTACTTCACCTTGCGCCGTCCCGCCGGCATCTGGTACTTTGACAACCAACTCTTCACTGTCTGAGCCAGACTCTTTGTCGATATTATCCCCAGTGATTGTAGCTGTATTTTTTACTGGAACGTTCTCACCAGGATTTCCAACAAAATTGATTTTGCTATCATAGGTCACCCTATAGTGCTCACTGATATTGCCAAAATCAATTTCAAATTGCTGTTCAGCAAAAGTCGTTTTAAACTTGTCCGTGACATCGTTTCCTTCACTATCACTAATTTTCAATGTCGAAGGAATAACTTTGACATTCACCCACTTGCTGTCCACCAGCTTGACGTTTTTCAATGTCAGTTTTCCCGGGTTTACCTCAATAGCGTAATGAACCGTGGATAGGTCTTGCTTGCTATCATAATTATCCGTTTTGCTTACATAATCGGCATTTTTGGTGTAATCCACACTGGCAGATACTTGCAATTTTTTATTGAGATCGTCTTGGTATGTTGCTGTGTTCTTGGCGCTTCCCACTGCAATTTCGCCATTTTCCGTTGCAACAGTTGTAGTAAATACAAACTCGTAAGCTGCTGTTGATCCTTTTGGAAAACCAGTGACTACTATTTTACCCGCTTCTTCCAAAACAGAAAATCCTGTTGCTTGGGTCTGACCATCTTCTTTGTAAACTTTTCCGTCCCCATTGTAGGTTTGACCGGCTGGAATCGGATCTGTTAGCTTCGCTTGATCACCTAAAGGAATATGACTCGTGTTGAGTTTGATTCGCCAAGTAACAGTATTATTTATGGCGTTAAACTCGCCCCCTTTGCTTCCTTGCACTTGCGCCCGCTGATCTCCCGGTGTCTTAAAACTGCTGTCATCACCGCTAGACCACGTCTTATCTCCTTGGGTAAAGTTATAGGCAGCATCATTTGAAACATTCAGGTCCCACTTATTCTTGTCATATATGCTTTGGAAACGAATTACAAACTCACTTGCCGTTTTCTTATCATAAGCGAGGGTGAATCCCGTATCCGTTATTTCAGTCAACGTATATGTTGCGGGGTCTACTTCTTTTTCTACACCCTTCACGATTTCAAAAAGATGAACATCAGTCGGCTTTTTGCTCCATGTCGAATTTTTTAGTTTATCTGTAAGCTGCCATTTGTCTAAGGTTGCATGTTCTGAATTTATCTTAATCGTCCAATTCACGATGCCGTCATTTTTATCTGAAGAAATGACGCCTCCAGCATTTTGTCCTTTGTCATTTTCTTTGACTATGCCAGATTTAGGCTGCTCAACATTGTTTTCGCCATGGGAGTCATTCCCGTTCCAAGAGATACTATTGGTATATTGGTGTGCATCCCCCTTAGCAGAAGTAAACAGTGTCAAATCAAAGCTGTCAGCAATCCCTTCTGGAAATTCTAATCGGTAAGAACCATCTGAATTTTTGCTGACTTTGATTGTTTTACCCGCATTTTTACCATTTTTGGTGAATTCTGCTTGGAGCATGTCCTGTAGTTCACTGACTGAAAGTTCACGACCATTTTGATCAGTCATAATCTGTCCCTGCCCAATTTTGTCGATGAAAGTCGTACCTCCAGGAATGTCAATTCCCGATTTTGTAAACGTAATCTGCCAAGAAGCCACTCCATCTTTTATCCCAGTCCCACTCTTTTTAATTACACTAGACGACCCAAAAGTAGCACTAGCTGAAGCATCCACTTCTTTTGTTTCTTCTGAAGTTAGATTTGCTTTATTTGTAACTGTCGCACTGAGATCTTCGGGATTCACGGCACTTTCGTATTGATCCAAATCAATGGCCGTATCAAAAGACACCTTATATGCTTTTTTAGTCGGAGACGGAAATTTGAATACCGGATTGCCATTACTATCAAAGCTCGGGGTAAGGGTAATGGCCTTTCCTGGTTCAATCAGCTTTCCTGTCGCTAAATCCACATCATATTCCATCACTGTTAGATTACCTTTATAGGTGGCACCTTTTGGTAAGCAGTCAGTCAATTGACCATTAGTCATTGTATTTGCTGTTTGGTTGGCAATTATTTCCCAACGAACCATGGCTTTGTTGTCGACAATTTCATCGTTCTTAGACTGAGAAACGACTTTTTTAGAGATAGCTTTTGTATTTGGAACGACGATGTTAGGCGTCTCATGATCACTTCCATCAACAAAGGGAACATCGATTTCTGTGTCGCCGGGTCCATCAATTTTATTCTTATCTACTTTTCCGGCGACATTCAATTTCCCTTTAATTCCGGAATTTTTTTCAACTTCATCAGTAAACGTAATTCGCACGGTACCATCTTTGTTAATGACAAAGGTTCCGTAAACACGCCCTTCACTATCAGTCAGTGATCCAGTAAGCTGTTCGGCGTTAATAACGAATTTGTCAGGAAGTTTAAAATCAAAATAGTCGCCAGCTTGGATATGTTTTCGCAGCTCTTCTGGCAAACTCCATTCATATTGCAAAAGCAGATTATCATCTACTTGGATATCCATCCCGTCAATGGGCTGACCATCCTTTGTCAACTCCGCCTCACTAAAAATTGTCTTGCCTTCCTCGGAGTCAAACAAGGCTTCTGCTCCTGGCAATTCAGTAATGTCTCGACCTTCAGCTTTTGCAATTACTTCAGAAGCCGGCGCAACTGAATCTGCCAACTCACTTGAACCAGTTTCCTCTTCCTGTTCTCTTTTATCCTCAGAAACACGGGTCTTTTGGCTCTCAGGAGATTTTGATGCGTCCGTTGCTTGTTCCTGTTTTTCAGAAGTGGCAGTCGTTTTTGACTCCTCTGTTATCGATTCTTTTGTTGTTTCCGTTGTTGACTTGGAGGATGTTTGCACGTTTGCAGACGAAATCACTACCTTCACCGGATTTTGATCCGCTAATAAATTGACTTGTTCTCCTTGGTCATTTTTTTGCCAAATCGCTGAAGAGATATTTACTTCTTCAACTAATTTAGTTTTAAAGTGAACCACTTGCTTCGTCAGCGCTTCGAAAGTCGGCTGTTTTTGTGTTAACCAGCCATCTTTGACTTCGTAGTTGCCATCTTCTATTTGAAGAGCTTGAATCGGAACGGTTTCACCAGCAGATACTAATTTCATTCCGAACTGAGTCGGTGTCGTTTGTGCTGTTTTTGTCACTGTATACTGCCAATCAATCTCTTTTTCATCAGTATTCACTTCATAGCGCAATGTCGTGGCTCCATAATCATTGTGAATAAGCGCGATACTTTCCAGAGCTGTCTTAGTTGCCGCAATCGCAGTGATTCCAGTAAATAGATTCTGGATAAATGGAATCATCAATAGAATTACTGATAAAATAGAAATGCTTTTCTTATTTTTCACCTTAATTCATCCCCTCTTTGTTTTGAACCAACAGTTTTCATCATAAAACGCTCTCCTCTCATCTTGTTCTTTTTTAGAAAGTAAAAAAGATGCCACTGCTCCCATTGACCCAAATAGCCAAGATGAGACTAGCATCTTATGAAAACCTGCTACATATCATATATATCGCGATTTCAACAATTGTTTTTATCGGAAATTTGCATGTTTAACTAAAAAAAGTATAAAAAAACAGCCCCGAGAAAATTGTAGCTTTCTCGGGGCCAACTCAATCTGTACAAGCCAGGAAAAGGCCGTCTCCTGACTTTCTAGATAGCCTTACAACACAAAAGAAACTCCTAATCCATAACACGACAAAACCACTTACTATTCAAAGAAAATAGCAAAATTATCATCTTCTGTTTGCTTCTCTGCTTTGTTTCATTAAAAGCAGTTGAATTAGCTTCCTACAAAAAAAAACAGAGCCCTCCACTTTCACAAGTGGCAGCTCTGATTTTTATTATTAACTGGACTCTTTTTTTCACCACAGTGGTTATTTCAGCCTGTATTTCAGCCATCATAAGTCAGCTATTCATTAAGCATTTGTTAGTTACTATTTGGTAATAATGACGTCTGAGGCCTTGATATCTGCTCCAAAAAACGGCTTCAACGTCGCGTCATAGGCTGTTTCAAAGAAATTGGCATCGGAAAGTTTATCAAGGTCTTCATTGACCCATTTCAAAAGTGTCTCATTGCCTTTTTTCACTGCAGGATTGATGGTAGAGACTTCGCCAATTTCTTTGATTCCCACTTCATAGTCAGGATTTTCTTTGACCCAAGCATACAAGTAGGTGTTGTCATCTGCCAATGCTGCCCCTCGACCATCTGTCAGCGCTTGGAACTGCTGGCTTTTAGATTCGTATTTTTCCAGCTGGACGTCAGGATATTCCTTAGTAAAGTAGGTTTCAGCAGTCGTTCCTTTGGTCACGATCAGCTCTTTTCCTGACAAGGCATCTGGAGAAGTGATAGCCGCTTTTTTCAAAGAGACCACGCCGATGCCGACTTTCATATAAGGATTAGCAAAATCCACGACTTTTTCTCGCTCGGGTGTTTTAGTGAAGTTGGCCAACACGATGTCAACCTTGTTAGATTTCAAAGCGTCTACTCGTTCTTCGGCGTTGACGACCACAAATTCAACTTTATTTTCATCTCCCAGCAGATCTTTGGCCAATTGCTTAGCCAAGTACACATCATAGCCTTGGTTTTCACCTTTTTCATCCAAGTATCCGTATGGGGAAAGGTCTCCAAAAACAGCAACTTTCAGCTTGTCCCGTTTCTTGATAGCAGTCACAGACGACGCTTCTTCTTGATTGCTTTTGGTGGCTTTCGCAGTACTTGACCCACAGCCTGCCAAACTTCCGATGGTGAGGATAGACAAAATACTCAACAATACCTTTTTCTTCATATTCATTCGCTCCCTTTTTATAAGTTTGTATAGTCAAGACTTTGGAGAAAGTCTCGCGCCCGTTTGGTTTGTGGCCCGGAAAAAAAGGCCGGTGTTGCTGAATTTTCGATAATTTTGCCTTCTGCCATAAACAGAACGCGATCGCTCACTTGCTGAGCAAATGACATCTCGTGGGTTACGATTAAAAGTGTTTTATCTGTTTTTGCCAGCTCCAAAATGACTTCTAATACTTCTCGCACCATTTCTGGATCTAAAGAAGCTGTTACTTCATCAAAAAGCATCAGACGGGGCTTCATGCAAAGACTGCGTATGATTGCGACCCGCTGTTTTTGACCACCGGAAAGTTGGCGGGGATAATCCTGCGCCCGTTCTTTCAGACCAACTCGTGCCAGCCAGTCCAGCGCCTCTCGTTCAACTTCCTTTGGCTCTCGTTTTTGTACTTTTACTGGTCCCAGCAGGAGATTTTCCAACACTGTTTTGTTCGGAAAAAGATCATAGCTTTGAAAAACCATTCCGATTTCCTGCCGTAGCTGTTGCCAATTCTTTTCGCTTCGTTCAATCTTGTTTCCATCAAAAAACAGTTCACCAGAAGCAATCGTTTCTAGCCCATTCAAGCAGCGAAGCAAGGTACTCTTACCACTGCCGGAAGGACCCAGCAATGCCACGACTTCCCCTTCCTCGATGGCTAGATCCACTTCAGAAAGAATCACCTTATTGCCAATTTTTTTTGTGATGCCCTTGCCAGACATGATTTCTGCCATGGTCAGCCCTCCTCTTTTTCTAACCGTTGCGCCAACCAACTCAGTGGGTAACACAGCATAAAATATAAGATAAAAATGACACCATAAATCCACAGACTAACCGTCGGAATTGTAACCGTGTAATGTTCAATGATTTGAGTACCTACTCGAATCAGCTCTGCCACGCCAATCATCATCAGTAAACTAGTAGTTTTGATCACCCGGGTCACTAGATTTAACGTCATGGGAATAATCTGCTTTAGCCCTTGGGGTAGCAAAATATAGCGGTACAGCTGTCCTCGAGAAAACCCTAGTGAACGCCCACTCTCGACTTGAGAAAGACTGACCGATTGAATGCCGCTGCGGACGAGGTCACTCATTTCCGCTGATATCCATAGAACGAAGACCAAAAGGGAGACGACTTCTTTTGAAATCGAGCCTCCGGTAGCTTCCGGCAAGATGTAATAGAAAACAAAGAGCAACACCAGCAATGGCACAATTCGAAAAATTTCCAGATAGATTTTGAGAAGCCCTTTAACCAGGGAATTATTCCCTGTTCGGAGGATTCCCAGAAAAACACCTAGCAGCAGTCCAATCACAAGCGAAATTGCTGACAACTTGATTACTTCTACCAACGCTAGCAGCAAGCGCTGAAGATTGTTTCCTTCAAAGAGTATTCTGATTCCCTGTGGCATGGCGGACCCTCCTTTCCCACAAATGCAGCGGTAAAATCAGCGGCAGCAAGATTACGCCGTAGCTGACCACCAGCAAAAAGAGAAACTCCCGCGTCATGTAGTACATGCCAATAAGATCTTTTGCAGTATTGGTCAAGTCCATGATAGAGATGGCGCTAAAAACCGAGGTTTCTTTCAATAAAAAGATGGCATTGGCACCTAAACTAGGAATTGCTAAGGGAAGTCCTTGCGGTAAAATCACTTGGCTAGCCAGTTGCCAGCGGGAAAAGCCCAGAGACTTCCCCGCCTCCACTTGAACTTTAGGAACTTGTTGAAAACTCCCGCGAAAAGCTTCTGCCATATATGAACCACCTAAAAAGGTGAGTCCAATAACGGCAGCAGTTGCTTTCTCCAAAGAAATTCCGATTTTTGGCAGACCGTAATACAGAAAAAACAATTGGATCAATAATGGCGTGTTGCGGGAAAGCTCGGTGTAAATAGTGCCCAGCCTAGCCAAAATCGGGAGTTGGAAAAAGCGGCTGACGGCTACGAAAAAGCCTACCACTAAGGATAGGAAAATCCCCGCCACTCCTAAACTAACCGTAAGAACTAATGCTTTTCCAAACAGTGGTATCTGTTGGAAAATGAGTTGAAAATCCATGTTCGACTTCCTTTCTAAGCTGGCATTTGTCTATAGCCTGCCGTCTTTTTAAAACTAGATGAGTACCGACTTCTTGTGCATCCAACATCCAACTAGCTTCTTTAATAGTAGTTTTAGGCAATTGACCCAACCTATCTAGCCAATCCCCCTTGCAAAAAAACTATAAAAAAAAGACCCCCTTATCTAAAAGGGCGATCTGGTCGCGGTACCACCTTTGTTTGCCGCAAATACTGCAGCCTTTGTGCCGAACTATGCGACAACTTCTAGGGATAACGGCCCTTCCGCTTTTCGCTCAAGCAAACGTGCTCTTACGAAAAAATGCTCCCAGACCATCTTCCAAGAAATGCCTTTGTTTTCTTTCAGCATACGAAAACTCTCTGTTAAAAGGCTATGTCTTGTACTCATCTGTTCCCTGCGATTGCTATTTGGATTGTGAAGTTATTATATAATCCAAGTATTTTAAAAGCAACGCTCTGGGGGATTGGTGTTTTTTATCGTTGGTGATAGTTTTTGCCTATCATTAAGTTCTGTCAAAAAATCAGCGCAACATCTAAAAGAAATAAAACTGATTTTCCTAATTTCTCCTTCGATAATAACGCAGCCCCTCTTTTTCCTCGGATATAAAAAACACCGAACAACTGCTCTAGAAACGAGCGATTGTTCGGTGTTCCTTGGTTTCATTTTGAAAAAGCACTGCTACCACACTGCTTACTAACTGTCGCGACGAATCACGTTTTGGAGTGCTGCTGGTTCGGTGAAAAAGGCTTTGAGATTTCCTGCTGCGATTTCCAAGAAGAGTTCCTTGGTCTTATCCAAGTGAAAACCACCGGCTACGTGGGGTGTCAGGACTAAATTGTGCACATCCCAATAAGGGGAATCCTTAGGCAATGGCTCTGGATCAATCACATCCAAAGCAGCCATAAAGTCACTGTTTTTTTCCATATGGGCAATCAAAGCTGGGGTATCCACCAAATCGCCTCGACCCACATTGATCAAAATCAAATCAGCCTTGGCTTGATTCAAAAGCGAGGTGTCTACCAAGTGATGGGTTTCTGCAGTTGCAGGAGCACAAAGGATGAGAACATCCAGATCAGCTACCGTTTCACCAATAGTTGCCATGGGACGAACTTCGGCAACTGCTTCTAGTTGAATTTCAGAGTCGATATCATAGCCAATCACTGTCGCCCCTAAGCTGTAAAAACGAGTAGCGACGTTGCGTCCGATGTCTCCTAATCCCACTACTCCGACACGGGAACCAAAAACCGATTTTACTCGGCCTTCTCTGGCCCAATCGTGGGACAGCTGATCTCGCAAATACAGATGCAGTTTGCGCATAAGCATTAGACACAAAGACAAGGCATGTTCAGAAACCGTCAAGCCATAGGTGCCTCGCGCATTTGAAAGAATAGTTTGTGGCGGCAAAACTCCCGGCTGCAAATATTCATCGTAACCGGCACTGTTCAACTGCAGCCACTTCAAATTCGTCAACTGATCTGAAAGCAGGCCCACTGGCGGATTACCGATAATGATCGTTGCCTCTGCCAGCTGTTCTTTCGTTACACTAGTCTTATCAGTGAAGGTGAAGTGGGCTTGCGGAAATCGTTGCTGGAAGTCAAGCTGCTGGTCTTCATCAATACCGAGTAAAAAGAGAATATTTTCCATAGTTACCTCCAATTTTTTGATGATGGTTTATTTACTCAGTATACCAGTTATAGTGGAAAATACCTTCCCGATCGGTTCGCTGATAGGTGTGTGCTCCAAAATAATCCCGTTGAGCTTGAATCAGATTGGCCGGTAATTGTGGGGCACGGTAAGAATCGAAATAAGCAATGGCACTGGAGAAAGTCGGCACCGGAATACCCGCTTGAACAGCTAGGGCAACCACATCTCGCAAGGACTGCTGATAGTTGGCGGTGATTTGACTGAAATAATCATCTAATAATAGATTTTCCAGATCCGGTGTCGTTTCATAAGCTTCCGTGATTTTTTGCAAAAAACGTGCCCGAATGATACAACCGGCCCGCCAGATTTTGGCAATCTCTCCAGGCGCCAGTTCCCAACCATAGTCCTTCGAAGCGGTACGTAGTTGAGCAAAGCCCTGAGCATAACTCATAATTTTTGAAAAATACAACGCTTGGCGGATTTTTTCAATCAATTCTTGTTGGTCCCCTTCATAGCCTTTCGGTGTCGGGCCTGTCAGCTGAGTGGCAGCATTCACTCGTTCCTCTTTGTAGGCAGAAATAAAGCGGGCAAAAACAGATTCTGTAATCAACGGCAGTGGCACTCCTAAATCCAAAGCCGACTGGCTGGTCCATTTGCCAGTGCCTTTGTTACCAGCGGCATCCAAAATCAGCTCAACAATTGGTTTACCAGTGCCTAAATCGTCTTTTCGAGTCAAGATGTCAGCGGTAATTTCAATCAGATAGCTGTCCAGTTCCCCTTGATTCCACTCGTTGAAAATCGGAGCCATTTCAGCTGCCGATAAGCCTAAAATTCGTTGCAGCAGGTCGTAAGATTCAGCAATCAACTGCATGTCGCCATATTCGATACCATTGTGGACCATTTTGACGTAATGTCCTGCCCCATCAGGACCGATATACGTGACACACGGACTCCCGTCTTCGGCTTTAGCAGCAATCTGCTCCAAAATTGGCGCTACTAGTTCGTAGGCCGCTTTTTGTCCGCCAGGCATAATCGACGGTCCCTTCAACGCACCTTCCTCGCCGCCGGATACGCCGGTACCGATGAAATTGATGCCCGAATCTGCCAGCTCTTCACTGCGGCGAATGGTATCTTGGAAAAAAGTATTGCCGCCATCGATTAAGATATCTCCTTTATCGAGATAAGGCAGCAGGTCCTTAATCGTGGCATCAGTAGCAGGTCCCGCCTTGACCATCAGCAGAATCCGCCGCGGTTTTTCAACAGACTGAACAAAATCTGAGATACTGTATGTTGCTTTGAAACGTTTGTCCGGATGCTCTGCGATGACTTCCTCGGTTTTGTCGTTACTGCGGTTGTACAATGCCACTGAGTAGCCGCGGCTTTCAATATTCAAGGCCAGATTTTTCCCCATTACGGCCATCCCTACGACACCAATTTGTTGTTCCATTTTCTTCACTCCGTTTCGTCAAATGTCTTTTGCAATAAGTGCGTTACCTCATCCAAGTCTTCAAAAATGTAATCGGGAACAGCTTCATAGACCATCGCTTGGGCCAAATCCCGCTGCAGTCGATAGCGTCCTTTTCGTACCGGCAGATCGGTGATATCGTCTTCAATCAATACTGAAGCAATCCCGGCAGCTTTGGCGGCTTTGATGCCAGCCCGGGAATCTTCCAATACAAGGGCGTGTTCTGGTTTTACCTCGGCTTTTTTACAGGCCGTCAAGAAAATCTCCGGGTCCGGTTTGCCTTTTTTAACTTCATCCCCTGAAATAATCAAATCGACATAAGGGGCTACCTCTTCAATCTCAAGATAGTTGCGGATATTTTCTAAATGGTTGGAAGAGGCCACTGCCACCAAGCGACCAGACGCTTTGGCATACTGTAACAATGACTCCAGGCCTTTTTTCTTGAAGACTCGTTTTTCTTCGGCAAAAATCAGGCCTTTGTTGATGTTCATTTCCCCACGCCACTGCTGGTAAGGCAGCTCTTCTCCATAAAGAGCCGCCATCTCTTTAAGGATCGCAGCTTCCGTTCGACCGGTTAGGTGGTAGTAAACTTGATGATTCATCTCGTAATCGTATTTTTCTGCTGAGCGCAGGTAGGCTCGATAAGCCAAGCGGCCGGTCTCAAACATCAAGCCGTCCATATCAAAAATCAATAAGTCGATTGCTTTCATCTGTTCCTCCTTTATGCAGCAAAAGCAGCGGGGCAGAATCTGCCCCACTACTATCAAGTCTGATGGTTCACTAGTCATCTGAGGTTAAAATTTTTACAAAGACTCGCTGATTCGACACTGTCAGCCAATCATCCTCTGCCTAATTGGTTTTAGTCAGCTGCCGCAATTCTTTAATTGTAGCTGCGGCTTTGACGCCACCATCAGCGGCCACGAGTGCTTCAGACAAGATAAAGGAACCGCCGACTGCCAGAATTTTTTCAAAGGCGAGGTAATCTTGCAGATTGCCTTGATGAATACCACCAGTGGGCACAAATTCCATTTCAAAATATGGACCCGCTAAAGCTTTGATTGCCTTCAAACCGCCGTAAATATCCGCCGGGAAGAACTTCACTACATCTAATCCCAGCTCGTAAGCTCGCTGAATGTCATTTGGTGTGGCTACGCCGGGAAAGACCGGAATCTGCTGTTCTTGACAGTAACTGATAACATCGGGAACAATTGCCGGCGATACGATAAATTTGGCGCCGTTTTCGACAGCCGCTTTAGCCTGCTCAAGAGTTTTTACCGTTCCGGCACCTACTAGCAGCTTGCCAGATTTCGCTAAAATTTTGATTGCTTCAACGGCTAACTCGCTGCGGAAAGTGACTTCAATTAACGGTAACTGATTGTCTACCAAAATTTTTTCTACCAGCGGCAACAGGTCAAGCTGAGTGACAGTATAAAGAGGCAGCAATCGTTTTTCTTTCATCTCCAGATACACTGGATGCTGTTTCATATCAAACAACGTCTTTTCCTCCTTATGCCTTTTCTTTGGCTTTGGTCAATGCTTCATGCAGCCCTTGTGCATAGGTCAGGCCCATCGCTCGATCGTACAAGCCATAACCTGGCCGAGCCACTTCCCCCCAGACTGTTCGCCCGTGATCCGGACGCAATACTCCGTCAAAACCGACCTCCACCAAAGCTTCCATGATTGCTGCCATATCCAACGAACCTGCTGTTGACAGATGAGCCGTTTCGATGAAATCCCGTTCGCCCAAAAAGCCAACATTACGGAAATGAACAAAATTGATACGATGACCGACTTCTCGGATCATTTGCGGGATATCGTTATTGGGATCAGCTCCTAGCGCGCCAGTACAGAAGGTTAAGCCATTGTAAGGTGAATCCACTGCTTCGATGATGCGTTTCAGGTCGGAGAGATTTTTCGTAATCCGGGGGAAATCGAAAATTTCCCAAGGTGGATCATCCGGATGAATCCCCATTTTGACATCTACCTCTTCACAAACGGGAATGATGCGTTCTAAAAAGTATTTCAAGTTTTCAAAGAGGACTTCTTCAGTGACACCGTCGTACATTGCCACAAGACTATTGAATTTTGCAAGGCGTTCTTCTTCCCAGCCGGAAATTTGAAACCCTTTGGACTGGCTGGCAATACGCTTGTATAAATCCTGCGGTTGCAATTCATCAATCACTGACTGATCAAATTGCAATGTCGTACTGCCGTCTGGTAACTGGTAGTTCATATCCGTTTTGAACCAGCCGAAGATTGGCTTGAAGCTGTAACAGATCAAGCGTACATCGCAGGCCGCCAAATTGCGGATCGTTTGAATATAATTGTCGATATATTTATCCCGCTCAGCAGTCCCCGCTTTGATGGCATCATGAATTGCCACACTTTCAATCCCTAATAGTTCCAAATCGCTAGCTGTGACTTCTTTTTTCAATTCTTTGATTTCATCAATTTCCCAGACATCTCCGGGCATTTTGTTCAACAGTGTCCCTACGACACCGGTGATACCGGGAATCTGTTTCACATGCTGAATTGGAATCGGGTCTCCCTCAACGCCATACCATCGAAAAGCCCACTTCATAGCATTCTTCCTCTCTCTTTAAAATTCGTCTTCTTCGTCTTCTTCATCAGCTACCAGCGAAACATGCCACAAGCCAAGACTGTCGGCTCCTTGTGCCAAAACAGCCTGCGCTGCCTCAGCTGCCGGTGTTGACAAAATCTGATGATTGATGGTTTCCAGAAGCATCGGCAGGTTAACACCACCAATGACGTACGTATTTTCTCGCAATTCAGGGTCCAAAGCACTAGCCACCATCAGTGATTGATTATAAGGACTGGCACTCACGACATCTGTCAAAATCAAAATACCGTCTCCTTGATCCACCTCTTGGACAGCTGTGTGAATTTTAGCTCCCAGCTTTTGGATATCTTCTCCATGATTCAAATTGACGGTGGCGATGTTATCAGAAGAGCCGATGATGACTTCCGCCGCGTCTTTCAATCCGTCACTCAATGTTCCGTGTGTCGCGATTACGATCCCTAACATTGCAAAACCTCCAGTTTTTAGTTTGCTTCTATGAAAGTGCTGTGATCAATTGCTCAATATTTTCCATGTTCATTTCTTTGCTTCTCAAAAGTTTTTTGGAAAGTGTAAAACCCTCTGTGCCCGGCTCGCCACTGAAAATATAGCGTACTTGATCCTTCGTCTTTGCTGCGACTGCCTCTTTGGAAAAGAGCGTAGTTTCACGATCTTTGATGTACAGCGGTGCTTTGGCTGCGACAGCCTCGAGAAAGTAAACCGGTGTTCCTTTTGGCAATGAGGATTGCAGTACCTCCAACCCCCGTTCACCGAAAGTGCCCTCGTCAATGAAGGCATAGGCTACAAAAGGATTCCGATTGGCTTCAATCATTGACAGCAGCAACAAAACTGAACCGGTATTTCTCACCAAGTTGCGGCGGTTGGCCAAGCCCTTCGTCACTCGTCCCAAGAGTAGGAAAAAGACCAACAGTGCTACTATGCTCACATAGGTCAGCGGGCGCGTAAAGTCTAAAGAAAACCAGCTGTTGCTCATCAACCAAGCTAAGCCCAGACCACCTAGTAAGAGAAGCGCCAACGAACCCATTAAAATCGCCAGAACGGTCTGTCGCGACTGTCGCTTGCGATCAAAGAAAACGTAATCTCCTATAGAAATCGGCGGCGTATCATAGTAGGTGCAAATGACTTTTTTAGCTCGTTTCAAATCCCCCACGTAAACATTACGCGAGGCACTTTTTTTCTGTTGATCGTATTCGATTACTTGCGGCGCAGCTCCCATTGCAGCCAGGTCAGCTACCAAGGCACCGATGAAACGTTTTTTGCTTTTGTCGCTGCGACGGATTCCATACAAGTATTGGTAACGAAACAGCCAATCTTTGAAATTTTCCGTTTGTGCCATGGTAAGCCCTCCTGTTTTCTCGGCTTTTGCCGCTACTGCCGGTCGCCGTCGTCTTGACGACAGCCCCAAGTGCTGGTTTTCTTATAAACCAAATTGTTTCAATACATCTTTTAGACTAGATTTTGGTGCAGACGGTGTTGCTTGGAAATAGATGTCTTTTACACCGTAGTTTTCATTCAATTCTTTGAGTTTCAAGGCATCCTCTTTGTTTAGGTAAACGGATTTGGTTACCAACAGGTCTTTTTCTGGATCCTTTTGCGCGATTCCGCCGATGTTGAGCTCTTCCATTGGCAATCCATGTTTGACCAGATCATAGATTACACTAACTGTTTTCGTAATCAAAATGCAGTTGTAATCTTTGAATTCGTATTCATCCCAATAGAATTTTGCTTTTTCCGGTGTGATGACGATCGTTTTTTGCCCAGTACGACTACCTGCATTCTTGTAGAGATCGCGCATGAACTTGTCCTTAGCAACGACTTCATCGACTACAAAAATCGAGTTAACACCACTTTTTTGTGATAAGGTCACCATGACTTGTCCATGGATCAATCGTTCGTCCACCCGTGCTAAATTTACTTTACCCATTAGAGAATCCTCCTTTTAATTATGCAGTTGTTATAAGATCCCAATTCCTGCTAAAACAATCAAGATTGCCGTCAGCCACAGTAAAGCTTGCGTGACTTTCAATCCTTTTTTCGTATAGAACAAGTAGACACCCATGACAACCGCCAATGGCAAGATACCCGGCACAATCTGGTCTAAGATGTCTTGGATGACAAACTCACGTCCTGAAATACCAAACTTCAATGCGGAAGTGACCTTAACATAATTTCCTGCCAAAATCCCCATCATGAACAGCCCTAAAACTGACAGTGTTTCAATTGCAGTCTGAACACCGGTACTTTGCATCAATCCAGAAGCATTACGCCCCATAGTGAAAGCTTGGCGGGCAAAGAATACCCCCAGAATCACTTGGTACAAGGCAAAGCAGATGAATGGGAAAATTGCTCCCAGCGGACTACCTTCTTGTGCCCACGGAACAGCGATTGCGATAAAGATGTATTGCACCGTTCCAGAGTCAATGGCATCCCCAATTCCTGCCAAAGCTCCCATTAAACCGGCTTTGGTGTTATACATCAAGTCGTCTTGCATCATGACTTCTTTGTTTTCATACTCTTCTTCTGCCCGCTGTTGTTCCATTGAAGACATCAGCCCAGTGATGACACCCCCACCCCAGCTTAACTGAGTGTTGAAGAACAGCAACTGCCGTTTATAAGCCGCCTTTAATTGATCCGGATCCTTGTAGAGCTTGCGCAAGATGGGCATCATCCCATACAAGAGAGACGGCGCCAAGTAACGCTCGAAAGAATGCGGAATCTCGTTGGCAAAGTGCCAGCGGAGATAGGCTTTGGTCACGTCTTTTTTAGTGATTTCTTCTGGTGCAGCGGTATTTTTTATCATTTCAGCCATTGTTTTTCCTCCTTGTGATCAAAACCCGTCGTCATAGTCATCGTCATCATCGTCGTCACTGACACTGCCGCCACCAGCTGCTTGTGCTTGTGGGGGAGTTCCTTTGCCTTTTTGTGACTGCACGAAGATCAATGCAATCAGCACACCGAAGACTGCGTAAGTTACCATCGTGATCTCCAGTGATTTGAAGACAACACTCAAGAAGTAAGCCAAAAAGAAGAAGACCAGATAGTCTTTCCGTCCGATAACATAAACCGTCGTTGCAATCCCGATTGCCGCCAAACCACCACCGACAACTTCCAGAATGTGGATTACCACTGTCCCTTCCAATGCCGTAATTACATCAGCAATCACAGGTGCACCAAAGTACAAAGCAATAAATACCAATGGCACAAACAACAAGAAAGAAGCAATGGTCGGATACCAGATGATGGACCGCTTGATGGCACCGTCGTTGAGTTCGTCTACCGCTTTATCGGTATACTTCCCTAAGAATGTATTAATGAAGAAACGGAATTGATACAAATAACTGCCTAAAAGTCCTACCGGTACAGCAACTGCGATGGCTGCTTCCGGTTTCAGATTTCCCAATAATGCGACAGATACGGCAATGGCTGCAGCAATGGAAGGCTCTGCCGGCATCGAACCACCGGGAGAAAAGACCCCCATATAGATCATTTGCAAGGCTGCTGTGACGATCATTGCCTGCTTGACATCTCCCATCACAATCCCTACTACCAAACCAGTCATCAGCGGGGAAAAGCGCAAGGTCAAGGTAGCGCCACCACCGAGCCAGCGTGACATGACCGCTGCCACCCACAGTGCGATCAACAAACTTTGTACTACACTTAATGTTTCCATATGTCCTCCTCTTGAAACGTTGATAGTTGCGCGATCCTAAGATCCGGGGCATTTTTTGAAAGTGGCGACACCAGCTGCTTATGGGTGCTTTTTTAACGAGAGGTGGCCTCCACGTGATTCTTTAAAAATTACGTCCTCACCACTACGCTTTTGCTAAGCACTCCAGCAACCGGCATCGACAATTTCTATAATGACCTAGATGGATACCGTAATAAATTTACTCTCCGGCTGCACGGCTCTTTCCGGCAATCGGCCTTCGATGATAGCTTCCACGTCACGAACACATTTCTCACCCATCTCTTCTAAACATTCCATCGTGTAAGCAGAGGTATGGGGCGTCATGACAACATTGTCAAATTGCAGGTAGGGATGATCTTTGCGACCAGGCTCTTCTTCCAAAACATCCGTCGCCAGCCCGGCTAATTTACCGCTTTTCAGACCCGCCACCGCAGCATCTTCATCGATTAATGCTCCCCGGGCACTGTTTGACAAGTAGACCCGGTCTTTCATTTTGGCGATAGCAGCATCATCAATCATATGATAGTTGCCTTCATTTAGGCTGGCACATAGACAAATGACGTCAGCTCTGGCTAATAATTCATCGAACTCGACTTTTTTGGCACCGTAACTTTCGATGTGCATCGCCGACTTATATGGATCGTAAGCTAGTACTTCACAGCGGAAGCCATTACGAATCGTCTCGACGACACCGCTGCCGGTATTACCTACGCCGATGACACCAACAGTTTTGTTGTACAGTGTATTGCCAACAAAACTTGCCCGGTCTTCCCAGCGATCAGCGACAACTCGATTATGCGCTTGCACCGTTTTTCTCATTAAAGCTAGCAAGTTGGTCACATTGTTTTCGGCGACAGCATCCCGCTCCACCAGGGCTGGAATGATGGTTACCACCGTATCATGAGCTTTGGCTGCTGCGAGGTCCACGTTGTTAAAACCAATGCCGTGACGGGCGATCAAAAGCAATTCATCTTTGTATTGAAAGAATTCCTCTGTGAAAAACGGGGTCACGCTGGCAATAACGATATTGATTCCTGCCAGAGCTTCCGCTAACTCTTTACCGCC
This sequence comes from Enterococcus infantis, assembly GCF_049166715.1. Lineage (NCBI taxonomy): Bacteria > Bacillati > Bacillota > Bacilli > Lactobacillales > Enterococcaceae > Enterococcus > Enterococcus infantis. The sequence continues at coordinate 224,556 of NZ_JBMHFB010000002.1, read as the reverse complement.
AATCTCTGAATCAACCGTAATATGCACGACTTCTCCGATTTTTTCCAAACGCTCCAAATGCTGAGGAAAGACCTTCCCAAAGCTGCTTGAATTCACGATTCCGATCTTGTAGTCTGTCATGTTCATCCTCCATTTTTTCACTCGGCTTAATGACTTTACCCTTTTTTGATTTTTGTTAGCGCATTCAATCTATACTGTTATTATACAAAAAAATATTTTTTTGTAAAGGGAAATAACGAAAAAATATTTTGTTTGCTTTTTTTGACGTTCCCCTTTATTCTAATAATAAATAAGAAAGCGCTGCAGAGAGGACCTGCAACAACTTGATCACAACAACTCAGCACTTCAAAAAACGCCGCATTAAAGGAGGCTTATCCGATGTCCCCATCGATTCGTTTGACCATTAAATCTATGTACAAAGACTTCACTCCAAAAGAACAAGCGATTGCCGACTATATTTTGAACGATCCCCAAAAAGTGAGCCGCAGCTCCATCAGTGATATCGCTAAGGATCTGGATATCGCCGACTCGACTTTCTTTCAATTTACCAAGAAGATCGGTTTTTCCGGCTTCAAAGAATTTAAAATGGCGCTGTTGACCAATGATTTCGATTCCAGTACAGTCACTACGATTCATGAAAGCATCACTCAAGATGACGATGAATTACAGATGGCTCAAAAGATCTTTGACTCCAACATCTCCACATTGACAGATACAAAAAATCTACTCGATAGACAAAAACTCAAAACCGCTGTCGATCTCATCGATAATTCTCAGCGCCTCTTCTTCTTTGGGGTCGGCGGGTCGGAAATCGTCGCTGCCGATGCCTACCACAAGTTTCTGCGCAGTCCCTTAACCGTAGTCCACAGCGCCGACTATCACATTCAATTGATGGAAGCTTCCATGATGACTGCCAACGACTGTGCAATCTTAATTAGTCATACGGGTCGCTCCCGGGAGACAATCCATCTAGCAGAAGTCGTTAAAAACAGTGGCGCTGCAGTAATCGTCGTCACCAGCCAAATGCAATCCCCTCTTGCGAAACTGGCAGATGTCACTTTCATCTCCATTTCTGCTGAGACTGCTTTTCGCTCCGAGGCTTTAGCTTCCCGCATTGCCCAGCTCAGTCTATTAGACGCTATTTTCACCATCTTGATGTTCCGCAACCACGACCGTTCGCAACTATCCATCGGTAAAATCCGCGAAGTCATCAACGCAGTCAAGGATTGAAGTTGACCGCTTTACCACTGGAAGCTGGCTTTGCTTCAAGGACTGCCAACATCTAGAAAAGAGTACTTCCAGCCCTGACAACCTATTGCCCTGTAAAAAAGTGTCTCAGCAACAGCCTTACAAAAGGTTGTACGGGGACACTCTTTTTGTTTAGCCATTTTCAGAAGTGAACTGTATTTTTTCTGTGAAAGGTTGCACTCTTTTGCCTTTTAAAAAGACCAGACTATTAGTATAGGATAGACAGTAACTTTTTTATTATAGATAATACTCTTCAATTATCGCTTACTACACATCTCAAAAAAAACCGCCCGGAGTTTTTACTCCGTGGCGGTATCGGTATCCTTACTTATTATCAGCAAACGCTTTGGCTACATTATCTGCCATGATATCCACTGATTCAATTCCGGCGCCGGCTAAATACCAGACATCCGGATCTAGTGAGATGACCTTATTGTTTTTGCCTGCCGTGGTCTGTTTAATCAGCTCATTAGCAGCAACGTTATTTTGTGAATCATCGCCTCCGATTGCCTGGGTACGATCCACTACAAAAATGACATCAGGATTTTTTTCCAACACATATTCATAAGAAACACTCTGTCCGTGAGTGGAGGCCTCAATCTGATCATCTGCCTGAGAGAAGCCAAAGGTATCGTGAACTATTCCGAAACGAGAACCAGCACCGTATGCTGACAGACTCCCTTCATTCACCAGCAGGACAAGGGCTTTCTCCTTGGAAGCCACGGCTTTGCCTTTCAAGTCATCGATTTTAGACTGCAACGAAGCAATGGCTGCTGTGGCCTCCTCTTCTTTGCCGAAAATCGCACCGATACTTTTAATCTGATTTTGAATGGAAGGCCAGGTATCCGTGTTGTCAGTGGACAAATACAGTGTCGGTGCAATCTGAGCCAGCTGGTCTTGGAAGTCTTTTTGACGCCCCGAGATGAGGATTAAATCTGGTTGTAGCGCATTAATTTTTTCCAAGTCAGGTTCCTTGATTCCACCAGCAGAGGCAACCTTTTTATAGTCACTCAAGAAAGTTGGCAGATTATCTGTGGCAGCTCCAATCACTCGTTCGCCAACACCCAACCGGTTCATCGTATCCAACGCACTATTATCAAAAACTACCACTTTCTGAGGATTCGTTGCCACAGTCACCTGTTTTTTATCACCATCCATGATACTTACTTCAGCCGGTAGAGCCGACTGACTATCCTTCGTTGTACTGGAAGCGGATGTGGCAGCAGTCTGACTTTCATTTGTTCGATCCTCGCCGGTTGCCTGACCACAAGCTCCTGCGGCAAATAAAACCACCAATAATCCCATACTCAACATCATTTTTTTCATCTATCTTTTCTCCTTCATTGTTTTTTATTAATCCTGTCAATCAAAATACATGCAAAAAGGGCGTCCGTTGTAATCTATCACATTGACCTTCATCTCGTATAACTCACCAAGTACTGCCGGAGTGATGACTTCAGTCGGTGTACCTATTTTAAACAGACGTCCGCCCTTCAACGCCACGATTTTATCAGCAAAACCGGCTGCAAAGTTGATATCATGGATCACCAACAAAACCGTTTTTCCGAGCTTAGCCACCAAGCGTCGCAGCAAGTGCATCATTTGATTGGCATGATTCATATCTAAGTTATTTAATGGTTCATCTAGTAAAATATATTCCGTATCCTGAGCCAAAATCATAGCGATATAGGCTCGCTGTAACTGGCCTCCAGACAAGGTCTGAATTTCTTCTTCTGCTAGTTCCGTTAGACTCATCTCCGCAAGCGCGTCAGCAATCAGCTGCTGATCGGCTGTGGTTAGACGTCCGCGGCTGTAGGGGAAGCGTCCAAACGCTACCAATTCAGCCACAGTGATGCGAGCCTGTACCTGGTTGCTCTGCTTCAAGATTGCCAACCGCTGGGCCAGCTCTTTGGAATCCCAAGCACGAATCTCACCGTCATCGATATACAACTGCCCGGAAAACGTGCCCTGCAGGCGGCTCATGATGGAAAGTAAGGTGCTTTTCCCGGCACCATTTGGACCGATAAATGCGATTAGCTCTCCTTTCGGCAGTGACAAATCAATTGCTTGCAGCACTTGTTTATCAAGATACTGTTTACCGATTTCTTTTGCCTCGATCATTACACTCCTCCTCGTAAACACTGCTGCGAAAAATACCTGTCCTAACTTGAAAAATTAGCAGCCACTATCCTCGCAGATGATAGTTAATGGTCGTTACTGTAATTTTTAGTCAGTCAGACTGCTTGCCAAATTGCCAACGATTTCGCAGCGGACCCACAGTCAGTTTGCCGATGAAAAAAGCACCTCCAGCAAACTGGATGACAGTACTGATAGTAGCCTTTAAGCCCAGGAGCTGTTCAATAACAAATTGACCACCAATCAAAAACAGAATCCCCAATAATGTACTTCCTATAAATAGCTGTCTGTGGCGATATACCGGAAAGATTTGATAGCTGACCGTCGCAACGACAAAGCCTAAAAATACAGTGGGGCCCACCAATGCCGTAGCTATCCCCGTGGCAGCTGCGATGAGAAACAAAAGCAGCTGCTGTAAAGATCTGACTGACAGCCCCAAGTTAAGTCCGTGATCAAATCCCAATAACAAAACATCTAGTTCTGGTCCGAAATACCACAGTAAGCTACAAATCACGGCTAACAGACAACCGCTGATCAATAGCAGGTCCACCGACACATTACTGAAGCTAGCGTACAGTCGCCCCTGCAGCAAATCGTACTCGTTTGGATCCATCAGCACCTGCAAAAAAGTACTGATGCTGGAAAACAGACTGGAAGACACCATCCCCACCATCAGCAGTCGAAAGAAGTCATTGCCGGTTTTCCCTAGAAAGAAACGGATAAAGACCACACTCAGCCCACCTAGTAAAAGAACATTAATCAAAAACTGCGGTACTGCCGGCAAACCCAGCCCCGCTGAACCGCCAATCACAAAAAACAAGATTGTTTGCAAAGTGACATACAACTGATCGATTCCAAGAATACCGGGAGTCAAAAAACGATTTTGAGTCAAGGTTTGAAACGCAATAGTTGAACTGCTGCTGGCAGCAGCCACCAATACAAAGGCCGCCAGTTTCTTTCCTCGCAGCGAAAGGGCGAACTCCCAATTGCCATAAGTGCCATAGGTCAAATAAAGACCGCTAAAGAGCAGGATTAGTCCGGCCAAAATGAGCAGCTGACGTTGAAAAATTCTTTCTTTTTTTATGCTGTCCGCCTCCTCATCAATAACACTAAGAATAAGAGGCCGCCCAAGATACCCATCACCACACTAACTGGAACTTCATATGGACGGATTACGAGTCGCGCGATAATATCGCATAATAATAACAAACCGCTTCCGACAACACCTGTCATAAAGAGAGTGTTCTTTAAATGATCACCGAATTTCAATGCGACTAGATTCGGAACGACAATTCCGAGAAACGGAACGCTTCCCACCATGATTAAAACGGCGGTGCTCCCTAATGCAACCAATGCCAGCAGCAAAAACTGCAGTCTTTTGACATTCAGCCCGAAGTTTTGCGCCAACTCTTCCCCCAGACTCAAGACCATAATTTTATGCAGTAAAAAAAATAGCAATACAAAGACTGGAATCGTCAAATAAATCAACTGATGATCGGCCTTCATCACGGTGGCAAAATTTCCCTGCAGCCAAGAAGACATATTTTGAACGAGGCGAAATTGGTAACCGAAAAAGCTCGCAATGGCCCCCACTACATTACCAAACATCATTCCCGTCAATGGCAGAATGAAAACATCTCCTTTTGGCAATAATCTACTGAGTACCAGAAACAACAGCACTCCTAAATATGAAAAAACGAATGCGACAATGCTGCGCAACGCAAGGGACGCATTTGGTAAAAAGAGCATAACCAACAAAATACCTAATCGACTGGCATCCACCATGCCAATAGCATTGGTGGAGACAAAAGGATTTTGCATGATTTTTTGTAACACCAGGCCACACACACTCAACATGCCCCCTGCCAAAATTAGGCTAATCGTCCGGGGCAACCGAGTTTCATATAGTAATAGCCAGTGCTGCGGATCCCCCGCTGAAAGCCCTGACAAGTCCAAGTTTCCGGCACCAACAAAAACGGAAATTACCGCCAGTATCACCGTTGCTGCCACTGCTGCTTTTTTCATTCCTCTCCCCCTAATTGATAACGATTCTCATTATCAATTAAAGCATAACCTAAGGGACAACCGATTTCAATAGGACAATTGACAATCTACCTGGAAAAAACCATGCCGCTGTCAGGTATCAGGCGAAAAAGCTTGATCTACAGCTCAGATTCTCCTCCAATCAGAATAGTTTTTTCTAATTTAGTCTGCTATCAACTGCTAACATTTTTTCATGCAGCAAGAAAAAAACTTCAAGTCACAAGCTAAATCTCAGCAAATAGACGACCAGCTCCATTTTTAGAATTTCAAACCATAAAAAGACCGGCGCAGGTTGGTATCACCTGATCCGGTCTTTCAATTTAATATCACTTCATGCATTTACTCCTGATCCGCGGGCAAGCCAGTGCTGAATCGCCCTTTCCCCACAGATGGCGCTGATCAGCTCCGCTCGCGCCAAAGATGAAGCTCCTCTGACAGCTAGCCAAAAATATTCGTTGGTATGGCTTGGTGATTTCGTCATCACGAAACCCTGCTGATCTGCCAAATCCAGCTCGGATCAAAGCGATCAATGACCACTAATCCAACAGCTCCATGATCTTTTGGGGATTGCCTGATATTTTGACATCCTCTGATCGACTATCCACAGCAAATACAGACTCCAGCGCTTCGATCTTATCAATCACACGATTGTCAGTTACTTTGAGGAATGTTTCTGAATCATTTTCCTTTTTGCTATTTTGTGAATAGTAGGTGGTACCTTCTGTATTCTCCCGTTTTACATAGATGGCATTTTCTTCCTTATCAAGGAAGTAGCTGATTTTTTCGTTAGTAAATAATCCATCTGAACCGAAAAACTCTTGATTTACGGTATTTGCCATCGTCGCTGCAACAGAATCCACAGTGGAGTTGATATCAATTTTGCCGGAGCAGCCAGACATAGTCACCAGTGCTAGGCTCGCCAAGCAAAGCAAGATAGTTTTTTTCATGTCACGTTTCCTTTCAGAGTTGATTGAAACTAAAGGTAGCTTAATTTTTCTTTTGTAAAACAATAGTCGTGTACAAAAATGTGGTCAAGACATAATACAACCCATACATCCCGAGAAACAGTGCAAAAGGCAGCCAGATTTGTTCATAGGGATCTGCCAAAAGAGTAGTAAACATCTTCAGACCAAACAAAACGTGGATCATCCCCAAGATGCCTGGAGCTACAAACAAGATGCCGATTTCCCTACGAATGGAAGCTTTAAGCAGTCCACGGCGGGTGCCAATCCGTTCCAACATAGTAAAACGGTGGCGGTCACTGTTGGCGCTGGATAGTATTTTGAACATCAAACAAGAGGCCAGCATTGTCAAAAAGGCGATGCCTAAGAAAAAGCCCATAAATTCAAAGCCGGAAAACATCCCGTTAAACACATCATATACTTCCACTCGCTGGGTGAAACTGGTTTGATTTTGTACCTCCGGATTGTTTTTCTGATTCGCCGATACCAGTTTTTTTAGAGGTACTAACGCTTGTTGGAAGTCATTGACGCGAATCACACGCAATTCAGATTCCGGCAACGCCAATTGTTGGTACTCCGACTTACTGAGAAAAAGATGTTGTTTTTCTTTTTGGCTTGGCAACTCAATATTTCGAAGATTGTCTTGAGCCGTCACATCTTTGGCTAGTTTTTCACCCGTATAGCCCGCTGTTTGCCTTGTCTGACCAGCGTTATCGGGAGCAAACAAAGGTGCTTCATCGAACTGATCCTTGTCATAATAGATTGTCTGGCCGTCTTCTTTTTGGGAATAGGTAACATCCAATGTCGGTGACAAAGCAGTCACCTCCCCATCAGAAATGTCCTGCGCTTGATTCAACACGAGATCATAAGCAGTAATTGCTTTAGCCATCTTGGGAATTTCATTCTTGAATTCCAATCCGACAGTCAGCGCCCCCAATGCCAAGGCAAAAAGCATCGCAACCATCGCCAAGAGCCGGGTATAGTCTTTAATACGAAAATCGACTTGTGCCAGTGTGAAGGAATTGATTCCCCGCAATGCGATACCATCGTTACGTTTCAAAAGTGCAATCAAAAGAACCAGCAGACTGTTGAAGATAAAGAAGGTGCCTAATACAATCGTCACCAATGCAACGGCGATTCCCATCAGTTGAAACTTCGGCAAATCCCCCATCACATAATAACCTAACGCCAGTAAAGCAATTCCGCCGATAGCTTGTACAAGGAGACCGACAATTTTTTTACTTTTTGGTGTCGGTGTTGTGCTGTCTTTCAACAAACTCAGCAGACTTCTTCTGGCAACCTTACCGGCATTCATCACTGACGTCAAAAGGAAGAGCAGGATAAAGAAAGCCAGTGTCACAAGCAAGGCAGTGAGGTTAAAAGGGGAAAAATGTTGGACTTGCAGATCCAGTTGTGCCACCAACAAGTTGTTAATAATTGTGGTTAGCCCCACTCCTAAAATTGTTCCCACAAGTGTAGATATCAGACCTACCACAAAGGTTTCCAGAAAGATCATTTGGGCGATTTTACGAACTTTTGCTCCTAACATCATAAACATGCCATAATCTTTTTGCCGCATGCTCATCAGAAATGAATTGGCATAGATGACATAAACAAAGGTGATGATTCCCAGCAGGACCGCACCAAAATAGAAGATGAAAACAATCGATGAAATAGTCGAGTTTGATTCCAAAAAGGTTTTGTTTGTTGCCATCGACTGAAACATATAGAAAATGGATGACGAGATCACCAGTCCCGAAAATAAGACAATATAATCCCGCAATCGACTTTTGATTCCGGAAAGAGACAGTTTCCACAGCATATCAAATTCCCCCTATTGTTCCAGATTTCCAAGGATACCTAAAATCCGTCGATGAAAATCATCTTGGGTCTGGTCTCCTCTTTGAATCTCTTCATGGATGACTCCGTCTTTGATGAAAAGAATCCTTTTACAATAGCTCGCAGACAACGGATCGTGAGTCACCAGCATAATGGAAACCTGGTCGTTTTGGTTGAGGTCAGCCATCATATCCAACAAATCCCGGGCACTTTTAGAATCCAGCGCGCCAGTGGGTTCGTCACCGAATAGAATTGTTGGTTGAGTGATTAATGCTCTAGCTGAAGCCACTCGCTGTTTTTGACCACCGGAAATCGCAGCCGGATATTTGTTCAAGATTTCAGTAATCGACAGACGAGCTGCCACTTCTTTGATTTTTTGGCGGATGATTCGCGGTTTCACTCCTTGCAGAGACAGTGGAATCGCAATATTCTCCGCCGCTGTCAGATTTTCCAACAGATTGAAATCTTGGAAGATAAAACCAATCTCTTTGCCCCGAAAATCTGCCAAAGCGTTGCCCGCAAGCTTAGTAACATCGTTATGATTGATAATCACTTCGCCGGTACTGGGCTTATCCAGAGTTGATAAAATATTCAATAAGGTGGACTTACCGGAACCAGAAGCTCCCATAATTCCCACAAATTCTCCTCGTTGAATCGTAAAGTCGATACCTCTCAGCGCATGGGTCTGCTCGTCTTTTTCACTGCCATAAACTTTCGTTACTTGTGATACTTCAATGATAGGTTCCATCTAGTTATGCTCCTTTTTCCAACTGCTTCATCGCTTTTTTGGGTACGTCAGTCTTTTTGACTTCTTCCCAACTGGTCACGCCCTTTTTCTCGTTCCAAGTGATTTTCAAATAGGCTTCCGTACGCAATGGTCGATCCTTAAATGCTGAAAATTCAAGGTCTTTTTGCTTACCATCTTCGTCATAACCTGGCAGAGTATATTTGTATTCCACCATCGTGCTGCCATTGTCATCTTTGGTCTCTTCCCGTTGTCCTTCATTGGTAACCTGTACGTAATAGCTTTCGCCACCCATGATCACCTTTTGGGCCACTGCCATGCCGCCAAAAAGGAGAACTGCAAGCACTCCTAATACAATTGCAAGTTTTTTCATCGTAATCGCTCCTCGTTATATAAATTAAAAACCAATCATTTGGTCTCTTTTCGTTTAACAGTCTAATACTTTCTCCCCTATCGACAAATGGATTGCCCTAACATTCATCTTTCAAAACTGTCAGCAGAGCTTACACAGGACTAACGAAAAATTGGCTATAGTTATAGTATTACAACGTGTTACGAAGACTTATCCCAAGTAGAAGTCTAAATATTTTTAATTTAGCTATGAAAAATTCCGAACTTTTTATACCTTTTCTTCATCCGATTTAACATATCTGCAATAGCGAGTTTGCAGTTCCTACACAATGCGACAACATAGACTCCACTCTTTTGCAACAAAAAAAGCCCCGACTTCAAAATGAAGGCAAGGCCGTTCGTTGTTTTGTGATTAGCGGCGTTTGTTTCGTTGGGTTGCTTCCATGATGACTGGCAGGACTACTGGACGGCGCTTGGTCTGCTCAAAGAGATAACGGCCGATGCGGTCACGGATATCTTGTTTGAGCTTTGCCCATTCAAAGTCCTCGTCTTGCAAGTGTTTTTCTACGATTTCAGTAACCATATCCGCACTTTCTCTAATCAAGTCGCGACTAGCTTTGACATAGACGAAACCTCGGGAAGTAATCTGAGGGTGGGAAACAATCTTTTTCTCCCGTCGATTGATGGTACAGACAGCAATGAAGATACCGTCTTCTGAAAGAATCTTACGGTCCCGCAGCACGATATTGCCGATGTCCCCAACACCGATGCCATCGATTAAGACGTTTTCAGCCGGTACTGAACCGCCTTGGATCATCTTCCCTTTTTTGTACTCCAGCACATCGCCGCGAGCAGTGATGAAAATGTGGCTGAGCGGAATACCAATCTGTTCGGCCAATTGGGCATGGGCAGCCAGTTGGCGATATTCTCCTTGCACTGGCACGAAGTACTTAGGACGCATCATGTTCAGCATCAACTGTAGATTGTCTGGGTTGGCATGACCGGAAACCCGCAGATTATCAGAAATCTGCTTGACTGTCCCACCGGCACGAAAAACGATATCTTCTGTCTTGGCAACGATAGTTTCCATTGCAGTCGTCGGCGTTGTAGCGATGTAGACCAGATCACCTTCTTGGATTCGCAAAGTACGATGAGTCCCGTTAGCCATTCGTTGCAGGGCTTTAATTGGTTCACCCATACGGCCAGTTTCCATAATAATCAGGCGCTCAGCCGGGTATTGTTTCATTTCTTTTTGGGTGATGAACATGTCTTCATCTGGAACTTCCAATTTTCCTAACTTCATGGCTGTGCGAATGATTCGACCAAAATCCTGACCAGTCAAAACGACTTTGCGGCCAGCTTTATGGGCAGCATTCAACACTTGTTGCACCCGTTGCAGATTGGAAGCGACCATTGCCACAATGATACGACCTTCCCAATATTGGATGGTGTCGGAAACTTCGTCAGCAATGGTGCGTTCCGAAGCCACCGGTGTTGGATTTTCAGCGTTGGAAGAAGTCGATAATAATGCCAGTACGCCTTCTTTGCCGATTTCTCCCAAGCGAGAAAAATCCGTTTGATACATAGGTACAGCCGCTTGGTCAAACTTGAAATCACCGGTGTAGACAATATTGCCTTCGGTTGTTTTCAAACTGATTCCCACTGAATCCGGGATTGAGTGAGTGGTGCGGAAAAAGCTCACCACGCCACTGCCAAAGTCGATTTCCGTATGTTCATCGATCACATGGAAATCTTTAAATTTCTTCGTACCTTCATTTTTGTGGACATTGATTTTAGCCAATTCGATGGTCAGCTTGGTCCCGAAAACGGGGACCTCCACTCGCTCCAACAGATAAGGCAGTGCGCCAATGGCATCTGCGTGCCCGTGAGTCAAGAAAACCCCCACCACCCGCTCAGCATTTTCTTCCAAATACGTAAAGTCTGGGATCACTGTATCGATCCCTAACAATTCATTGTCCGGGTATTTCAGACCACAGTCAAAAATAAAAATATCCCCGTCCACTTCTGTCAAATACATGTTTTTCCCGTTTTCCCGCACGCCAGCTAACGGAATAATTTTGATGTCGCTCAAAAAAATCACCTGTTCTTTCTATAAAGTTCCCAAAGCAGTTGGCAACATGATGCTGTGCGAAGCTTCCTTATAACCAAAAGCAGTAGCAGCAGATAATTGCTGAAGAAAAGTAATTGTACAGTTGTTTCAAAAAAACAAACCATAAGTACTGCTGATTGTGTGCAGCTTGTAACGATTCGCAATAAACAGCTAAACAATCGGTCTTCAACAGTTTTACAGACCTGCTGGATTAAGGTTCAAAAAAGCAAGGGACAGCAGACCAGTTGGGACTGCGTTGAGTTGGATCAGAGAATCCCTGAACATACCACAAAATCAAGCCTTGATACTTTTACCGAAAACACAGAATTACAGGCCACCGACAGCTTATTGACAGCTTATTATAGTGGGGCTTTACTGTGAATCTTTCGGCCAAAAAATTCAATTGGCTGATGTTGGTCTATTCAGATTTCCTCAGTTATTCTTCTGGTTTCTTGCATTTGGGCTCGTCGCTGCTATGAGTTAGACCGCACCGTGCAAGTATTCCTGAAAATCACATGCCTAAGCATCCAGTGAATATTATACACTAAAACCAGTGATAAGTTGAGCCTTGCACCATAGCAGTCAAGGAAAACTTAGAGATCATCAGCCTGTGATTCAGGAAAAGCGCAACAATCCGTAATCCATCACAAAAAAACAGCAGGTGGTCACCGGAATTTATACCAGTGACCAGCCGCCGTTCATTTTCAGCTGGATTCGTTCTATTTTTTTAGCCGCTGGATAGTAATCAAATCACTGATCAAAAAACCTGCAAGCACTGCTAACAACATCCCCCAGAAGAAGCGACGATCCGTGGGCTGGCCCAGCGCAAAATACAAAGCTCCACCTGTCACTCCCAAAACCAACAGAATCACTCCTGCCAAACGATTGGACAGCTGCCACGTCTTTTTTCCAAATGTTCGGTAAGCCAATCCTTTATAACCAAAACCCGACTTCGGTTGCCCGGAAAAATACAATGCCGCAGCACCCAATAAAATTAAACAAATGAACAAAAAAATCATAATGTACTCCTTTTTCTCGTGAAAACTTTTTTAATAATTTAGTTCTGGTCATTATTGTGGCATATTTGAACAGGACTGACAAGAAGCATCAAATGGCAGAAAAAAATCTTTGAACAGGCTATAGCTGATGATTCTTATGAAAATAGCAACTCCTTCTTACAATTGTAAAAACGCCTCTACAGCTGCCACTTTTTCTGCCAATGTCCGCTCACCATCCAACAAAAGATCCGCTCCTTCAGCGATATAGTCATCGTGGGCTTTGAAAAGTGAACGGGAAAATTCCAAATAATTGGTCAACTGACTGCGAATTGCCCCACCATCATCCTGGGGCTGATCTCGCAAAATCATGCGCGCCAATGCAATATCCAGTGGCGTTTTTACATAGACTGACAGACTGATCAGCTCTTTTAGTGCCGGATGTTTACGGCCAAAAGGAAAATCCAACAAAATCAGTGCCGGTTTTAGAGCCAACGCCTTTTCGAGGTCCTGCTTCAAAGCTGAAACATCATAGCGAGATACCGCCTCTCGGAGTGGTGTTCCCAGCGGTGGCGCATCTGGCAGCTGGTCAATGTCATAATCATCGAAGGACAAGACAATAGCTTCTGGATGCCCTTCTTTCAGTGCAGCAATCAACGTAGACTTGCCGCCGGCGGTAACACCTGCCACCGCCACCACTTGTGTCAGCAACGACTTTTGCGACTGTTGCATCGGTTTTGAATCCTCTGCGTCTTGAAGGGCAAGTCTATCCTTTTCAGCCGACCATTCCTCACGCAAAATGCCGTACTTCACCGAATCATGATATTCTCCCCGCCAACAGCGGACACTGCGAATAACCCCTTCTTTTTTCATCCCCAGTTTTTCTCCCAGACGTTGCATACGGGGATTGCCTGACCAAGTGGTAAATCCGATATGGGGTAGATAATCAAAGGATTCGAAAAGATAGTCCAGCCACACCTGCAAAGCGCAAACACCAATACCCCGCCCCCACGAACTTTGCTTAAAGATTACGATACCTATCTCCAACCACTGCTGCAATGTACCATCTGACCAGTAGGCCGTTACTTCTCCTACTAGCTGACCCTCGACTTCAATCACGCCTCTCATCGGGTTGTCCATCGAGCTTTGCCCCCACCCATCACGGTAACTTTCCCAGCTTTGGATAGGATCGTTGAAATAAGGGCCATTATACGCCATCCACCTACGGTCCGCCGCGGGCCCATAGCTGACTTCCCACATTTCTCGTAAATCCGCTGCATCCACTGTTCGGATCGTAACACCTGCTAACGACTTCTTCATCTATTTCCACCTCGTTTTCTCTGAGCAAAGCTAACCAGAGCATTTGCGTTTATGATAACAGAAAGCTGCCAAAACCATGCTATAATTGAAAAAGTTTTTAGGAAAAGAGGTTTTACAATGGATCGTATTCACTTACCGTATGCTCGAGATGCTCTGCTCTTGGAACTTAAAAAAATAGCAATCGCAAATCCACTAGTTAGCGGCATTTTTTTGGATGGTTCTCTGGCAGCAGGAAACGCCGATGATTGGTCAGATATTGATCTGCGCTTAGTTACAGCAGGCAATACCCAGCAGGTGACAACTCTCTTGTCGGAAATAGTTAATCGACTTGAAAGTGAAGGTCGAATCCTATTTATCGAAACTTACGCGACAAATTATGCTGTTTTGCATTTTCCTGAATTCGTAAAGGTGGACCTTTTTGTCTATTCCAAGTCGACATTGTTACCTTCTCCTTGGTTAGCATCTATCAACATCCTCAATGATGATTCTCAGAACTATTTAGCAAAAATTAAAGCAATAGCAAAAAAGCTGCCCTTACCGATAGATCAGTCTTTACTGGATGGCTATCTCATGAAATATTACGCCAATCTCCATGATTTTTACCGTCGATGGCAGCGCGGCGAAAGCAATTATCTACATCAAGATGCTTTAATGATAAAGCATTGTCTAGTATCGCTATGGTATTTGAAAGCTGGTCAACTACCCAACAATCTAGGCGACTGGAGTAAATATGAAGGTCCCCGTAGCCGGTTAACTCCAGAGCAAATAGCGGCACTTACACTCTTTACACCGTTAGCAGCAGCTAGGATTCCTGATTTTCTACAATGGTCAGTAAATTGTATCGCCGAGGCAGCCTCAGCAATTGCCACAACTCATGGACTGACTTTTTCTGAAAGACAGCATCAACAGATCACTGAATTAGTTCTATAGATAAAAATGAAAAAAGAAGCAACTTCGGTTAAAGAACTGAAGTTGCTTCTTTTTTGCTTATGTCTTACGTTTGGTCATGCTCGCTTCTGAGGGTAGTGATAAGACGATTGTCACAACCTATTTTTAAACAAGATTTATTGAGCTAGGACACAGCGGTTTACTGTGTCAGTGATACACGTCTGCAAACTAATGCGTTCTCCACCGGCATAAAGCATCCGCGGCAGGACATCATCTGCAGGGTTATTATTGTTATAGCCATCGTCGGTGACATCCACAACTTCGTAAACCGTGTATGTTCGAGAATTGCCACTGTCATCCACGACGGTAATTGCCGAACCAACCCCTAGCCCCATAACACCGGAGAAATCACCAGGATTATGTCCGATAAAGTGTGTCGATGCACCGTCCGTTGTGCTACCGTTCCCCATCCAAGTTCCAGCACCGGATCCTGGTGCTGCTGCCGCACCGTTATATTGAATGAAAGGAATTGTGCTTCCATTGAAGGATAAAGTGGCGGTTTGAACTGCCGGCGCTGCAGTGCGAGTAACTGATGCCTGTGCGGGGGTAGTTTCTTCATAATCCGTTTGAGAAGTTGCTTCCGTAGCTGCCACCGCACCGCCATCGCTTGAATACTCAGATGCGTTGGTTGCTTCCTCGGTCACTGTGGTACTCTCAACAGCTGCTACCGGGTTGCTTTGCTCTGTATCATTTTCAATTGCTTCATTATTTTCAGTGATACTATCACTTTCAGCAGAAGTTTCACTAGTTGTTTTATCAGTGATAGCCTCTTCCTGAGGGACAGGCGTTTTAGCATTTAAAGTAATCGTTACTTTTTTAGTAGCCTTATTGCCAGCCTTGTCTTGTACTGATATTGTAACTTGTTGTTGCCCAGCTTTATTTTTATCAAAACCGGTGATTGCGATCTTGTCTGGGGCCAGTGTTCCATCAACCCCATCTTTCACCTTGATTTGATCAATAGGAAAATCAGCGCCAACTGTTGTCGAGAGTTCTCTCGGTACAGTGATTACAGGGGCCACATCGTCAGAGACAGTTACCTCAGCAGTCTTGGTAATCGTAATCCTGGAAGGAAATTGGATTGTCAGCTGAACTTGGTAGCGTCCGGGAGTGACTTGACGTAACCCTTGATCTGATAGTGTCACCTTCGTTACTTTCCCGATTCGATCACTGCGAGTCAGTGTAATCAAGTCCTCGTCGGTTACCTGTTGACGTTTGGAGGTCTTCAAGTTCAGTTTCTCAACAAACAGCTGATCTGCTTCTTTATGTTCTTCGGCAATCTGGGCTGTTTTTTGACGTTCATCGGCTGACGTGTATTGGCTGTAAAAAACTCCTCCGGTAATTAAAAAAACAGTAGCAGCAATGACAGCAATAACAATTTTCCTTTTCTTCACAATAAACATCCTTTTTTAGTTTTATTGGAGTCCTATAAAAAATCATCTAATCCCGCATTTTTTTACTCTTTTTTAGATATTTTTAACGAAAGAATCATTGCTTTCAAGGTAATCATACGACAGTAACACACCAAGAACCAATCTATCTGCTCTCCCAATATTTTCTTATAAAAGAATTTTCAGGTCGTTCGAAAATTATTTTTTCACAATCTTTTTTTCAACTTTAATCTATTTAACCAATATAAGCTAAAACTATTAGATAACTTTTTTATATCGAACATTTGTAATCTTCTTTTGATAGCAAGCACGGGGCTAGACCGCTTTTCTTGCCTCCCTCAGATACAATTTCTTATCACTGACTAGCTCTAAAAGCATACTTGGTCTGTTTTTCGTTACCGATAATAATAAAAATAACCGATTTAGTAGTCTGCCTCACCGAACCACTTTGAGTTCACCTCTCTTTTTTACGAAATAAAAAAACACTCAATTTATTCCGGATACTCTCTTGATTTCTCTCTATAAATGTTCACTATTGCACAATCGCTTTTTTTGAAGTTGCGCTAAACTTGCCACGTCATTATTTCTTTGGATACAAAAAAGCCAACTGTGACAAGGTATCTCCACCTTTTAACAGTTGGCTCTTCGATATTTTCAGAAAATGTTAAAAAAATCAAGCTAGAAATTTCTCGGTGCCAGCTCGGTCATTTTTGGCCCGTAATGCCGAAAGAATGGAAACTGTGTCCACGACTTCTTGCAAAGCTGCACCCAACAATGCCGGAATGACACCGGTAGCTGCGATTAGCATCAGCAAGACGCAGATAAAAATGCCAATCAGAACTGACTGGCGGGCAATCTTCATGGTATCTTGCGCAACAGTAACGGCTGCAGCAACCCGGGAGAGATCATCTTTTAAGATGACTGCATCGGCACTTTCGCTGGCAGCGGTAGATCCGTGCGCCCCCATAGCGATCCCGACATCTGCCACAGCTAGCGCCGGCGCGTCGTTGACTCCATCTCCTACCATGATTAACGGTCGTTGGTCTGGCGGAGTCTCTTGTACAATCCGGATTTTGTCAGCAGGAAGACACTCTGCATGAACTTCAGTAATTCCGACTTTTTGCGCGATCTCTTCTGCGATACTCCGATGATCGCCGGTCAGCATCCTGATATGTTGAACTCCCGCCTGACGCAAGGTATCTACTGTCGCCGGTGCTTCTGGACGCAAAACATCATCAAAAGTAATCCGACCACTGGCTACACCATCGACAGCAATATAGACTGCGGTTTGATCCTTTTGGTGACTTTCTGAGCAGCCGGCAAATGCTGCTTTGCCAATCTTCAGTTGATGATTGGCTACTGTTGCAGTGATTCCTTGACCTGTGATTTCTTCCAATCCTGTGACAGGTAAAAGCGCAATTGCTCTTCTTTTTGCTTCGTTCGTCAAAGAACGTGCCAAGATGTGGTTGGATTCTTGTTCGGCACTAGCGCTCAGCTGTAACAGTTGCTCTTCTGAAAAATGTGTAGTCAAGCTGTAGACTTCATTTACCGAAAGACTGCCCGCAGTAATCGTTCCCGTCTTGTCAAAGGCAATACTTTTGGCATCTGCCAGCTTTTCAATGGTTGTCCCCGTCTTAACTACAATCCCATTACGACTGGAACGGCTCATGCCGGCAACCAGCGCAATCGGCGCAGCTAAGATCAATGGACATGGTGATGCGACTACTAAAACTTCGGCAAAGCGAACCGGGTCTTTTGAGATAAACCAGGCAACACCGCCAATCAGATAAGCAATTGCCGTGAAAGGTACCGCATAACGGTCAGCCAGTCGTACGAAG
Organism: Enterococcus infantis; assembly: GCF_049166715.1. Classification (NCBI taxonomy): domain Bacteria; kingdom Bacillati; phylum Bacillota; class Bacilli; order Lactobacillales; family Enterococcaceae; genus Enterococcus; species Enterococcus infantis. The sequence goes on along the minus strand of NZ_JBMHFB010000002.1, from coordinate 206,633 downwards.
CGAGCCGGCTTCGTTTGGGATTCTTTAACCAGTTTTACCAACGTTTGATACTGACTGTCAGCGGCTTTTTTGGTTACAGTGAAGCGGAGCGGAGCATCCCCGTTCACTGAACCGGACATCAGCTCATCTCCAACTTGTTTGTCAACGGGTTTTGATTCCCCTGTTAATGACGCTTCATCGACAAAAGAAGTTCCAGCACTGACACGACCATCCACCGGCACCACTTCCCCGGGCTTCACCAATATCAAAGCCCCTACTGCCACATCATCCACCGGCAGATCTTGGATAGTTTCGCCTTCCAGCACATGAGCAATCTGAGGTGAATTGTCCAATAACGCACTCAATTCCCGCCCAGCCTGTTTACCAGCGTAATCTTCCAGGCTATCCCCGCCAGTCAGCATCACCAATACCATCAGACTTGCCCAATATTCTCCCACTGCCAAAGTCGCAATGATCGCGGTAATCGCTAAAATATCGACCCCATATTTACCGGAACGCAAGGTTTCAATCATTCCGATAAACATAGAAATCGTTGTCAAACCACCAACAATCACGATCAGCCAGAAAGCCACAGTCGGTTGCCCTAAGCCGAACTCGGCGATAAGGGCTGCGGCTCCCACCAGTATTACTAGTAAAAACTTTTTGAAATTTGTCATGAAAACCACCTCTTCATCACAAGGATACTGCGACCGCATATTTTGGCCTACCGAAAAGTCTTAACTGATAATGAAAATCAGCTTCGTTGCACTCTTAGCTCCTAAGACTTTTTTGGTCACTATTCCAGAGTTTGAAACATCCTATAAAAAAGTGGCTTTATGACAGATACTAAATATCATAGAAACTTCCACCGCCAGTTGTAATACGAAAAAAAACTGAAAATCGGCAAAAAAACCGTTTTTCAGTATCAGCTATTTACGGCTTATTGTTCTCAGTGGAATAATCCAGTGGCGATGGAAATCATGCCCGTAATCATCACTAAAACCAATGAACCAGAAGCAATTTTTTCCCAGCGACTCAATTCCGCCAGACGTCCCGACAAATCTTGCAAGTAAAGCACCATCCAACAGAAAATGCAGAACACCGAGAACAGATTTCCCACGGGCAAACCAAAAAACCACCAAATGACTACTGCTGCCACTGAAAGCAGCAACGCCCCTAAAGACTTCTTTTCCATATACTCCCTCGATTCAACCACTCTCTTCAAAAAAATAGCAATAACCAGTTTTTCCATCCCGCTCCTGTCTTTGAAAACCGAGACTCTCAAACAGGCGCTGTGAACCTTGATTGTAGTCATAGACTTCTCGAACTTGAAATGTCTTAGTCCCCTCGTCTTTCAATCGCTGTAAAAAATAGCGAAGAATGCAGGTGGCGATACCTTGTTTTTGATAGGTCGGATCCAATAAAATTGCAAAATCATCAGCTGCCAGCCAAACATCCCCAATCGTCTTCCAAGTGACAACAGCATTCCCTTCAGTTTTTTTTGTACTAATCAAAATGTAGTATAACTCCCCGTGCTGCTGCTGATAGTCGTACATTTTCTTGATCTGAGTTAGGCTGTAAGGTTCTTGCGTCCCATTCACCAGTCGTTGTAGTTGGGGATCTTTGTACCATTCTAAGGCTTCTGGTCGCAGGTCTTTATATGGAGCTAAACATAAATCGGTGCCTATTCTGATACCTCCAGACAACTTTTTTCACCTCTCCTACTTTTTACCGTCAAAGTGCTTAGGCAAAAAAATGGTCCTATTCAATCAGAGCTCAACGGTCCAAAAGGTGCTGAAAGGACCGTAATCTCATACGAACAATTTGCTGGTAGCTCTTCTGCCAACAGATGCTCGAAATTCTCCTGATGAAAATAAGGAGAATCATTTTCTACTATTATCGTCCAATTGTAACCATTTTTTACCGTCCAAATTCCGACAGGCGCTAAGTTGGGGTAATCAGACAGCTGCTGTGGGTCTGTAAAATCAATTCGGTACCCTCGACGATAGACTGTATCTACCAATTGAGTCATTTTCTCTGAAAAACGCATGGCTTCATCTCCTATTGATTTGTCAGTCATCGAATCGTCTACAAATTGCAGCCTGGTACTGCAAACAGAATTTCAATGACCCTCGCAAAAAAGAAAGCGATTCCACATTTATCATAGCACTTTTAACAAAGCTGTCAATCTAGCTTGCCATTTTCCGAAAATCATCTGCTGCTTATATCCAAATCGAATATATATCCATTTGACATATATCCAAAATGGATATAAGATAAAAGTATAAAGAAAGAAGGAATTCCATGAAAAAAAGTGACGGCGGCTTGACGATTCCCCTATCGAATACTGCGACGCTGATCCTCTTGTGCCTGCAACAGCCTTCCCACGGCTATGAAATCATGAAATATGTAGAGGAGCGCAGCGACGGCATGGTCACTATTGGGCCGGCGACTATGTATCGCAGCATTGCTGATTTCATCGCTCAAGGACTGATTTTTCAATTGCCCACTGAGGGGACAAAAAAAGAATATGTCATCACCGAAAAAGGGCGGTCGCTTTTGGAAGAGCAGCGAAAGTTTTTGCGGCTCCTCAATAAAATTGCTGATGAACGACGGGGGGAAATCTGATGAGAAAAATCAAATGGCAGGTGGCCGGTTCCCGCAGAGAAGGCCGCTATCTGACTAAAATGTTGAGCGAAGGTTATGTACTGGAAAGTACGAGCCGCGGATTTTACCAGTTCAAAGTCATTTCTGTTCCGCAACAGTACCAGTTGATACGTGAATTTTCTGACCAGCCTATTGATCAAGAAAACAAAACAGCCCTCATTGAATTAGGATTAGTAGCAATCACGCAACGACGCCTGCCAGGACCCGGCCAAGCCTATTATCTCGTTTACTCTTACCCACTAGCGCTATCTGATGAAAAGGCTAAGGCGAATAATGACGACGGCTTTTCTGATATCAGTGGCGATTTTGCCATTGAAAGAGCCTATCGTCAGCGGCAAGTGGACAAACGGCGCTTTGTCCAGACCGGTTTCGCTTTTTTATTGGCCTGTTGCTGGGGGCTGTCCCTTATTCCAGGCCTCTCCGAAACATTGGCTGTTTTCTTTTTACTCGCGCCGTTATTACTGATTCCGCTGGTCTGGCTCGCACCATTTATCGCTACCACTTCTGCTAGACGCCGTTTACGGCAACTGAAAAGTCAGAACAGTGATTACCAATCCTCCTGGCTGCCGACGTTGACCGTCACTTTACACTCTCAAAGACAAGTACCGTTGATGGAGAAACTGACTTATATCGGTACTTGGCGACTGATTAATCAGCAGAAAAAAGACGGTACTACCACCTACATTTATCAGCTGAAAAGCCTGATGAGTGAAGACGACATCAAAGCGGCAATTCAAGAGATGCTGCAGATTCCCGAAACAGAGATTCGCATCGTTACCAGCTGGGGACTGTATGGAATCGGAGGCATGTTTTGATTGTTACAACTACGCAAAAAAAAGAAAGGATGAAAAAAATGACTGAAACGACTCCAAAAGTCACCAAAATGGAAAATTTGGCTAATATTTTTCGAATTGAGTTTGACAATGGCGCTGTGAAATTCCTCAAGGCTGAATGGGTCCAAGACATGCTAGCTGCGCTTACACCGGGAAAAGCTGGCGAAGGAAAGCGCGTCAGCCTTCTAGGTATTGGCGCTAACATGTGGATTGGCACCGAGATTGCTATCGCCGAAGACGGTACCGTAACGATCAACGGCAAAAAGAGCCTGACTTCAAAAGAGTTGTGGGAAGCCGGGAAAGACCACGTATCTCAGCTTTGACAAAGTCACACGTTTCTTGTACATGAGTTCAAAAAACAGCCGACAAAATCGGAAGCCCTTCAATGACTTCTCCGGTTTCGCCGGCTGTTTTTGGTACTTCATTTTGTGATAATTTGCTTGCGCTGGTCTTGAAAAATAATCACTGCTGCTATCAGCAAAAACACTGAGCTGACAAGCACTGTTCGTTCCCCAAAGCGCTCCGCCAGATTACCGGTTAAAGCAGCCCCAAAAACAAAAGCGACCACGATGGCTAACGTATCATTGCCCTTTTTCAAAGCCCCTCGATTTCCGCCAGACAGAGCATTCCAGTAACTCTCCGCCAACGTCCGCAGGTTGCCAGTCATCATCAAAGAGGTGAAGGGACCACCTTTTAGTTTACGAAATTCTTGCAGTTGGGCCGCAGCAGCCAATGAAACCATGGCACTGGCCAACATGTCTGGAACCACCGGCGCAACTAACGCCGTTAACCAAATCAAGAGAATTTCCCACCCCAAAACAAACAATTGTCGATTTTTCAGGGACTCATTTTTCTCAAAACGCTGTTGTAAAATCCGAATCAAAATCGTACCTAATGCAAATGCTGCGATAGGCACCAAATAATGAAGACTGCGACTAAGGTCATCTTTAGTCAGGTGAATTCCCAAAAGGATGAAGTTCCCCGTCTGCAGCCCCGCAAAAACCTCTCCATGTTCCAGATACGTGTATGCGTCCAGCCCACCCGCTGCCATCGCCAATAAAGAACCCACCAGCAGCCGTTCATGAATTGGATAATTTTTCATAGGGAGACCTCTTTTCTTACCATCCTTGACACGATTTTTGTCGCAATTTCCAAGCTAACTGCCTGCTACTTTCAGATTAAGTATACTCCCCTGCCTGCAAAACTTGCCGATAGTTGCTCAAAGGAGTAGCGAAGTATTATTTCTGACAATTTAAGAATTTCGCGGTAAACTTTTTAAAAAGCTAGCTGAAGGAGTTGGTAAAACTGTTACAATTGCCTAACAATTCTGAGGAGACTAAAGGACAGCAAAAAAATCAAAAAAATAGGCGCTCTCCTATTTTTTGTTGCAATTGTTCTTTTACTTGCACTGCTTATCTCCGGTCTTTTATTAAACCAGATAAACAGCAAATAGCTTGGCTTAGGCCTTTTGTCACTTTGTATTGTTTTAGAGGTGGTCAGTTATTTTTTATATAGATCTAACTACAGTCACTCTAAAAATGACGCTTCTGCCGTTTGGGTCCCAAAACTTTCTGGAATTGGAGTTTCTGTCAATCCTGATACGCCACTGGTAAAAGCAATATGGCTGATCGTAATCATTGCTTCGATTGCTTTGTGGTTATATACCCTGTTATTTCGCGCAACGAACTTTCTTTCTCTGGATTGTTCGGGTGATTAAAGTGCTATACTGAAGGCAATGATAAGACAAGGAGCTGAGTTTCATGACTAACGATTGGCTGACCCCGCCACCGCCGCTGCCAGATGCCCCACTCACCACCGACAAAGATACCACACTGGTTCTTAAAAAAGATGAGTTGCAACAAAAGTCATCAGAACCGACGATTGTCACCATTAGCGGCATGGCTATTGATTTACCAGAAGAACCCAAAGTGATCAAAAAGCAATAAAAAATTCCCCGTCACGACGCTTGTGTCAGTTTTTCATTGGTCGCTTGGATCATGAAAAACTGAAAGAGCCTTCGTGGCGGGGCTTTTCTTTTGTCATTTATTTACGCGGTGAAATCTTCTGCTGTAGCATTTGACTTACTCACCAGATAGAATATCAAAGCTAACAAGTACCTCTCAGTCAATGACTAAGCTCTATGATTCACTACAGCTCATAATTCAGCCTGTGCCTATATCATCGGTACTGTTTATGTTGTTTCTTCATAAACAATAAAACACTAATTGCTAAAAATAATAAACCTAGAAAAGCAAAGCCATTCTTTTCAGCACCAGCTTTAGGCAACTTCTTATTTTCTTTGGCTTTATTGCTGCTGTTCGGTGTTGTCTCCTTTAGTGAGTGGCTTGATTTTGTCGTTGCTTTCGGGCTTGGATTTCCCGCAGCTTCACTGGAAGTTTCCGAAATCACTTCAGAGTCACTGGATTTGGCTGAGCTGGAATTTGATTCGCTGGACTCTGATGAATTTTCACTGCTTGGCTCAGTCGTTTGGCTACTGTCGGTATCACTGGTCTGTGCAGGTGTAAAGGTATTCGTGAACGTCTTTCTTCCTTCAATAAAGCTGACTTCACTTGTTAACGCTTCGCCAGTTGCTTTCACCAGAACGTGTGCCTCCAACACCGTTGAGTCATAAGTGATATTTTTCTGTCCGTCATCGACTTCCTCGATGGTATAGGTATATTCTCCCGGTGCCGTGTACCAAAGCGGAGTGAATGGAATACTGCCTGCTGCTGTGTTTTTTGCACGGGCCAGTTCTACCCCATTAGCATCCCGTAGAATAAACTCAAACTGATTGGCATCGAGATCAGCACCTTCTAAAACTTTAGCCGCTTCAATACTTGCAGAAGTTTTTTTCAAGGTCAGCCGGGCAGGTTCTGTGTAAACTGGTGCTTCATCTGTTTCATTGGGGGTGATTTTCACACGATACAAATTGCCATCATTGTCTTTTGTAGCAGTAACATCCAAAGACTTTGTCATACTTTGCTGACCGTTGCTGTTTGAAGAGGTTCCCTCAATATCAGTAAAAGTTGCCCCATCATTGGTACTTTCCTGCCACACAATATCGGCAGTAACTTTTTGAGGCGATTGTAAGGTGATTACAGAATCAAAGTGTGCATTGTCGCCAATAGTCAAATTCAGCTGATCGTCAGGATTTGTTCCTGTTACTGTTGCATCAAACTCATACTCGACATAAGCGGATGGCCGATAGGAAAAGGCGTGCCACATCCCTTCTGCACCTTCATATGTCCGCTCTTGAAAAATGGTGAAAGAAGTCGCTTGTGGCACGTTTGCCGGCATCGTCCGGACATCCCCTAACAGAATAACCGGTCGCGTTCCAACTTTAGAACCATCATTTGTCAGGTAACTCAATGCTTCCATACCAGTCTTCTCACCGGCAAGATAAAGTTTGATTCCCTGCGTCCCATTGACAGCTGTTGTTGCCGGCACTTCAGAACCGTCGACAGCCACCATTGGATCCGGTATGCGCCACGCCTGAATACTCTCGTCATAGATATAATTACCCTTGGCAACAACCGGTCCGCCCCAGTTAGTTATCGTGAAGTTAGGGGCTTCAATATACGGAATGACCTTCAGCAGCCGATAATTTGGATCAGCCTTTTTCGTAAACGTATAAGTTGCCGTGTACTTGTCCCCATCCACCGTACTTGTCCCCGGCGATGGGATGGCAATCGTCGTAGAAAATAAATTATTGCTTGATTGAATATTAGCCATGTTGACTTTCTTATTGACGATAAAGGTCTTATTAGCAGTGGTCACTTGTCCTGCATTTTCAGCCGCGTATTTGGATTGTGCTCCCCCCAACAAAGAAAGCAACGTTACAGTAGCCAGTACAGATGCTCCCTTTTTCCAAAATCGATTCTGCCTCTGTTTCTTCATCCAAAAATCCCCCTGTTCCATTCGTAATTCTTTAATTGACGGGACCGCTTAACTTTAAGTGAGTTCCATTTCCACTTTCTCATCAAGCAGTTTTCCTGCCGAAAGTTCCCCTGCCTTTTTCCGCACAATAATATAACTGGAATTACAAATGTTTCTATAGACAGATTATATAGGAACTAATTCAAACCAGCAAAATTTTATTCATATTACACAATTAAATACAATTATTTTGATTTAAAAATCCGTTTCCATTTGTTTTATGTAGCTTTTTCATACAAATTAAACGAAAATTCATCAATTTCGGAGACTACTCAACAATGTCGCTTTAACTATTTTTCATAACAGCTAAGTACGGTCATTCTGACGATTTTCTACAGCTTTTTTAAAATAAATACACAGCTTATATTTTTAATTTTTAGCAGCATGTCAAACCGTTGTTTCATCTCGATAACCATTGACAAATGGCACAATCAGCCCACAACTCTGTTCAACTCTGTTATTTTATACTCAGTGCTATTTACTTTATTGTAAAAATAAAACTTCTTTTTTTCGAATAGAAATAGCTTAGCTGCTGCCCAAAAATCGAGTAGCTGATACCTCTAAAATCCGGAAACTGGTTTTTCCACATTCATTAAGTAGTTGCTCTTTCATCATGATAGTATTGGTATCACTATCTTTAACGCCACAGCAATTCTCCTTAAAAACGAAAAACCAAAAAAAATTACCTCTCAGCCGGAGGAAAACTTCTTGTGAATGCTTGTATTACAGCTAGTCTGGTTTACCTAGCTGTCGATCATAATCAGGCACCCCAAAACTTACAGCCAGTCCAAAAAGGTGATACAAAGCTGAGAATCTCAGCTTTGTATCACCTTTTTTTAGCGCTATCATCCAAAATGGGCACTACACTACTATCTCGGGGTAAAGGAGACGCCAATCATTTGGTCAATCGGTGTCGTATAACAGATGCTGTGGGCTGGTGTTTTTCTTCCAGCCTTTTCGTTGATTGCCTGCATCGCCTTTTGAGCGACCGCTTTTTCTGTGATACACAGAACAAGGTCTTTTTCAGAGTCTAACGTGATACCCATAAACACCTCATAACGTGGCCCTTCACCTCGCCCAGACATGATAGTTGCCCCTGATGCTCCCGCCTCACGGGCAATGGCGACAACTTCATCGGCAAACCCTGCATTTGTGATAATATGTAGCGCTCGAATGTCTTTCTCTAGAGATTGCTCCATCGTATAAGCTCCTTTCAAAATGAGACTTCCCCTACCGGTGTTGTGTAGGCAATTCCGGTATTCGGTTGATCAAACTGAAAATCCTTCAACAGTAGATCCATAATCTGTTCCTGGTCACTTTTTCTAATCAAACAGGTAATCACTGCTTTCTTTTTTTCCGCTGTCAATCCCAATACCTTCAGCAGATAGTTAGGGTCCATTGTCCCTTCCCCATAGGTGGTCATAATCAGTTGAGCACCGTTAGCCACTAATGCTTTTAGCAGTAGCTCGGCTTTTTTTCTACCGACAATGATAGTTAGCTGACGCAGGGCTTCCTCACATCTATCCTTCATGATCTGCTTTCCCCCTCTCCTCTTCAAACAGGCCTTCAAGACTATCCAGTTCCAGCTCATCAGAAGCTCTGCTTAGAGCAGCGCGCCGCTCATAAAGAAGTCCCAACACCTGAACAGCAATCAGCGGCGTCACAGAAATAAAAGCGATTACACCAAAGCCGTTCATCAAAATCGATTGGGGTTGCGAGCTAGTATCAGCTACAGCTTGAGCCACACCTAATGTCAACGGCGTCAAAAATGCCGAAGTCAATGCACCACCAGTCACTCCTCCAGAATCAAATGCTAAACCTACAAACAGGTTTGATGTATACCTCATCATAATCAAAGCCACCAAGTAAAGCGGCGCTAAGAACCATAGAATATTGATTTGAGTGATAATCTTCAAAATAGCAAGAACCGTCGCAAACCCGATTCCCAAGGCTAAAGTTAACCGAATCGTCTGCTTTTTTATATGACCATTTGTCAGCTCTTCCAACTGATCACCTAATACTGTCACTGCTGGTTCAGACAGCGTGATCGCGATTCCTAAACCAAATCCCACTACTAGCAGCCAGCCCCACCGACCGGATTCAAGAAAAATCTCGCCAATGTATTTTCCTGCAAAGGCAAAACCATAATCGATACCAGTTAAAAAAATCAGCAGTCCTACATACACAGGGACGAGACCCAGCAAGATTCGAGTCAGCTCGCTTTTGGAGAGTTTTATCATAAATTGAAAGGGAATAAAGGCCACGACTATAGGAACCAGAGCAAAGGCCACATCTTTAAAATTACCTATCAGTATTTGACGAAAGGTTTGAGAAACACTGGGATCATAGAATTGGGCATCTGATAAGGTGATGGAGGGATGGTGTTTCAAAATCAGTCCGTAAATAAATACTGCAAGGATTGGACCAACTGAAGAAATGCCAATCACTCCAAAAGTATCCTCATTGGTCCGATGTTTGGACATCGTCTTTGAGACACCAATTCCCAAGGCCAAGATGAAAGGAACCGACACATCCCCGGTCGTCGCGCCACTAGCATCAAAAGCCAAGCCGACAAAATCTCCCGGCACAAAGATTACAAGGAGAAAGATAAGCCCATATAGCCAGGCAAAAACTTTTTTCAGCGGCCAATTTTTCATAACTCGAAGCAGTGCGAAACCTACCGATAAGCCAATTCCTAAACTGGCTATCCAAACAAAGATCCGGATGCTGACCTCTGGCATAATCATGTTAGTCTGACGTGCCAACACTTCCAGCGCCGGTTCTGCAACCGTTACCAAAAGTCCAAATAGAAAACCACAAAAAACGATTAAAGAGACTTTGCGTAACTTAATCAATGACCGGCCAACGATCTTGCCAATCGGTAAAATACTGCTATCCAAACCCACCAGAAACAGCGTTTGCCCCACGACAACACTGAGATAGGCTACCAGTAGTTTACTATATTCTTCTGTGCTGTTTAACGGTGCTACAAAACCACATACCACCAGAATGATTACCCCCAATGGTAACGAAGAAACAAACACCTCTTTCAACATATTGACTGTTTTGATTTTTCTCACTTCCTTCAGTATCAGACTTACTTAAATTATAGCATAGCTGATTTTCTGTTCAGAAAATTGCGCCTGTACCAACTCTCAAAAACTCTTCCAGACAAGTAGTAAGCTGCCGCTTTTTGCCACAGCGTATCAGCTGGCCTTCCAACTCATCTATGACACTGGTTATACTGAAGCTAGCCATAAAATAAGGTACTGGGTTTTATAACTAACGATTGGCTGAATTCACTGTTTTCAGAGAAAATAAAGTGGTCAAAAGCCAGTTAAAAATCCCCGTCACGACGCTTGCTGTCAGTTTTTTATTGGTAGCTTGGATCATGAAAAACTGAAGGAGCCTTCGTGGCGGGTTCTTTTCTTTTGTCATTTATTTATGCGGTGAAATCTTCTGCTGTAATCGCTACTGATGGGTAGTGAGAGAGTTTCTCTAAATCGGTATCCCAGGGACAGCTGTACACCATGTAGTAACTATTTGGGTCAGCTGCTAATAAGAACCGCAACTGTTTTTCTGCTGCAGATGGATCCATTGTCACAAAAACAACGGAGATAACCGCGATTTTTTCTGAATGTGCCCTTGGCAAGGGTACTTCATCCATCTCAGCTTTTTCCTTAGCATTCCGTGGAACCTCGGTCATACTTCCTTTGACGATTAGCTTTACTGGTCCTGCTCCTTGCAGCCCCATCTGAATCATCGCTTCTTGAAAATCTTCTGGTGGAGGCGGTTGGGGCGGATCACTTGATACCGCTTGTTTCTTAGTATCAAGTGTTGTAGAAATAGCTGTTTTTTGGCCTGACGACTCTTCTTTTATATCCTCGGCTAGTATTTGACGCTCGTCAATTTCAAATACCTTGATAGCTACTAACTTCTTGCGGATATCAGCAGCGCCTACTTGATCTTCTCCCGCCTCGAAAAAGCGTAATGCAGTCTGGAGTGCCTTTTTAGCTTCTGCTTTTTTCCCTTCAGCGACGCGTAATTCCCCTAAACCTCGCCAGCTGCACCCCAATAAAATGGGGTCGTCATTTTGTTCAGCTAAAGTCAATGACTCGGTAAGAATTTCGTGTGCCTCCGGGAAATTTCCCAACAGCAGTGCCAAATAGCCTGCTTCATAGCGGTTGACTGCTTTACGATAGCTGTCATCGGGAAAAAATACTTCCAAAATAGTCGCTTCTTGTTGAATCAGCTGTTGTGCTTCTGGCAACAGCCCCTGTTCTCGTTTGACCATCGCAAGCTGATGTAAACCTACATGCATTTTTTCCGTGTCCTGCAATGCCCGAGCTAGTCGTAGATATTCATCGTAGAGCTCTTCTGCTTCTTGCCATTGGAGCTTTTGAGTTGCCAAATAGCCACTGTAATTCAGGTAGTCAAAATAATGGGGATCTTCTGGCTGGGCTTGCCAGGCGGTCAGTAATCGTCCCAACTCTTCAAAATTTCCTTCAAACAGCGCATTTTGACTGTTCACATAATCATTTTCTGACATCGTAACCTCCTCAAACTTCAAGCGAAAAACGGATTGACCGTTCCTTATTGCCTTTAGCTTTTTGCCACCACTCCCAAAACTATCAACACAAGTCCTAGAAATCCTGTAACCCAGCCGGAAAAATGCGCCAGCCGCTTTTCATCTTCAGTGTATGAATCACGCCTTCCAACAAGACTCGCCCAAAAATACTGTTGTCTTGTGACTATTAGTGCTGCCAAAACAAGCAAACCGCTACCACTGCCCAACAGCCACAAGCGCCAAGAAATTACTTCTCGTTGCAGCAGGATATACCACAACAAAAAGAGTACCACGACACTTCCAAGCATGATTTTTTGCTTCATCATTATCTTATGCCTCCAATTTCTTTCAAAAATGAAGTACTCCGGTCATCAGCAATTCCTAACTTATCTACCACCAGTCTACCACATAAAAACTTCTCCTCATTTTGTAGTCTTGCAAAAAACAGCGCCACTCTTTCCTCTGCTGACGCTCCTCATTTTAGCTTTCACAGCCATGAAGCTTTTGTTCCAGACCATTTTTCAAGGAAATTATTGTTGAAATATGAGCAATTTGATACCGATTTGCTAGCCAATCACGCAAATCATCATTTTCTTAAAAGATGTCACTAAAATCTGCTGCTTATTTCCACATGAAAAGCAGGAGCGTTTTTAAGCGAATTTGTTCGCTTTTTTCTTTATTGACAGCGCTATCAAAACGCATTTGTTTCTACTATAATAGATACAAGCATATGCTGTCAAAAGACGCGCCAAACACCACAAAAATAGCATCGGGCATTTCCCTCAAAAGAAAGAAGTGACGGTCATGATTTGGATGAAACGACTACTTTTTACTGCATTGTATTTTTTGCTGATATTTGGTGTCCTGAGATTTACCAATATTTCGGCAATAGCTATTCTGCCAATTACCATCGCATTTTCAGGCGTTATTGCCAAAAATGGCGTTTTAGCTGCCTTAGACAAGTACTTTCATGATTGACTCCAGGCGACGCTTTTTATCTTTAGCCGTGGTTTAATAAGAATAAGCACGCTAACTTGTAACTATTTTTTGTAACTATTTTTCATAGATTAGCGTATCTCCTTTTTGTTTGATGGTTTTCCCAGCTTTTCTTCGTCGCCACACCCATCTCTTTAAACTTAAAAAAATCTGCGACCCAATAATCAGGCGACCGCCTCTAGCGTGACTTCCCAAAGCCACCTGTCATTTAGCGGATTCGCCTTTTTGGTGTCGACTGGCTTTGCCAGCAGGTAAACAAGCCTTTCACAAAGGGCTCTATCAAAAAATGATGACTGAAGAGTCCTTATTGATAGTCTGGATAGTCGTATTTCCTCTCAATTATCTCCGAAAACAACTTCTCCTATATTTCCGAAAAAAGTCAGTTTTTTGAACATCTAGAAATGCCGATATCATTCCTAATCTTTTCCAAACAAAGCTGTCCTATCAATGATTTGTCCTAGAAAAAGTGTCGAAAAATAATAATTTACAACAAGTGACAAAAGTGTTCGTGAAATCGAAGGCTTTTATCATGAAAATTTTCGAAAGCCGTGATACCCTATCGTTGCAAGTTGCACAGATTCCGCAGGTCATTGCTGATAATCGCTGTATTGCAAGACTGCGATTTTACACAAAGGAGTTTTTATCTTATGAAAAAAATTATCGCCCTCGTTGTTGTGGTTCTCTTAGGTGTCGTGGGTTTCAAAGGCTGGCAGTATTATCAAGAAACCTATCAGGGGGTGACCGCCTACGCGTTGGTGCCGGAAACAGTTCCTGAAAAGGTTCAAACCGTTGATGATAGCGGCGAAAAAATTGCTGGTTGGTCCAGCTATAAATACCAGCTGACCTTCGTTAAAGCTGACGGCAGCACCCAGCAAATGAACTATGAATTGTCTAACTCTGATCCAACACCATTACGGCCAGGAGCTATCGTCAAAGCTGAAATCAGCCAAAAACGTGTCATCGAAGGGCCAAATGAAGTTGCACAAAATAAAGTTCCCGATAAGGTTCTGGCGCAGCTAAAATAACTGCGCCAGAACCTATGGCAACTGTAGCTCTCCGTACCCAACAAAAAAACACTGCTTTCTCGCTTCCGGTTATAAATCTGCGGCTTTTCGCTAATTCACACCGGCAGCTGAGAGCAGTGTTCGTTTTTATCTTAGCTAAATCGTGAGCCTTTTTAGATAAAGATATCCGCTTCCAGTAAGCTTCCCTAGTTTTTCCACAAGAAGCCTCAAAAAATCTGTACACCACAAATTTAGCTTTTACGCTGCGAAGGCCTTTGTTGCTTCGCTGCTACTTTTATAGAAAAAAACCGCAGGAAAAATGCTTCCTACGGTTTTTTGGTGTCTCTTATTTTTATTAGCTGTTAAGAAGTAAAGGAGTAACATCACTCCATTTTTCTACCGAAAGATCACATCTCTAGTTCTCTATTTCAACTAGTTTACTCTGACAAGATCCATTGCATGGAGCGTTTCAGCGATTTGGACTGAATTCCACGCAGCGCCCTTCAAAAGGTTGTCAGAAACTACCCACATGTGCAGGCCGTTTTCAACATCCAAGTCCCGACGCAAGCGACCGACAAAGGTTTCTTTCTTTCCGACGGCGTTCAGTGCTTGGGGATAGCTTTGTTGGCTAGGGTCATCTTCTAAAACGACACCTGGTGCTTTTGCCAACAGTGCTTTGACCGCAGCTACATCAATAACATCTTCAGTTTCGATATAGACAGATTCCGAATGACCGGCAAACACCGGAATTCGCACACAAGTTGCTGCGATTTTGATGGTATCGTCCGCCATGATTTTACGCGTTTCATTGATCATTTTCCACTCTTCATAAGTGTAGTCGTCTTCGGCAAACACATCAATTTGAGGCAGCGCATTGAAAGCGATAGGGTAATGTTTCTTGTCGCCACCTGCCGGCAGGATTTCAGGATTCAATTCATCCACTGGCGTACCCGCTAAATAAGCTGCACTTTCCCGCCGCAATTCTTCCATAGCCTTGGCACCAGCCCCTGACACCGCTTGGTAAGTGGACACGATGATTCGCTTCAAACCAGCTGCCTGACGGATAGGCTCCAAAGCGACCATCATCTGAATGGTGGAGCAGTTAGGATTGGCGATGATGCCTTGATGGTCTTTCAATGCATCGGCGTTGACTTCAGGCACAACTAGTGGCACGTCCTTATCCATTCGAAAGGCGCTGGTATTGTCTACCACTACCGCACCACGTTTGACAGCTTCCGGCGCAAATTTTTTAGAAATCCCGCCCCCAGCTGAAAATAACGCAATATCCACGCCTTCAAAGGATTCCGGCACCAATTCTTCAATAACCAGCTCATCGCCTTTGAAATTGCGGGTTTGGCCGGCCGAACGGGCTGACGCTAATAACTTCACCTGTGCCAAGGGCAAGGTGGATTGTTCCAACATTTCAATCATTCTCGTGCCGACAGCGCCCGTGGCTCCGACGACCGCTACATTATACCCAGTCATTCACAACACCCCTATTCATATTTGTGCCATTTTACCACATTTACTGTAAAAAAACAGCTGCTTTTCATAAATTGTCAGAAAACTCCGAATGAATGCATAAAAATCCGTCGATAGCGTTTTGATTTACCCCTTGCCATCAAAGCTATGGCTCCGACTGATTCCACAGCTATCAAGCAACGCCTTGACACTTAGTCTTGTGGTCGTTTTTGTAGGCTGCTGTCAGCCAGTGGTCAGCTCAATCAAATTGCCCTCAGGATCTTGTACCACTGCTTCATAATAGCCGTCGCCGGTGGTACGCGGACCGTTTAGCAATGGCAAACCTGCTGCAACAAAGCGCTGCGCAAAACGATTGACATCCGCCTTGCTACCTACCGCGATAGCCAGATGGGCATAACCAAATGCTTCGTGGCTACGCCCAGCCAAAAAGCGTTTATTGGTTAGCTCCAAACGCGCCCCTGAGCTAAAAGTCAAAAAATACGAACGAAAACCGGTTTTTTCATTGTAATAGAGCTCTGAACTCTCCGTCTCAAAAAAATCATGGTAAAAATCCTTCATGTTTTCCAGGTCATTGACCCACACAGCCAAATGCTCGATATGCATTTAGATCTCCTCCTTGAGTGTTGTTAAATTGATTATAACAGACAAATAACTACAGCCGACAATTCGCCTGCAATAACCCGCCCCCTCTGTCAGACCGTAATATCAGCGGTATCATTTTTCTTTCTGTCGTCGAAACAACACCTCAAAAACACCCCACGGCACTTCTCGTGAGGTGTTTGATTTTCAATCTTCAATCGCAGCTTTGCGACGATTAATGGCTTTAAAAATAGCCGGATCAAACTTCGGTGTACGGTTGTAATAATACAATCCGTTTCTCTCTTGTTCCACATCGTAAAGCTGAGTGTAACAAAAGCCAAAAATTTTCGGATGATCCAATAAAACATCTGTCAAGCCCTGATAACGCTGAATGAAGGCCTCCTCATTTTCAGGAGCATCCCCATACCCCCAAGCACTGTCGGGATTGCTGGTGGGGTCCCATTTGATACCACCGTACTCACTGACACAAAAAGCCTGTCCCGAAGTGTAGGTTTGGCGGGCATCGTGCTCGTCCCAAAATTCGCCATTTTTTTGTAGCCCGCCGGTAAAATGCTCTTTAAAGAGGACCGGGTCTTGACAATAATCGTGTAAATCGTAAAAGTCGCTCACTACATGGTAATTGCCACTGGTATCTACGACTGGTCTCGTAGGGTCGTATTGCTTGGTGGTGCGGTAAATCAGCTCCACAATCTCGTCTTTCTGCGGACGGTGTGCTACATCCCACGTTTCATTCATGGGACACCAGGTCACGATAGCGGGATGGTTGAAATCCCGTGCCAACAATTGTTGCCACTCTGGCAGAAAATCGCTGATTGCTGCAAAATCTGACAGATCAATTCCCCAGTTAGCCATCTCTCCCCACACCAAGTATCCAGCCCGATCCGCATGGTACAAAAAGCGTGGTTCAAAGGCCTTTTCATGCAGACGAGCGCCGTTAAAACCACAATCCAGCGCCAATTGAATGTCTTGTTGTAAGGCTGCATCAGTGGGTGCCGTATAGATTCCGTCAGGATAAAACCCTTGATCTAAGACCGTCCGCTGAAAAACAGAGCGACCATTTAGCAAAAAACGGTACCCATCCAAAGCAACTTCCCGTAACCCGAAATAGCTGTGTACCAAATCATTTTCATAGCGCAGTGTCACGTCATACAAACGACCAGCTCCCAGTTCCCATAAATGGGTCTCTAGCAGAGGAATCGTAACCGTCGCAAAGTTACCGGTCAATTGGACTGTGGCACTGCCCATCGAGCGTCCTTCATAGCTGACAGTAATCTGACAGCTACCGCCAATTCCACTGGTTTTAAGGGACATCGTGACTTGACTATCGGCAACATTAGGGAAGTAGCGTACCTCCTGTAAGGCCGCGACAGGTAGAAATTCCAGCCAGACCGTCTGCCAGATTCCGGTGGTTCGTGTGTAGTCACAGCCACGAGAATAAAAGAAGCGACTCTGTTTGCCAACAGGCTGATGAAAACTGCGAGGCTCATCTTCCACGTAAACGGTGATGGTATTTGTTCCTACAATTAGCTGCTCTTGGATATCGAAATAAAAAGAGGCATAGCCGCCTCGATGCGTGCCCACAGAAATCCCGTTTACATAGACTTCGCAGAAATAATCCACCGCACCAAAATGTAAGCGGACAACGTCCCCCGTTCCTTGTGCACCTGTTAACTCCTCCTCACTGATAGTAATCTCTCGTTGATACCAACAAGCAGGAATAAAATCCTTATAGCCGATTTCGCTGAGAACAGATTCTGGACAAAAAGGAACTTGGATTTTTTTGTCAAAAGGATCGTTGTTGGGAGCCGTCTGCCAGTTTTCAAAAATAGGCTCCTCGAGGGCTTGCTTTTCTGCTGGTGAAAAAGTTTGCGCCGCAGAAACGGCATACCATTTGCGATCTTGGCCGCTGCGACCAAAGTCAAAGGCAAAGCGCCAAGTTCCGTTTAAGTTATGCCAGTTTTCCCGCTGAAATTGCGGCTGAGGATGCTCTGGTCGTGGTATTGCGACAGTTTTAGCTTGTTGATTGGCTTGTGATGTCATAGTCTTTCCTCCGTTGACGTTTTTTCTTGTCAGGTATAGTATACAACCATAGAATTGAAATTCCATCCGGGATAACGCCATTGAAGTGAGGAATCCACGCATGATCAAAGAATATATTTTGAGCTTTTTACCCGAACAATTTGCTGCTCCCGAAATTTTTCGCATTGAGCTAGCTGGAATCACCTTTCCTTTTGAAAGTTATCGAGTGGAGCGTCGGTCTTCGGCCATTTGGAGTCTCGAGTATGTTCTCTCTGGACAGGGTACCTTGGTGATCGATGACACTGCCTTTTCTGTTCAAGGCGGAGACTGTTATCTTTTGCCGGCAGGACACGATCATCACTACTGGTCTGCTGCCGAAGAGCCACTGCATAAAATCTGGGTCAATGTGACTGGGACCTTGGTAGATCACCTATTACAGAGCTATCAACTCCAAGATCGTATCCTTTTTCCGGCTACTGACCTGTTTACCGATTTTGATAGGCTACTAGCCCTTTGCGAAAAAGAGCTTTCTCCTGCTGAACGCAGCCGCAGCAGTTCACTGCTGTTTCATCAGCTGATTTTCGACTTGGCGGCGCAACAACCGGCACGTCCACGATTGATCCCAGAGGCTGTTTTACAGGCCAAAATTTTCTTAGAAAACCACCTACAGGATAGCCGGATCACTGTGGCACAGGCTGCTGTTGCCGTCAATCTCTCCTCCTCCCAGTTGACCCGCCAGTTTAAAAAATACTTGCAACAGACTCCTTATGATTATTATCTGGACAAAAAACTGGAGCTGGCGCAATTACTCCTTAAAGAGACACTCCTGAGCATCCAAGAGATTGCCGACCGCTTAGGCTTCGCTGACGAGCACTACTTCTCCACCCTCTTTCGCCAGAAAAACGGCATCTCGCCTAGTCAGTGGCGAATGCGGGAATAACCCGTAGAAAAAAACGCAAGGCAAAGTAAGTAACAACTGGTCTTTACCCGTAGCAATCTGTCTATTTCAAAAACTTTATAAGTAAAAAGCACACTGAAGCGGTTTGATAAGCTACAAAAAAACCGGCTCCTCTAGCAATAGGACCGGTTGTCTTTAACAGCTATTAATTTTGTTATCGACTTAATACTCTTCAAAAAGCAGCTTGTGATGCTCTTATTTTCGTTCGAAAAATTCATAAAACAAGTAAAACTTCCCATCTTTTTTATAGGCAAAATAATCTCCTTTGGCATTGTCTATCTCCCCGAGAACCTGATAGATTTCTGTGCCGACTGGTAAGTTGGTAGAATCCCAATCTGCCAGGTCAGCACCTGCATCTGGATTGACTGCTTTTTTTACTTCGCCAAGCTTTTTGCCAATCTGATCTTTGCCCAGCGGACGATTTCCTGTAACTAGTAAATTTTGTGACTCAGGAATTTTAGTTAAGTTTCGTTGTTCATCTTTTGAAGAGCAGCCTACTAGAACCAACACCAAACTCAGCATTAAAACTATGACTTTCGTACTTTTGAATGACATGATTTTCTTCCTTTCTATCGCTCCAGTGTATCCAATCAACAATATTCCCTGTGAAAACATACTATTACTACATCCAATCAAATATGATCAATTATCAAAAGAAAGCATCCGCTTGGACTTTCAAAAATAACGTTAGAATCCAATGAAGCTTTTTACTCTCTAATGACGGATCCGTGATAGCTAACAATTGGAAAAAGAGAAGGAATCACTCTCCGATGAGGATCGTAAATAATTCAATTGTTTAACCAACCATCTGTTATCTTCATAGTAACCCTTCGTCGGTATTGCGTCTATATGGACCTGTATGCGTTTTAGACTATTTTATTGACAACCTGGATTTCAGCTGAATTGTGATCCGTTATTTTTTCATGTTGGTATCTCCTTGCCATGACCTGACAGTTCCAGTTAAGAATCCACTGATAGAATTCCCTTAGACAAAAAACCACCCAAGAAGTACAAAATCACTTCTTGGGTGGTTGTCTTCATATCGCATCATAGTTTAGCTGACTTCTCCCGAAAAACAGCATTAGTAGGACACGCCTTTTCCTTTAACATAGTGAAGGGACCGGTACGGCACTGTTTTATCTTTTTGAAGAGAGGTTTCCTGAAAAAAATCAATCGTCGCTTTTTCGTCATTTTCCCAGGTTACGACAATATCACAGCTAGAAAAATAAGGTTCTTTTTGATAGGAAAAACTATGTGTGACCTGATTTTGCGGGCTTACTACTCGCAGCCTTGTTCCTTTTAATAACGTCGGTCTACCCAGTTGAATCACTTTAAGCGTAGTCTCTTTGGTAGGTGACACACTTTCTGCGATAAGCGTTTGTTTCGCATAATTGTCGTAATAAAGATAGCCACTCCAAAGTCCAATGGCAAGTGCACAGAAGAGAAAAAACTTTTTTAGACTAGCTTTTGTTTTTTCCGTTTTACTCAAAAAATATAAAATGACTAGAAAAATCAAGAGTACCAGATAGACTGCCAGATAGAGTAAGATAATTTTAATTCCCCCCAAAAATGTCTAGATTCTACATAGAGTAGCTCAACTGACGATCAAAGTGCACTGCAGCTTCTTTTTACATAACAATTTTTTACCCCCAAGTTATCCTTGTCCTAAATATTCGGCAAAGTAGAAGATACCAGCATATCGTCGCACCTCCATATAATCTAGACGACCTCCAGTTGCCTTTTCAATCGGCGCATCTTCAACTTTGTATACCGAGTGGCCGGTATCTGTCTTTTTTTCAAAAGTGATACCACTGGTAAGCCCGCTTTTAAAATATCCCGAGAATACAAGAGAGGTTCTTACTGCAATCACCGGAGTCAGGTGACAGGCAATAAAGCCAAAAATCACCAATAACTCAACCAGGAGCAATTTACTATTCAATTTCATTTTTCTCATGTGTGTCTCCTGTCTATTTAATCCAATCAATCCAGATGGTCCCCAGAAGCTGTTCTAAACCGACTAGATATTACTTAATCAGAGAGCTTCTGCCTCTATGATAGAAACTGGATACACCGGCAGTTAATTTTGTACGGTTTTTCGTCATAAGTTTGTTTGTGTTATTCAATCTGATGTTGGTAAATTTTTTTCAATGTAAGAGATGTACTCCTCTTTTCCCAGATACTCTAGAATAAAGAACAACTCGTACTTCTTTTTATTACTGTAGATGTCGTCGGTGGATAAAAACTGGAAGACCCGCCAGGTAATATCTGCTTCCATACTTTTTAACTCGTCGGCAAAAAAGCGCAGTTCGGGAAAGAATACATCAAACAGCTGTTTTGACTTACGTTCGAAGCCTAGAACCACACCGTTGATTAAAAAGGCCAAAATGTCCCGACTATAATAGAGATTATCGATATAACCTTTCATCTTTTTCACGGATCGTTTGAAATGCATCAGGATATAGTCATCGTCAAAACAAAACAGTGTATTGATAAAAATTGCCAGCTCAAACCGGCCCCAATCCTCAATGGCATCCAGATATACTGAGAGGACCTGCTTTTCTTTTGCTTCGTCAATTACTAGATCACGATTATCCTTTTTCATGACCAATAAGTATTCCGAACGCAAGAGCTGATAATAGCTTTCCCCGGTTTCATTGTACTTCTGAAAAAGCATGTCGGAAAAAGCAGCATCGTATTCTTTGGTTAACTTTTGATAGAAAAGCACAGAAATTCCACGTTTTTCGCTGAGATTGCCATCGTCCAGCAAAAATTGGTACTCTTCCAAAGTAATATTCATGCGATCCAAGTATTGAACGAGCATGTCATAGGAGATTTTGGTAGCCTGTCTCTCAAACGAAGCTAGAGTACTGCGTCGTGAGATTCCTTGAGCCAGTTTCTCCTGAGAAATCCCTCTATCTGTTCTAAGCTTTTTGATTAGCGATTGGTGTTCCATGCAATTCACCCTTTTTTTCTGACGAAAATGCGTACATTTTTGTCTTATCTTCCTTTCGAGATTGTACACTATAAGCACAAAACAAATAAAGGGGCTGACAACTATGTTTGATTTTTTTGAAGAAAAAATCTGGGAAGTAGTGCCTCCTCAATAAACCTTTTGACATATTGCGCCATGATAATTTCTGGCTTGCACCTTATTTTCCTAGAAAATGCACATAGAAGCTAATCAGAGTCCCTTTGCTGGGGCTCTTTTTTTGCAAGAAAAGAAAATGTGACCTAAGTAATTTCCAAGTGCTAAACAACGGATGTTTAACCCCAATTAATAAAAAGGATAGGGATGGAAAAGATTTGTGACCTTCTTGATGTCTTAGTCCGAAGAGGGAACATTGCATACGTGTCAAGAGAAGTCAACCTTTGAACTTTTTAACAATAAAAAGAGAAGTCACTTCCACTACTTTTAATGGAAGTGACTTCTCTTTTGCTTGTGGCTCACGTTTGGTATTGTTCGCTTCACAGGAGGGTGACTCAACGATTGTCCTATTCCCTATACTATCCGGGAAAATTACGGACTGCTGTGTTTTATAATTTACCTACCGTTTGACCTGCGATTCGACCAAAAGTGATGATGTCGGTGATGGCATTGCCTCCCAGTCGATTGGATCCTTGAATGACACCAGTCAATTCACCTGCCGCATAAAGGCCGGGAATTTGTTGCCCTTTTTCGTCCAAGACTTCGGTTTTTTCGTTGATTACCAGACCGCCCATCGTGTGGTGAACTGAAGGGATTGCTTTTTCGATATAATAAGGTCCTTTAGCCAGGGAAACCAGACCGCCTCGATGATTAAAGTCTTTGTCTTTACCGGTTTTGGCGTATTCGTTGACTTTTTCCACAGTCTTTTTCAAGTTGTTGTAGTCGATGTCAAAGAAAGCAGCCGCTTCTTCTAAGGTATCGGCTTTCACCAGCAATTTTTGTTCGATGAGTTCATTGTATTCGTCCTCATGGGCTTCTTTGGTTTTGGAGATTGCGTCGATGCCGTCGTTCCAAAGTTGATACGTGTAGCTACCTGTTTGAGAGAGAATCGCTTTTGAGATGACGTCCCGACGTTCCAACTCTTCTACGAAACGATTGCCTTCTTGGTTGATCAAAATTGCCCCGTCAAAACGAGTATCTGCCAACAAAGAAATGACGCCGGTTTTCGGATTGGCCACTGGATAGGTTTGGATACTTTCCATGTTGGTGAGGGCGGCACCAGCTTTTTGTGCCATTACAATCCCGTCGCCAGTAGTTCCTTCGGTATCGGTGGAAAGGTAGCGTTCATCATATTCTGGATTATATTTTTTACGCATTTCAATGTTGGAACCAAAACCGCCAGTGGTGAGCACTACGGCATCTTCTGCATTGAAAGTCACAGCTTGTTTTTCTTTATAAGTCGCTTTAACGCCGGTAACTTTGCCACTTTTATCTTGGATCAGTTCATCGGCTTTGGTATCTACGAGGATCTTCACGCCGAGAGTCTCTGCTTTTTTCTTCAGTTTGGTAATCACTTCTTGACCAGTATGTCCTACTGGAATCAAGGCCCGTTTGTAGCTGTGGCCGCCGAATTGGAACAGTTGATCGTCAAGAAATTCAACCTTCACATCGTCTTTCAGCCATTCTGCCGAAGCCAAGGCATTTTCCGCCATGATTCGCACCATCTTAGGATCACCGAGATTGTCGCCGCCTTTCATGGTATCTTCATAGTAGCTTTCCACTGAGTCGCCGGTAATTCCCAGCTTCTTTTGAACCCAATTGCCTGGTGCGTTCATTTCACCACCAGAGATCAATGTGTTCCCACCGACTGCCGGCATCTTTTCAATCAGAACTACTTTCTTGCCTGCTTCCGCTGCTTCAATGGCAGTACTGAAGCCTGCCCCACCAGAACCTACCACTACGACGTCATAAGTTTGTTGGTCAGCCAGTTTGTCTGTCTGTTTTTGAGCAGCTTTGACTGCAGCCAGTGTCAAACCAGATTTTTCAATAGCATCTTTAACCGCCGCCAAGTAGCCTTCACTGGTGGCAGTGGAGCCGCTGACGACATCCACATCCGCTGTATTTTGAGACATAATAGTTTCTTTTAATTCCGTGTAAACCGGCTCTGCCAGCACTTCGTTTTCTTTTTGCTCTTTGACAGTGATGTCTTGAATTTTATCGTCTTTGAAGGTCACGCTGACTTTGATATCGCCGTGCTTGCCGCTGCCGACACCTTCCACTGTTTTGGCTTGGCTGCTATCAGCTGACCCACTGCCACAAGCCGTCAATAAGGCCAATGTCGCCAGACAAAGACCGATTTTGCTAAACATCTTTTTCATAGGTTCTTTTCCTCCATGGCTATTTTTTTCTCGCAAGACCAGTATAATAGGAGGGGTGCCAAAAAGAGTTGGACAATCTGCGATACAGGTGGACTTTCTGCTCGAATTGTGAAAATAAGCACAAGAAAGAATGACAAGCTGTGACATCCATCAAAAAGACAACGATTCTAATTTTTCTGGCGGCCTTCTTCGGATTGACGGCTGCTTTGACAGGGGTCTTCCACTACGAATTGACCCGCAACACAATTCCCTTGAACCGTTCCATCACACAAAAATTTGTCAACAACCGGACGAGCCAGATCAATAGTTGGTTTGGCGAACGGTTGGCGGAACTGCGGTTATTGGCTGCACTGCCCAATACGCGAACCTATGACCGACAACATTTTTTTGCCGAGACAGAAAATTTGGTGCAAACGGAGCCGGACAATTACCTCTCTATTCGTTTAGTCTCAAAAAACGGCACCTCCTATTCTGCTGATCCCATCATTCCCGGATTTTCAGTACGTAATCGCCCCTACTATCAGGAAATGGCGGCCAATCCGCAATTGACCTATACTGTCAGTGATCAATTGATTTCAAAAGAAGACCATCATGAAGCCGTGGTAATCTTGTATCGCCTCAAACAACCCTTGACAGACGACATCACCTATTTAGCGGCAGCGATTCCCTTAGAAAAAGTCATGTCTTTGGCAAAAGATTTAAATCTTTATGACGGCACGGGGATTCTCTTGGGTTCCGGCACGCCGCAACCCGTGATCGACCACAAACGGCAATTGTTGCTGACTGCTGACATTGATTATTTGCCAGATTGGCAAGTGAATTACATCGTTAACAAAAAGAGCCTCGGCGGCAGTACGGAAACACTGCTGCATGTGGTGCAGCTGGTTTTAGTAGTCCTGTTGGTCTTATTGGGTCTTTCCTTGTTGCTCTTGTTCAAAAAGATTCTGCAGCCCATCCTCGCACTGGATGCAACAATGCAGCAGGTGCAGGCCGGCAATAAAACTGTTCGCGCTGACACCCACGGGCCGGCAGAGATTGCTCAACTAGCGATTGCCTTCAATCAGACATTAGACAAAGTTTACGAAAACGAGAGCAAGTACCGCGCCGCAACCTTGCGCGTCTTGCAAGAACAGATTCAACCACATTTTCTATACAACACGTTGAACACGATTCAATGGCAAGTGCTGGGCGGCGACACCGACAGTGCGGTAACCATGTTGGAAAATCTCAGCACGTTCTTTCGCAAAGGTCTCAATCAAGGTGGGGAATTGAGTACCGTTGCCGATGAGATTGCTCACGTCCGTAGTTACTTGGCTATCCAACAGGTCCGCCACGAAGCACTGTCGGAAGTCGCCATTACCTTACCATCGGCACTTGCTAAAGAATGGCTCTTGCATTTTCTATTGCAGCCGCTAGTGGAAAATGCGATTGACCACGGCATCCGTACCATGACAGTGCGTCCGTCTCGCCTGTGGATCACCGTTTCCCAAACAGATACCGGGCTGGCGCTAGTCGTAGGCAACAATGGCACACCGATTCCTCTTCAACAACTGAGACGGCTGAATCAAGCGGACTTGCAAGATGAGAAGACCGGCTTTGGCCTGTACAATATTCGGCGTCGATTGCAGCTGATATATGGAGATAGGGCTTCTTTGACCATCACCAGTTCTGAAACAGCTACGGAATTTTGCATCCAAGTACCCTTCATTTCTGACGAGGAGGCCCACATCTATGACAAACCTGCTAATCGTTGACGACGAAAAAGCGTTACGAGAAGGGCTCGCCGGCTATATTCGCCGCACCACCAGCTTCTTTTCTCAAGTACTCACTGCCAAAAGTGGCACCGCCGCATTGGCCTGTTTTGAAACCCAGCCCATCGCCGCTGCCCTTATTGATATCAATCTGGGAGATTTCAACGGCCTGGATTTAATTGCACTCTTGAACAAGCGCTATCCTGAGACACTTTTGGTGGTTATCAGCGGTTACGACGACTTCGAATTTGTGCGCAAGGCCCTGACTCTGAAAGTCCATGATTACCTGTTGAAACCAATCCCACTGTCTGATCTGAAAAACCTGCTGACCGAATTGGAACAACAACTGCAAACCGCTCCTGTCCCAGCGCAACCAGCTATAGCCGCGGTCCAGCCTCTTTCTCAGATGGCCTACGACTATATCGAAAACAATTATTTCGACCGTTCGATCTCCTTACAACAGACTGCCCAGGCCTTGTTCATCAGTACCTCTCAGCTGAATAAGCTCCTGAAAAAAGACTACCAACAAACTTTTTCGGAGCTTTTGATTCGCTGCCGCTTGCAAAAAGCCAAGGAACTTTTGAGCCAGACAAACCTGCATTATCCAATCGCTGAAATCGCCGGTAAAGTCGGTTACGACGATCCTCATTATTTTAGCCGACTGTTTCGCAAGAAAATTGGCATCCCGCCAATCCAATACCGGGAGCAGCAATTAGCCGCTGGAAAGCCCAAGGAAAACGACCCGGATTGACTACTTAAACCGAAAAACACCGATTGCTCCTTTGCAGTCGGTGTTTTCCTTTGCTCGTTATTTCGATTTTTTTAACTTTGCAAGGCTATTTCGAAAAATAGTTAGTTTATTTGTTGACAAACAAAATAAACGGATTATAATTTATTTCGTTGACAACAAACGAAACTAACTATTTATCCAACAGGAGGGCTATCATGAATAAGAACACGATTTTGGAGAATTTACTGCAAGTTGCACAACAGCCATTTTTGCGCTTTGCCTATGATGTGGAAGAAAAGACCGACAATGCCTTTGAAACTTTGAACATCTTAGCAACTGAAGAAAATGTCACTGCCGGACGTTTGGCAGAGGTTTTAGATATCAAACCTTCCAGCGTCACCCAGATTATCAAAAAGCTGGTGGAAGCCGGTACCGCTGTCCGGGAAAAATCCCCTACCGATTCGCGAGTAACATTGGTAAAAATCACCGACAAAGGCCGCGAAAGTCTGCAAGAACACGGTGCCATCGCTACTACTTTGCGAGACGTCTTGTTCGCCGAGTTCAGCGAAACCGAACTGACCGAATTGAACACTTATCTAAAACGCATGAACGACAATCTTAACAGCCCTGCCTTCCAAGAAAAATTGGTTGAAGTCTTTGGAGATGACGAACGTTGGGATCGCTTCAACACTATGAGTGCTCACTTTGGACGTGCCCGAGAACAGTTGATCAATCGAAGCGGCTTCAACGGCTTTGGTGGGTTTGGTGGGTTTGGCGGCGGACGCCCGGGATTTGATGGTGGCCGACCAGGATTTGGTGGCGGTCACGGTGAACGTAACGGCGGTAGATTCGATCGCAATCATAGTTTTGGTGGTGGCCCGGACGGTCATGATGGCCGTCGTGGATTTGACGATAACAAAGGAGGACGCAACTGATGGCACAAGGTGGAGGCGGTCGTCCCGGCGCAGATAATGTGCGCAGTGACGGAACAAAATTTTCATTCAAGGAATTCATGGGTCTCATCAAACAGACCCAACCAAAATACAGCCTACTAGGTATCGGCATGGTTTTGTTGGCTGGCTCATCAGCGGTTCAAGTCTATGTTCCCAAATTGGCGGCAGATTTAGTCAACGACTTTCAAAAAGGAATCGACTACAGCTTGTTAATCAGAGTTGTCGGTCTGTTTATCTTGTCGGCAGTCGTTTCGGCCATTGGTGGTACTGTGTTGGGAATCTTCGGCGAAAACGTAATCCAAAACATGCGCAAACGTTTATGGACCAAGTTAACCACGTTGAAAGTTTCTTACTTTGATTCCGTCAAGGCTGGTGAGATGTCCAGTCGCTTGACCAATGACACCTCCCAGGTTAAGCAACTGTTGGCAGTCACTTTCCCACAAACTGTCGCCAGCATGATTACTGTAGCCGGCACCGTTTATATGATGATCAAAATGGATTGGCGGATGTCATTGGCAATGGTCATTGCTGTTCCGGTCGTGATTCTATTGATGTTTCCAGTGATGGCATTTGGCTCCAAGGTTAGCCATATCCGACAAGATGCCATGAGCCATTTCAACGGAATTGCCACTGAAACGCTGTCTGAAATCCGCTTGGTCAAAACTTCCGGCGCTGAAAAACAAGCACAAGTACGGGCCGCTGATGAAGTGGATCGTTTGTATCAAGTAGGTAAAAAAGAAGCGGTCTTCGATGCTGCAATGCAGCCAATCATGATGATGGTTTTCATGAGTATGGTTTTTGGACTGTTGGCCTACGGTATGCATCGGATTGCAATCGGCGCGATGTCCATCGGCGTGTTGATGAGTTTTCTTATGTACCTCTTCAATCTCATTGGCGCAATGCCAATCATTGCCACTTTGTTTTCTGAAATCGCCAAAGCAGCCGGCTCAACTCGCCGGGTTCGCGAACTATTGAATGAAGAACCAGAAGACTTTGTCAGTGGCCAAAAAGTCGATCTCGCTCACCAGACATTGCGGGTTTCTCATGTAGATTTTGCCTACGAGGATGCACCAACAGACCCTATTCTCACGGATATCTCCTTTGAAGCGAAGCCCAACGAAATCATTGCTTTTGCCGGACCCTCTGGTGGTGGAAAATCCACGACTTTCAGCCTGTTGGAACGTTTCTACGAACCCACAGCCGGCACAATCACCTTTGGAGCAACACCAGTGGAGCAAATTCAATTGGCGGATTATCGTCGTCAAATTGGCTATGTCTCTCAGGATTCGGCAATCATGGCCGGCACAATTCGCTACAATTTGACTTATGGTTTGGAAAAAGAGTACACGGATCAAGAACTCTGGCAAGTGTTGGACCTCGCTTATGCACGGCAGTTTGTTGAAGCAATGCCTAAAGGTCTCGATACTGAAGTTGGCGAACGGGGCGCCAAAATCTCCGGCGGTCAACGACAACGACTGGCGATTGCACGGGCCTTTCTGCGAGATCCAAAAGTGCTGATGTTGGACGAAGCTACCGCCAGCCTTGATTCCGAGTCCGAAGCCAAAGTCCAACAAGCCCTCAGCAACTTGATGAAGGGCCGAACTACTTTGGTTATTGCCCACCGCTTGGCGACAATTGTTGATTCTGACAAGATTTACTTTATCGAAAAAGGCCACATTACAGGCTCCGGCAAACACGATCAGCTGGTGCAAAGCCACGAGACCTACGCAAGATACGTGGCCGAACAATTTAAGATTGAGCCTGCGCTAACTGCCTGACTTCAACTGGCAGTCGTGGGCTAGAATAAAGTGGCGCCCCTTCTACCAGGGGGCGCCACTTTTTAGTTTGATCACAAAGAATTCATTGCGCCTAAACACTACGAAAACAACCGCCAGCAGTCGTCTATTTCATCGGCTGTTGGCGGTTGTCTATTTTTTGCTTATCTCCGGATCACTCTTTAATTCGAAAGAGACTTTTGATAGCCGCGAATACGGGACCGGCGATCATGAAAATCACCCAGCTCCACGCCCAGTTGCCGGTATGAAAGGACCACCAGAAGTAAAATACCATCACCAACGGCCAGTACACCTTTTCAATTGCTTCAAATACTGGACTGATTTCTTCGCCACGTTGCCGGCGGGCATTGGGACCAGGGGCATCTTCGTCAGAGATAAAGATTACTTGGTCGGCAAATTTTTTATAGTAGGAGTAGACAATGCTGCCATAGATAATCAAAAATGATCCCAGGCCCACGATTCCCAGAAATAACGCCACACCGAAGGCTTCATTGTAGCCATAAGAACCAAAATAAAACAGCGGCACAAAAGCAAAAATACAGGTCATGATCCCCAACACTAATGAAAAGCGGAAACTTTTACTATATTGTGCAGTGTGATGGTTAGCCGCATCGTGGACCTCTTTTGCAATTGGACGATCATCGAGACGTTTGGCGGCGTCGCTATAGCTCATGCCACCGGTAATAAAGAGACCAACTGCAATTGCCGCAAAAATGAACATCCCCGACAAACCGAGAAAGTCTGCCCCACGACTGCCAAAGAAGATAACTGCGGCCACTCCCAAAATTGCAATCAAGACGCCGCCTGAGATTTTGAGGGCAAATCGGCGGATCAATTGCCAAAATGTTTCAGCTTCCTCTAGCTCAATCGCTGGTCCTGCCGGAGTATAGGCCTCGCCGCTACTAAGATTGGTGCGATCTTGTCGATGACTATGGTCGTGATGGTGACGCGCACTCTGAGTATGATGAGTGTCCTGGCTATGGTCTGTCTGCTCATTTCCATTGAAAGTCTTGTCTTTAGGCCAAGCATCCGCGGTGGCGTTACTCCCAAAGTCATCATCGAAGGCAGCTGACTCGCTTACAGACTTTCTAGAGGTATCACTTTCCTTGTCCTGTTGCAGGTTCACTGATTCACTAGACTCCAACTCCAGTTCTTCTTTCAATTCATCAATGGAACCAAATTCCGAAATTACGGCGCCAATCGCTTCATGTTCGCTTTTTCCTTCTTCAATCAATGCATGGTAATGGTCTTCCATCGCCGCCAAGAGGTCCGCCTTCGCCTGCTGGGTCTGAGGGGTCTTGGGTAGCGTCAAGAACAATGTCTCCAGATAATTTGTGATAGTTTCCATTTTCAGCCAACCCTTTCTATCAAGCTATCCTGCTTCAACCTAATTCGTCGGTTGTCGGCAAGAGTCCTGCTTCTGTCATTTTTTCCGTATTTGCTCTGGCGTTAGCGGCTTTCTCTGGGGGGATTGTCGATAAAAAACGATCTACCACCTGCTTGGTCAGCTGCCACTCCTCAATTTTTCCCTGTAAAAACTCGCGACCGGAGCTGGTAATTCGGTAATAGGTGCGCTTTTTCCCGTGAGTCACTTCACCAGGATATGCCTCGATAAAGCCCTGCTTACCCAGTCGTGTAAAGGCCGAATACAAAGTGGTTTCTTTAATTACGTAACCTTCATCGGTCCGGCTTTTGATTTCCCTGGAAATTTCATAGCCATAAGAATCGCCTTCTGCCAAAAGCGTTAGGATAATTGCGTCATTGTACCCCCGGATGCCATCACTGGAAATCATCGCCTCGCCTCCTTTTAGGTCAACCCTTGGTATCTTTTCGGATGGAGTCTTCTCTTTTTGCAGTCACCTCAATCAGTCGACTGCCAGTATCAAACTCTCTTGCGGTCTTTGCTGTAATTACTAGAGCTTTTCAAAAGTACTCCATCTGTCAAAGTAATCATAGCATGTTTACTACGACAGGTGAAGTAAATAAGCTGATTTTTTTAGCTCTTTACGAAAAATCAGTCTTTAGTCTTAGAACCTATCCGTATCTTTTTTCTTCTATAAAAAATCTACTTGTCCCCCCACGGATTCTCTGGTATCATTGCCCCAACTTGAATCGACGACAGCTCTTACTCTTAGGGCAGTGGATTATCAATCATGATTTGGAGGAATCTCGATGGCACGAGTAGAAAGTTTTGAATTGGATCACAACCTGGTGAAGGCCCCGTACGTACGACTGGCGGGATCAGAAGACCATAACGGTGCACATATCGAAAAATACGACCTGCGTTTTTTACAACCAAATGAAGCAGCTTTGCCAACTGCAGCTCTGCACACTTTGGAACACTTGTTGGCAGTCAATCTACGAGATCATCTAGAAGGCGTCATTGACTTGTCGCCGATGGGCTGTCGCACCGGCTACTATTTGATTTTATGGGGCGAACATTCCACCACAGAAGTCCGGGATGCCCTGAAAACCGTGTTGGAAAATCACGTAGTTGCTGCCGATTTTGTTCCGGCAGTTTCTGCTAAAGAATGCGGCAACTATCGGGATCACTCCCTCTTTTCCGCACAGGAGTATGCCAAACAAGTGCTCGCTCAAGGTATCTCTAGTGATCCTTTTGAACGAAAACTCTGAGTTTGGCTGATAGCTTTTTTTACAGATTTGACGGCTACACAACTTCAGAAGGCTCCAGACAACCGGCGACTGCGATTTTTTGCGGTTACCGGTTGTTTTAGTATCGATACGAGCCTGTCCCTCACGTTTACAGTAGCCTCTCTAAGAAGCAAAACCCGCCACCACAGCCACGGACAAAAGCAAGTTAATTGCCGCAAAACATCTCGAATGATAGACTGGATTTAGGGCAATTCAAATTCCGCCCAGTACCACAAATCAAAGGAGGTCTTCACACATGGTGGACAAAGACGAAGTCAAGGGCAAAACAACTGAAGTCAAAGGCAAGGTTACCGGGGATGACTCTGAAGAATTGAAGGGTAAGATCCAACAAGAATTCGGCAAACTCAAAGACAAAGCGAAAGATGCCGCTGATGATGTTGCTGCTAAAGCCAACGAACTCATCGACGATATCAAAGGCAAAGACGATAAAAAATAAGTTCAAAATATGTAAGCGACTATTTCGGATTTCCTAAGTAGTCGCTTTTTTATTAATGCAGCCTAGATGATAGCCGCTATTTTACAGCTGTGGCACAGATGTGCTATCATCTTCCCAAACTAGAAATGAGGTGGCAGTTATGCCGTTTGTTGCGCTTCTTTTGGATCTCTTGGCCGCCGGAAGTTATTTTGTGCAGCTGTATTTTTTTCCTAATAAGGGCTTGGAACTGATTGGCATCCTTATCCAGTCAGCCTTGACCATTGGCTTATTGTGGCTGATGTTTCGCTATCGCGGACCGCGACACAGTAATTTTCAGCCAGAAGGTTACTCTTACTTCACCATTCGCTATGGAATCATCGTTTTATCTTTTATTCTAAATGGTATCCTTTTATTCTTGTACGGACTTAATCTTTTCGGCGGTAACGACCTAATTTTTTCAGCTTTCTGAGGAAGTCGTCATTACCTATGCATCGTAGTTAGCTTGGAAAAACAAAAAAACACGGTAGAAACGGATACAAACCAGTTTCTACCGTGTTTTTTATCATTTTGATGTCAATGCTCTCATTTGTTAAGGAAGATTGATTCCAAATACTGAGATAAAGATCATCCCATAGAACAAAACAATAATTAGAACGAGACCACCGGAAAGGCAAGCTGTACCAGCCAAAATATCAGTATGCAGACGCTTAAAACCTCGCACCAAAAGTGCTCCACTCAAAAAAAGCAGCGCTAGCATCAACATCAACGCAAGTTTGCTTTCCATCAGGATTCGCGCGTACTCCGGTCGCCCCAAAAGCTTGATCAAAAAACCTTCCATCTCTTCTGCCTACTCCCTTTTCACTATTTCTCATTTTATTATAATTATTCTATCATAAAACGTAAAATAGTGAAAGAAATCGTAAACATCTCTTATAACTTTCTGATGAAATCTTTAATAACCAACGTATCCAATACTCTTATGGACCGTCTTTTTGCGAAGAATCCTTCTAAGAAAGCAATAATTTCCGAACCTTTTTCCTTACCCGTACACCAACTATTTTTCAAATAGCCGCATCGCTTGTTCAGCCATACGACGGCCGTATATCCAAAACAGTTCGTCGGCAGCGTGGATGTCTTCGGAAAGTGCCACCGGTCCCAGATGGATTACCGGGTCTCCCAGGGAATCTCCGCCGGAATAGACCATCATGCCTGCTACCAACAGATGATGCAAGATTGACTGGATACCAATGTCCCCGCCACCATGAGGGAAATGGGCCGTTGCAAAAGCACCTCCAAGCTTCCCTGATAACTGATAGATGTGACCAGCAGTTTCTAGCCAACATTTCACGACTCCTGCCAGATCTGCCATATAAGTAGGAGATCCCAGAATTACACAGGAACTCGCGTTGAGCCAATCTTCGTCAAGATTCTCCAGCGAGCTGACTTTAACCTCAGCGCCCGGCACTTGATGAATCCCTCGCGCCACTTCTTCTGCCATCGCTGCGGTATTACCGGTACGAGAGTAGTACAATACAGTAAATTTCATATGATTGCCTCCATTTTGTTCTATAAAATAAAACGTTTTCTCACTTCGAGTCTATCACTCTGTTTATAGAAAGCAAGAGTCGCTGGGTTTTCAACTGATCGCACCGAACACGTCAGTCCGATAATCCTTGTGATACAGGTACGGTGATGCTTTGAAAAATGCTGACCGAACACTATTTCTTAGTACAGCTAAAACTAAATTCTTTCTCATCTATACAACAAAAAGCCAACAAAGCCAGCGGCCATCATTACCCAAATCGGATTGATCTTTGTCTTGCGTAGAATCACTAAGCTACTCCCAAATAGTCCCACAGCTAGCCAATCGATTTGAGTCCACCAGCTGTGCCAATGTATTGTAGTCCCTGAACCAAAGAAGGTCAGCAAGATAATCGTGAAGCCAGCGGACATGATTAGTCCTACAGAAGAAGCCTTTAAGCCATTTAAAATGGCAAAAACCGCCTTAGATTCCTGATACCTTTTAAAAAAGACCAGTAAGGTCAAAGAAATCAAAATACCGCCCAAGACACAGCCTACCGTGGCTGCGATAGCTCCGCCGTATCCTTCCAGCTGCATCCCGACAAAAGTCGAGGTATTTACAGCTAGCGGACCCGGTGTCATCTGAGAGATGGTGATAATGTCAGTGAAGGTCCTTTCCGTTAACCATCCTTCACGAGTCACGACTTCTGCTTGAATCAAAGGAATGATTGCGTACCCACCACCGATACTCAGCAAACCAATCTTAAAAAAGCGTATAAAAAGCATCCCCATCAGTTCAGCACCCCACGATCTTTTTTCCACCACAAAGAAGCGACACATAGCACACCACTGATTGCTAAAATAGCTACGACATTAATACCGAAAAAGCTGTTGGCAATAAATGCAAAGGGAATTAAACCCAAAAGTAGCGGATTTTTTTCTTTGAAAATCAGCTGGCACATATCAATCACAAGATCTACAATCATCGCTGTCACGCAAGCCTGCATCCCTGCTAAAACTGCCATGATAGTCCGATTTTGGGCAAATTCTTGGTACCAGCCGGCAATCAAGCCCAAAATAATAATGGGAGGCGTAATTCCACAAAGTCCGCTGATCAACGCTCCCGGATAGCCGGCCGCCTCTTTGCCAGCCAAGACAGCTAAATTGATAGCGATAGCCCCAGGAGAAGACTGAGCAATGGCTGCCATTTCCATCAAGGTATCTTCGTCAAAAAGCTCTTTTTCTTCTACGTAATATTTACGAATCATAGGTACCACCACATAGCCGCCGCCAAAAGTGAAGGTGGAGATAAACAAATTGACATAGATTAGCCACAAATACAATTTCCCTTTTTCCATAACAAACTCCTCCATAATATATAATCTGCGGCACCAAATCGGCCAGATGATAGCGAGCAAAAACTAGCATTATCTATATTTCTGTTATGCTCAACTGTTGTTACTCTATCTAGTATAGAAGCTGTTTTACCATCTGTGAAATAATAGTATAATGGTCTAAAGATGAATTTTATTCATGTCAACTTTTCTAATCAACAAGGTATTCAGGAAACATAGCTCTTTACTCTCGAATCACTAACATATAATACCGGTTCTAAATAGCCTGGTCCCATCAAGGGGTAGCTATCACGTCTTTTTCGCCTTGGCAATCTTTATCTTTAAGAGGCCTGCTTGATAAGACGTATAAAAAAATCTGTCAGGAGGCAGCTTATGAATTTCAAACAAGCACATATCTTTCTGGAAGTCGTAGCAACAAATAATTTCACCAAGGCCGCCGAAAATCTTTACCTCACCCAATCGGCAGTCTCCCATGCTGTCAAGGAGCTGGAAGAAGAATGTCAAACGCCGTTATTTCATCGCCTACATCGCAGCGTGCGCCTCACTACAACCGGAGAAATTTTAGCAGCGCGGCTCGGACCAGTGATGCAAGATTTTACAGCCTTGAACCAACAGCTGCCCCACTTAGAAGCCGAAAGCCCTTTGAATATCGCTGCTTGTATCACGTATGGTGAAACTTGTCTGGCTGGTAGACTGCAGGATTTTCGCCAGGCGGCCTCTGCCTTCACTGAAGCAGCCTTTTCGGTACAAATCTACCCTGCCCAACAATCGTTGGCGTTGCTCGAACAGCGAAAAGTCGATTTGGCAGTAATTGAAGGCCAGCTTGTCCGTCAGAATCTCCGCACTAAAAAGATTGCCAACTATGCCATTATTCCCGTGGCTACACCCTCTGTGGCAGCCTCTTTTCCCGATTATCGTCTGTCTCTCAATCGTCTACTACAGCAGCCCCTGTTATTACGAGAACGCGGCAGTGCCGTGCGGGAAACATTCGTTGCGGCCCTACAACTAGCCGGCTATACGGTTCAACCCCAATGGGAAAGCGTGGATTCCCAGACCTTGATTGCTGCCTGCCTCGCTGGCTTCGGTATTGCGTTTTTGCCAGAACCACTAGTAACAGCACAGCTGACAGCCGGAACCTTAGTCTCTTTAACAGTTCCGCAGCTGAAGTTATCAAACGATATCACGCTAGTCTGCCGCCGAGAAAGTTATTCTTCTCCGCTGCTGCGGACATTATGGGATTTTTTGTAAGTAACGCGTGTTCGCAAGGTGTTTACGAAGAGATGGGTATGGTGCTTTGGGCGTCACCTGCCAGCTCCAATTTCCGTTTTTTTTACCACAGACGCTTGTCCTACTTGACTTTCAAGGAAAGCGTGGTATCATAAACAAGCAACTTTATATGGGAATGAACGTCTCCCTTGGGCAGCCAAAACCGCTGATACAGCTGATGACTTCTGCAAACTTTTGCAGGGATCATTGGCTTTTTTTCATTTTCAAACCAATCAGCGCAACAGCCAGCTGGGAGCTGGCAGCGGATCAAAATGGCCACCGCAGCGCCGCAGCCTCGTTCACCGATTTTTCAGGAGGAATTTAAATGGAACCAGAAAAACACAACCTGCACCACACGCAAGAAACTCCGCCGCCCTCAACGGCTGCATCAGTTGCGGATACTCCGTCTACTGGACAGTCCTACAGCAACCGGACTAAGAAAGAGCCTCAGCCGGATACTGGAACTCACCACCATCACAAGTCCACTGCTACTGGCGATTCAGCAGCACTGACTACTACAGCCGCTTTAAAAAACCTACTCGTGATGTATGCTGCCATCCTGCTGACAGCTGTTCTTACCGGTATTTTCTCTCATTATTTACTGGCAGCACTTCATTGGGTGGGTACCTATCGCGATGGCCACAACTGGCTCTTGTACTTGTTGCCGGTGCTGGGAGTAGCCACAGCATTTAGCTACCAACAGTTCGGTAAAGGTTCTGACAAAGGAAACAATCTGATTATCGAAAGCATCCAGACTGAGGCCCACGTCCCGGTACGCATGGGAATCATGACCTTTATTTTCACTATTTTGTCCCATTTATTTGGCGCTTCTGTCGGTCGCGAAGGCAGCGCCGTTCAAATTGGCGGCGTGGTTGCCAACAAATTAGGTCGCCTGTTCCCGCTGAACAAAGATGCCCGTAAGATTGTAGTTCATGCCGGTATCAGTGCGGGCTTTGCTTCTATTTTTGGTACCCCATTGGCGGGGGCTTTTTTCGGTATGGAAATGGCTTATATTGGCCGTCTGGAACGAAAAGCGTTAATTCCTTGTTTCACCGCTGCTTACTTGAGTAATTTTGTTGCTTTGTCGCTGGGGACTGTTCACGAAGGCCACGCAATCGGACAGCTGCCAGAAGTCACTGGGCAATTGTTGTTAGCAGTCATTGTCGCCGCGATTGCTTTTGGATTGTTTGGTCGCGCATTTGCCGCATTGACTCATTTTTTCAAAGCTTTTTACAAAAAGACCATTACTCAGCCATTCTTGCGGGCCTTTGTGAGTGCTGGAATCGTGGTGGTACTGATGTTAGTTGTCAGCGGCCAGCGTTTTGAAGGCTTGAGCTTGTGGATGATGGATGATGCTTTCAAAGGAACTTCCAGTCTGCTGGATCCAGTAGCCAAGCTCTTGTTCACTAGTCTCAGTCTGGGAGCCGGTTTCCAAGGGGGCGAAGTGACGCCGTTGTTTGATATTGGCTCAACATTGGGCTCGGGTATCGCACAACTTTTCCACCAATCACCGGCACTATTTGCTGCGATGGGGCTGATTGCTGTCTTCGGTTGTGCGGCAAATGCGCCATTAACCACGATTATGTTGGGAATCGATCTCTTTGGGGCCACTGCACTGCCTTATTATGTTGCGGCTGCTTTCATCAGTTACTACGTTTCTGGTCACGAAGGCATCTATACTTCCCAGCTGATCGTTCATCCGAAAACAGTACGGCTGCAACACCACGCCGGTCTACGTCTCTCAGAAATTGCCAAAACTTCTGCTGCTACCAAACAGGAGGAACACTGATATGTCCGAACATACGACAGAACACACATCGAAACAAACGCCTGAATCACACTTAACTGAAAAGAGCACAGCTGAAACTATCTTACTGGAACCCTTCTTTGGCAAAAAACGTCTCCATACCTTACACTTTTCCACTCCCGGTCATCATCAGCTGGAGCTCAAGGTTCTGGAAGGCAGTGTCAAGATTCTTCATGCCAGCTACAGTGCTGATTCAGCCAAC
Source organism: Enterococcus infantis (assembly GCF_049166715.1). Classification (NCBI taxonomy): domain Bacteria; kingdom Bacillati; phylum Bacillota; class Bacilli; order Lactobacillales; family Enterococcaceae; genus Enterococcus; species Enterococcus infantis. Next base: position 167,819 of record NZ_JBMHFB010000002.1, on the reverse strand, counting down.
TGGATTGACACGCCCCGGCGCAAGGGCGACTATCATCATCGTCATCAAGTGTTTGCCGGTGAAAAAGCCTTATTGGAATATGACATTGGCTATGTTCATCAACACTTGGATAAGGTCTTCCTGATGAACGGCGCCATCTGGCAAAAAGCCGTTTTAGAGCTGCGGGTGATTGAAGATGTTCCGGCAACCCCAATCCAAACTAACGACCAGCAGAAAACGGAGTCTTAAAATTGACAATTAAATAGCAAGAGTGTTTCGCTGTCCAGACGATTTACAGAATCGGTCAAGCTCACATTTTCTCAACCAGTGCCCACGAGCAAACTAGCAACAGAATCTAGAAGGTTTTTTTGACCAATACTGACTTCAAGCGTTCTTGTTTGTCACCAATCACAAATCGTGCTAGCATAATACATGAATCAGGGATGGTGTTCCCTATAACCGCTGAAAAGCTGATGACGCCTGTTGCCGAAGTTTCTTTGTGTTGCCTTGCAGCCTGGAGGAGCATTTTCGTCAACAGGTGTCATTTTTATTTCTAGACACCTCCCAAAAAAATCAACTGAAATTGGAGGAATCATCATGTCACAAGTTACTATCGAAAATATCAAAGCCCGGGAGGTATTCGACTCCCGCGGTAATCCCACTGTCGAAGCCGATGTTTTGTTATCTGACGGCACATTAGGCCGTGCAGAAGTGCCATCTGGTGCCTCTACCGGTGATCGTGAAGCAGTTGAATTGCGGGACGGCGGCGATCGTCTGCAAGGCAAAGGCGTTATGAAAGCTGTCACTAACGTCAACACTGAAATTAAAGATGCTTTGGTAGGTCAAAGTCCTTTTGATCAACAAAAAATTGACCAAATCATGATTGACTTGGATGGCACTGCCAATAAAGGCCGTCTGGGTGCCAATGCTATTTTAGGTGTTTCCATGGCGGTGGCTCGTGCTGCAGCTGCAAGCAAAAAAGTGCCACTGTACCGTTACCTTGGTGGCGTTGATTTGGAATTGCCGCAACCTTTCTTCAACGTAATCAACGGTGGGGTTCATGCTGACAGCGGCATCGACGTACAAGAATTTTTGATCACACCAGTAAAACGGACATCTTTCCGCGACGGCGTAGAAAAAATTGCCAACATCTACCACACACTAAAAAGCATTCTTGCTAAAAAAGGGTTGGAAACAGCTGTTGGTGATGAAGGCGGCTTTGCTCCAAAACTAGGCAGCACAGAAGCAGCTATCGAAATCTTGTACGAAGCAATCAAAACAGCTGGCTATATTCCAGGTGAAGAAATTGCGATTGCCTTGGACCCTGCTTCCAGCGAATTCTGGTCTGATGAAAGCAAACATTACAACTTTGAAGGCAAAGAAATGACTTCTGCCGAAATGCTGACCTACTATCAAGAACTGGTTAAAAAATATCCAGCCATCATCTCCATTGAAGACGGCTTCTCTGAACATGACTGGGATGGCTTTAAAGCGATGACTGATGCAATGGGCAACGACATCCAATTGGTAGGTGACGATATCTTTGTTACCAATCCTGCCATCTTCCAAGAAGGGATTGACCGCGGGGTTGCTAACTCCATCTTGATCAAATTGAACCAAATCGGGACAGTTTCTGAATCCATTGCTGCCATCAAAATGGCTCGTAAAAATGGCTACAGCACGATGATTTCCCACCGTTCCGGTGAAACTGGCGATACCTTTATCGCTGACTTTGCAGTAGCAATGAATGCTGGCCAAATCAAGACAGGTTCTATGGCCCGCAGTGAACGGGTCGAAAAATACAATCAGTTCTTACGGATTGAAGAAGAACTGGAAGGCTACGCCAGCTTGGCTCGTTTTCCTAAAAAATAAGCCGCAACTTGCTTAAACGAGGTGATTGCCATGCTCTATCAAGAAAAAAACGGCACCCGCATTTTGGAAGAAGCGGATCTGATTGCTGATGCCAAACGCCTAGCGCTGCAAAAGTGGGAAGACGACCGCAATGAGGTTCCTCTCCACTATGCCGACTTTACAGCTTTCGAAACCGCCTTTATCACGGAATACAAGGCAAGCTTTCAGATAGTTGTTGAAGACTGAACTATAATGAGACATTGTCCTCAGATTGTTGGCGTAGCAGGTTAATCCCACGAGCGTACTTTACAAAGCTCAGACAACGGTTGAAAAAACTCAGATGGGAAGACTTCCTGTCTGAGTTTTTTGGTAGCTTTTTTTAAAGAAGTGCTTGCTTGATCTTTTGGCGGCAGCCTTTACAGACAAACAAACGGTCCCCGCTTTTGAGTGCTTCACTCCATAGCAGGGACCGTTTTTGATGCATTTGTTGTCGTTTTCTTTACTTTATGTTTGTTCAAGTTACCTAGATATCCGTCACTGACCACACTTTTCTAGCGATTATTTACGGCGAGGATTCTGTTGATTACCGGCAAAGCGCCAAAGCAGACCCGCTGCTGCCAGCAAGACCAAGCCGACACCCACCCAAGTGCTGTTGGTGACTTTTTCACCCGTTTTTGGCAAATGTCCCGACGAGCTGCTGTTAGTTGGTGGTGTCTGACTACTGTTTTCTGTCGGAATCAGCTTTTTCTGGTTACTGTTATCCCTCGTAGTACTGCTGCTGTCAGCGGTTTTTTCGGTGGCCGTACTACTCGTTGACTCCAAAGAAGATTCGCTACTGTCCACAGTTGTTGAAGAAACTGTTTCTGAAGAACTGCTGTCGGAATCAGTAGTCGGCACCGTATCCGGTGTGTCGGTGGTATCTGTTGTGTCCGTACTATCCGTTGAGTCCGTTGTGCTCGTGGTATCCGTGGTATCTGTTGTGCTTGTTGTGTCGGTACTGTCCGTGGTATCCGTAGTACTCGTGGTGTCAGTGGTATCTGTTGAATCGGTTGTACTTGTTGTGTCAGTGGTATCTGTTGAATCGGTTGTACTTGTTGTGTCGGTACTATCCGTGGTGTCTGTTGTATCACCGGGATAGACAGTCTGACGCTGAGAGTACGGAGTCAGATGATTGGCGTCATCCGGCTGGCTGTCCGTCACCTTGACAGTGAACTGTGCCGGCTTATCACTACCCTCCAATAGGGTCACAGAAAAACTAAAGCTCCCCTGAGATCCGCTGATCACCAGATTATCATCATACTCAATCTTCAACCTGGGATCGACATTTTCAAACAACACCTGTGCCTGCAAAATCGCTGCCGAATCGCCGGAAAAGCTGACTGTGACCGGGATTGTATATGCCTTTCCAACTTCAAGTTTCATCTCACCAGAATTGAAGGAAGAAAAGTCACCACCAAATTCAATCTTGTTGACATTGGCATAACTGCTGGCCTCTTCTAAATTTTGGCTGACTGCCACCCCTGATTTTTGCGGCGCGCTTCCTGCGTTGGTTGCCAAGCCGGCTATCGGCAAACAAGCCAAAGCGACAGTTGAGATGATACTTGCGATTTTCATAAAAAACCCTCCATTATTGATAATTTGCTCAAAACAAGAGCCACTACCATTATTTTGGCAGTGATCTAGTCCAATTCCAGCACTTACCTTACACCAAATTGTTTTAATTGTATATAAAATAGCGTCAATTATTACAAAAAAGAAAGCTTTCTTTCAGAAAATCGATTTTTCATTACAAAAACGCAAGAAATTGTACTGGCTTAAGGAATTTAATTAAAAACAACACCTCCCAAAAGTCTGTTTTACGCTAACTTTGGAGAGGTGCTTTCTTAAGCAATTATCGTTTTTTACTTATCTTTTAACTATACGGCAGTTACCACTCAAAATCAGACAAGCGCTCTTCCAGTTCGTGGATTTGTTCTTCTAAAAACTGTATTTCTTCTTTGATTTCCTCTAAAGTCGCCCCGCTTCTGCTGTAGCCTTTGTAATAAGCTGTCATATAATCGGTTTCTTCCAAACTTTGCAACCGATCACGTAATTCGCCCAAACGGATCAGCTCTTTTTCATAAGTTGTTTCATTCATTTTTATTTCTCCTCTAGGCTAATGCATTAGGGCTGGCTAATTGTGGACCTTTGCCAGCTCGTGCCAAGACCCAGTCGTCATTGTCCCACATCTCGGTCTGGCGGCGACCACGAAAATAGTCCCATCGTGAATCGATTTCCAGTTCAATCAGCTGGTTTTCTGCCCCCAGTGTGACCCAATTGTAACTGCCGTTATCGTGAGCAAACTTGACCCAGAGGACAGGAAATTGCCGGAGCTGTCCGTCATCAGTAATTAATTGACGCTGTTGGTGCTCGGTACGAATAAAGGACAAACCCGCTGCATAGTCAGGATTGGCTTTGAAAAAGAGCGCCTCCGCTACGGCTTCTGAGCGCACAGTTGAAGTCAATTTCCCCACTGGGACGCTGGTAAGGTTTTTTAAGCTGACCAACGTTGTTCCTGCAAAAATGCCAATAATTCGGGGACCATTTTTGCGAAATAGACCGTCTTTTTGGAAGCGCAAGATTGTTACTTTTTGATTGTTTCTAGTCTCGTCTGTCATTTCTACAAGCTGGTAGTCTTCAGGAAAGGTCACAAAGCGTTTCAACAGTTCTTCTTTTTTCATATTCAGACTTCCTTTGAATTTATTGACTGAGTTTATTGATGGTTTCGATAAATGTGATTTGTTCAGCCGGGGACAATGGTGCAAAAAAGTCCCGATTGGCTTTTTGCAATGCCTCAGTGATCACCTCGTACATGTCGTGTCCTGCTTTTGTCAAAGAAAGCAGATGGCCCCGGCGATCGTGGGGATTTTCTTTTCGCTCCACGTACTGATTCTCCACTAACTTTTGGATTCCCCGAGTCACGTTGCTGGCATTGACGCCGGTCAGCTGCACCAATTGTTCCTGAGGCAAATCGCCAAAATCATGCAATTTCAACAGGTAGTAGTACACGCTGGAATTCAGTTGATAAGGAGCAAGATAATCATCAATCAACTTGACATATTTACGACTGACAGCAGGTAGTTTTTTCAAACTGTCACTTTCATTTGTCCCCTGCGACATTGGCCATCCCTCCTAATTATTATTTGCTTGCGCAAGCAAATAATATGCTGAATTTCTTTCTTCGTCAAATTTTTCGCCTCATGGACTTAGAGGGTCATTTAGGGGGAACTATAGACCAGCTGGGCGTATAGAGGGTGGACGTATTTGGTTTTCGCTCAAAAATTAGAATTGCCTGCTGCCAACTGTAGTTATCCTTTTATGCAAAACTTGGCTTAGTCTCCCTATAAAAACCGCAGAAGACGGCTGTGACTTGCCTTCTTCTGCGGTTTTTTCATCGTTTATTGATAATTTGTGCCAATTTTTGAGCCCTATTGTTCCTGATCTTTTTTAGAAGCTGGCGTGTACAACCAGGCACGAGCGCTGTTAAGCTCCGGCATGGTGATGGCATGGCCTTGCTCAGAGGTGAATAGCGTGACATCTGCTCCCCGTTGTTGCAGCGGTGCCACCAATTCAGCGAAAGCCGCTTGGGATACGATAGGATCGTCGTTGCCTTGGGAAAGCCAAACCCTTTTGTCCGTCAGCGGTTCTTCGTGAGTATGGACACCTAGCGACATCGGGTGAAAAAAGATCCCACCAGACAGCTTGGTTTGCCGCTCCAACAGCAGATGCAGCCCAATATTCGCTCCATTGGAATAACCCACCAGTACCCAGTCCTCTTCGACGACACCTTTTTCGGCACTCAACCGCTTGATTTCCTCGTACAGTCGGTCAGTTTCCACCTCCAGACTGTCGATATCAAACTGGTTCAAGCCGTTGCGTTTGAAAAAGCGATTCATTCCCTCTTCTTCCACCTCGCCCCGAAAAGACAAGATACGACAGCTCCCATCCAAAAAACGAGCGATATCCACCAGTGAACGCTCATCACCACCAGTCCCATGCAACAGCAATAGATTCTTGCCACCTGCTTGGCCAGCGTCAAAATAAAATTCCATTTCCCACACTTCCTTTCTAGGCACCGAAGAGCTGCTTGCGATGATTTCCTTGTGACTTCACTCAATCAGCTAACTTTTTGTAAGTATTTTACCATAAAGGAGGTATTTCGGCAAAAACCTTGATTCGGCGGGCTATGCACATCGTTTCACTTTTTATAATATATACGTTATACTAAACGCGAAGAGAATTTTGGGGAAGATTCTCGCATCAACGTGTAAGGAATTCTGAATCCCTCTACACATCACTTCTTAATTCCGCAGGCCTAACCAACCTGCGGATTTTTTGTGTCTTCCAATAGAAGACTCCTAAACAAGTTTAGGCCGCCCTTTTACAACCGATTGAGGAAATTTGTGCCCTTTTCAGTCCTACAAAAGGCTAAAATTAATAAGTTTACTGTTGCAATTCTTGCCGCTAAAATTTGTGTTGCCGCTTGGTGAACCACTCATTGTTCCGTCCAAAAAGCGACGACAGGAAAAACCCGAAGTTATAACCTGATCTGGCTGCAACTTCGGGTTTATGCTGTCATATTCTTACACTTGAAAATCAACCGGTCGCTGCTGGGTGATGCCGAAATGATAGGCGATCGCTTCAACGATACGGAGACTAGCTTGACCGTCTCCATATGGGTTGGCGGCATGAGCCATCGCTTGATAAGCAGCGCGATCAGTCAATAGCCGGGTCACTTCCTGATAAACCACGGCTTCATCAGTACCCACTAATCGTACCGTTCCCGCTGCAACCCCTTCTGGCCGCTCCGTGGTCTCCCGTAGCACCAAAACTGGTACCCCTAGCCCCGGCGCTTCTTCTTGCAAGCCGCCGGAATCCGTCAAAACCAGTTGGCAGTCCGCCATCAGATTTTGAAAAGCCACGACATCCAGCGGCTCAATCAATTCAACTTGTGGCAACTCGCCTAAAATTTCTTGGGCCAATTGCCGCACTGCCGGATTTTTGTGCATTGGAAAAATCAAGCGGGCTTGCGGCTGTTCAGTAATTACTCGTCGCAGCGCACGAAAGACCTGCGCCATCGGTTCTCCGAGATTTTCACGGCGGTGCATGGTCACCAAAATCTGGGGACCAGCTGCTGGTGAACTCGGCGTAGTGGCAGCTGTGGCTTGCTGATCTGCGAAAGTCTCAAAAGCTGTCAAAGTAGACTCTTTTTCTTGCTGATTTGCCCCAGTTGCTGTTCCCGTCTTAGTTTGCGTTCTTTGATTGTCTTGCTCGGCTTGCGGTAGCCAGTGGGGACGACCATCCAGACGTTGGCGATCAGTCACAGTGAACCGCATAGCATCGATAGCGGTATTGCCGGTGACGAAGATTTTGTCTGCGGCTTTGCCTTCTGTCAGCAAGTTGTCTCGGCTTTGGCTGGTAGGGGCAAAGTACAGCTATGCCAGCACATCGGTCAGCTGACGGTTGGCTTCTTCCGGAAACGGCTGTGCCATGTTCCATGTTCTGAGACCAGCTTCCACATGTCCCACCGGAATTTGTCGATAAAAAGCGGCCAGTGCGGCGGCAAAAGTCGTGGTGGTGTCTCCGTGGACTAAGACCACAGCCGGCGCCTCGGTTTCTAATACATTGCCAAAGCCGGTCAAAACCCGCGTCGTGATTTCTTCAATCGTCTGCCCCTGCTTCATGATGGCCAAATCGTGATCCGGCACAATATCAAACACGGTCAATACCTGATCCAGCATTTCGCGATGCTGACCGGTAACCACCACCTGCGCCTCACACCAGTCCGCCTGCTCCAACTCTTTTACTAAAGGAGCCATCTTGATAGCTTCCGGCCGCGTGCCGAAAACCGTCATCACCTTCAACTTCTCCATGTCCTGCTCTCCATTCTGCTCTCAAAAAACACGGCTGTCCACTAGTGGCGAGGATTCAGCCCTTGTTTTTGTAGGTTTCTGCTGTCTCAAGAATACGGGAAAGAAACAAAAATGGCAACCGGGAAACGCAAGGTAAGCCACAGACTGAAGAGAAATCAGCTCTTGGCAAATCACGCACAAAACCGGCTGAGCGTATGGTGCTTGTTCAGCCGGTTTTCCCTATTCATTGCTGTCGCGGTAGAAGCGTTGCGGCTACGGACAAATCTGCGACAAGACAATTGGGCTCGCAATTTTCTGTGACTCGTAATCAATTTCAACAACGAGTTAATTTCATAAGTTAGCCCACCGGCTGTGCCGCCGGTTTTCTACCTGGTTTTGCGACGTTACCAGCCACATTCAGAACATCCCACGTACGGGCAAAAGGCGGTGCGTACAGCAAATCCAACATTCCCAACTGCTTGGTAGTCATCCCCATAGTAATGGCTGCCGCCAAAGTATCAATCCGCAGCGCGGCACCATTTTCTCCGACAATCTGCGCCCCCAAAATCACCAGGGTTTGATCGTCATAAATCAGTTTGACCCGAATATCTTTTTGCCCCGGATAATAATCCGTCTGGTTCTTGTCGTTGATCACCACCGTTTTGAAACTCAGCCCCAATTTGAGAGCATCCGCTTCCGTAATGCCGGTGCGGGCAGCTTCCAATGCTAAGAATTTCACGCCGGCAGTTCCCAATGATCCTGGATAATAGCTATCTGCTCCGGCAATCACTTCACCGGCAACCCGTCCCAGTTTGTTGGCACCTGTAGCCAGCGGAATATAACGATTATCGCCAGTCACTAGATGAGGCACAGTCGCACAGTCGCCCGCCCCCCAGACATCTGCCACGTTGGTGCGTCCCTGATTGTCTACGATTAAGGCCCCATTGGCAAGTTTATCAAACTCTGAGCCTAACATCTGCGTCGCGGGCCGTACACCAATTGCCATCACTACTAGATCTGTAGCGTATTCCCCTTGATTGGTGACTACGCTGTGAACTCGGGCAATACTTTCTTCGTCTACGCCCCCTGCTAAATCCTGAACCTTTTCTCCCAAATGAAGCGCCACTCCGGCTGTCCGCAGTTTGTATTCTAACACTTCACTGATTTCAGAATCGAAGGAATCCGCCAATAGATGCTCATCCAATTGAATCAGCCGCACTTGTTTGCCCTGATGCAAAAGCGCCTCAGCACACTCGACACCGATAAAGCCACCGCCAATCACCGTAACATGTTGCACCTCTTCTACTCGCAGGTAGGTTTTCAGGGCACGGCCGTCACCAATCGTCTTTAGATGGAAAAGATTTTCATATTTTGCGGCATCTGGTGTCTTTAACGACGGCGTGAGTGGGTACGCGCCACAGGCAATCAGCAGCCGGTCATATGTATCAGTGAAGCTCTGCCCTTCTTGGCTATCCCACACTGTAACGGTTTTGTTGAGGGTATCGACTGCAGTCACCTCATGGAAAAGCTTAACCTTGATCCCCATCTTTTCAAAAGCTGCTTGTTCACGGGCAATCATCTGCCGACTGTCGTGAAACTGATCACCGACATAATAAGGTAACCCGCAAGCGCCAAAGCTGACTACTTCACCTTTTTCATAGACCACAACTTCTGGATTTTCTGCCATTTTTTGGATTTTTACGGCTCCGCTCATGCCTGCTGCGGTCCCGCCGATAATGATTGTTTTCATATTTGTCACCTGCTCGTTGGATTTTACTACATCTTCAAAAAGAGAGCGGAGTGCGGACTAGCCGCCGCCCCGCTGTGTTTTCATGTTAGTGGGTACTGCTGTTTTTTTTAACAACTGCCAGATTGGGCAATCGACTCAGACTTCCCGTACCCGTACATCGGCATCGTTGTAGACGCTCATGTCGATCTCACCCAGCATTTTAGCCGAGCACAGACCTGCCGTCATGGAACCGGAAACGTTCAACGCAGTCCGTCCCATATCAATCATCGGCTCGATGGAAATCAACAACCCGGCCAATCCCACCGGCAAGTTCATGGAACTCAAAACGATCAATGCAGCAAACGTTGCCCCGCCGCCGACACCCGCCACCCCAAAGGATGAAATCGCTACAATGATTACCAGCTGAACGATGAAGCCTGGTGACAATGGGTCAATTCCGACAGTTGGTGCAATCATTACCGCCAGCATCGCCGGATAAATCCCGGCACAACCATTTTGGCCGATCGTTGCACCAAAAGTTGCCGCAAAGTTGGCTACTTTTTCAGAGACACCCATTTTTTGTGTTTGCGCTTCGATGTTCATCGGAATTGCCCCCGCAGACGTCCGGGAAGTGAAGGCGAAGACCAGCGTGGTCCAAGCTTTTTTCAAGAACATGATTGGATTCAAACCAAAGACCATCAATAACACCAAATGCACAAGGAACATCAAGAGAATTGCCGTATAAGAAGCCAGTACAAAGGTTCCCAAATTCAGGATCCCTTCTACGTTGGTCTTAGCGATAGTTGAAGTCATCAGCGCTGCTACTCCATAAGGTGTCATACGCAGGATCAATGTCACCATGCGCATCACTACGGCGTAAGCGGCATTGACAATTTTCGTGAACATCTCTGCTTCTTCTTTTTTCTTTTTCTTAATCTGTAGCGCCGCGACACCGACAAAGGCTGAGAAAATAACAATAGCAATCGTAGACGTACTACGTGCACCTGTCATGTCTTCAAAAGGGTTGGTAGGGATGAACTCCACCACTTTTTGAGGAATGGATAGTTCTTCCACATTGGCCAGATTTTCTTCCAGATAGGCTGCCCGATCCGCTTCTGATTGACCAGCTTGAATCGAATCTGCATCCAGATGGAAGAGATTGGCACTGACCACACCCAGTGTACCCGCAATTAGGGTAGTAAAAATCAGGAAACCAATGATTGTTCCCGCTAGTTTACCAAGACCTTTTGTCGAACTAAGGTTGTTAATCGCACTGACGATAGAAACCATCACCAAAGGCATAACAATCATTTTCAATAACGCGACATAGCCGTTTCCGACAATGCCAAACCAGTTGGTGGACTCGGCTACTACTTCACTAGTCGAACCAAAAGCAACTTGCAAGATTGTTCCGAAGACAATCCCCATTCCCAAACCGGCAAAAACCCGTTTGGAGAAGGAAACATATTTTTTCGCCATGCGATTTAAGACTGCTAGCATCACCAACATCACCGCGATATTGGCTATAATAAGAAATAAGTCCATGTGTAGTTGACCTCACTTTGTCATTTTATAATTGATAGAAATAACGTAAATAAATGCTGTAGAACTTTTTGTTACCTACTGATACCTTCAAAAAAGAGTCTAGTATCCTTTGCGTTATGGTCGGGACTCTTCCCCCCCAGCAGCCACTGACAGTTCTTTAGCTTTGGCTTTAGAGCTGAGTCAAGATGAGGGCTTAAGTGGTTACTTAGCTTTAGTCCTTTGATACTGTTTTCCTCATTCGGTCCACGCTGCCATCAAGTTCCCGAGGCGGTGTGAAGAAGATTGTCCGCCTTTTTTGACGAAGCATTCGGTATCTGCGCTAACGCTTGCTGAAGATCTACCAGCAAATCCTCCGTGTCTTCGATGCCCACCGATAATCGCAACAGCCCTTCAGTGATTCCTTGTTTGGCCCGTTCTTCAGCTGGTACGCAAGCGTGACTCATAGTCGCCGGATACGACAAAATCGACTCCACACCGCCTAAGCTCACCGCTGTAATCGGCAGCTTCACTGCCGCGGCAAAGGATAACACTGCTTCACGATTTTCCAGCTCAAAGGATAACACCGCTCCACCACTCGTTGCTTGTTTGGCGTGAATTTCGGCCCCTGGATGAGCGGGCAATCCTGGATAATGCACGGCTGTAACCTGCGGCGACTGTTCCAAAAATTCAGCAATTTTTTGAGCCGAAGCGGCTGATTGCGCCATCCGCAGCCCCATCGTTTTCATTCCCCGCAACACCAGCCAACAATCTTCCACCCCAAGAATGCTCCCTAGAACCGTCTGCTGTTGACGAATCTGATCAGCTAAGGTCAGATTATTGGTAACCACCAGTCCCGCTACAACATCGCTGTGACCATTCAAAAATTTCGTGGCACTGTGAATAACAATATCTACACCTAAAGATAACGGCGATTGAAACTGCGGTGTCATAAAGGTGTTATCAATGATACTCAAGAGTCCTCGCTTTTTAGCCAGCGCGGCAACCTTGCGAATATCCGTGATTTTCAACAGCGGATTTGACGGTGTTTCCATGTATAGTGCCTTGGTCTCTGGACAGATTGCCTGCTCCCAGGCTGCCGGATCTGTCTCATCCACATAGCTCACCTTGATGCCAAAACGCTTGAGCACGGTTTCTGCCAAGGTAAATGTCCCCCCGTAGATACTCTTACAAAAAACCAGATGATCGCCAGCTTCAAATAACAGCAGCACACTGGAAATTGCTGCCATCCCCGATGCAAAAGCAAAACCACAGCGGCCCCCTTCTATGGCTGCAATGGCTTCTTCCAAAGCCTGCCGTGTCGGGTTGCCAAAACGACTGTAGGTGAAATCCTGTGGCTGATCAATCGCCCCTTGCTGGAAGGTGGATGCCTGATACAAAGGGATTGATGAAGCACCCGTCTGCTGATCGAAAACCGGATAACCGTGGATCAGTTTCGTGTTAATGTCCATGTGTTATGTACCTCCCTTCTCTAGTTGCTGCAAATCTTATTCTTCGAAAAAAAGAGTCCGGCTTCCCCGATACTTGCCGCAATATACACTGACAGACTGACTCAACAACAGCTGCCAACAAATATTCCCGTAAGTAACAAACGACTTTCCACAGCCGTGGTCGCCCTCGTTTTTTCAACCAACTTCGCTTACTTTTGCTGTTTTCGGAAGTGGTTATAAAAACATAATAGCAAACGTTTTCAATAACAGAATGATAACAAAGACAATATAATAGAATCCTTATAACACTTTCATAATTTGTGAAATATTGAGCAACATTTCTGGGAGTGTGTAAAAAAGGTGGGGAAAATGAGAGTTCCAATTAAAATTTTCCAACTATCTGTCAAATTGTACCAAACCTTTTTCTTTTTAGATTTTTACTGTGCTCTGATTTCAGATTGCACAGCATTTTATGCTTAGCTGGATTGTAGTCATGAAAAAAACAGAACACCGGCACCCCGCTGTTCTGTTTGTCTGCTATTCGTATGATTGCGGGAGTTCTACGCTTTTCAAACACTCCTGCTTGCCGTCTTTTTGCTCATTTTCCCAAACATGTTTTTTCTCTTTTAAACATGTTCACAATCCTAGCAAACCCCTTTCATCTCAGGCGTGACTCCGTATACTGGAAGTGAAGAGAGCGGCCGCATCATCTTCTATCGATAAATTTCCTTTAACGCACTGCTCATCAAGAGTTCAAACTGGTTGAGGGCAGTACCGAAAAACAACTTAGGAGCAAAAGCCTCCGTTACTTGAGGCGCATAAGTTTCCGTGCTGATGGTTAATGTTGCCAGCCGACCAATCTTGGATTGCTCGTTACCAACAAAAGCAATTAAAGGTAAACGATGCTCGCAAGCAGTGGTTGCTAACTCAGTCAGACGCTGGGTATCTCCAGAATTGGAAATAATAAACAGTAAAATTTCCTCTTCTTTGTTTTCTCGCAAATACTCCAAGTGACTATTAGCTGTTGCTCGCAAACCATAAAGATTCAAATACTCAGAAAAGTAATTGGCAAGATTCTGGGAAAAACCGGAACCCAGCACCATCATTCGCTTATCCTTGAACTTTTTCATAAGCGTAATAAACTGTTGTTCTTGCTCTGGGGTGAAAGAATGTGGTGCTGCTGGATGAGCATAGGCGTTTTCCAAAGCAAAAACCAGCTCGCTATATCCCGAAAAGCCAATTTTTTTGGCCATGTTGATGATAGTAGCAGTGGAGATAAAGCCTTCTTTGGCTACATCACGAATCCCCATCTGCTTGAGCACACCACGTTTTTGAGCCATCAATCGCAGGACTTGTGCCTCGGAATCGTTCAATTGGTATTTATCGATCAGCATTTCTACATCCATCTGCTGCACCTGCCATCTTTTATAGTTAGGAGTATTATAACATGACTGAAAATCAATTCATCCAAGATCCTTGGGCAAAAATCAAGACCCGCAACAATCTGGCGGGAGACGAAGTAATTTCTGCTCTGCAAAAATCGATCCGCCGAGGCAATGAAAAGGCCGCCTGTGAGTTTGCCTATGAAATGTACATCACCTCCCCGCAGTTTGAGGAGAAACTGTGGCGCAGACTCTTGGCCATCAGCGTCGAGGATATCGGCATGGGCAACCCGTTGGCAGCTATCATGGTCAACAACCTAAATACGATGCGCAAAGAGTTCCAATATAACGAATCTGATCGGGCTATGTTTTTTATTCATGCGATTCGCTACCTCTGCAACTCCGAAAAAGATCGTTCGTCAGATCTCTTAAAAAACATCGTCATCAAAAGCTTCGCCATGGGCTACGTGCCGGAGATTCCCGATATTGCTTTGGATAAACATACCACCCGTGGCAAGGAAATGGGTCGCGGCTCAGAGCACTTCCTGCACGAAGCAAGTAAAGTCGTGCCTCAAGCTGCGGTAGATAACCACTATAAGGAAGACTATGCCGAAATCCTGAAAACCTACGATCCTCAAAATGTAGTAGACAGCGCCTTCGAATTTAACCCGTGGCAAGTCTAAAATCGCAAAAGAATTAGAGCGATGCGTTCTCTTGAAAACAGATAAACCACACAAACTACCTGACTCACCAAGCACTATTTTGGTATTTTGCTTGGCACCGCGTCTACGCTTACCAAGCGCCCTAAGCAACTCATTGAGTTTTCAAGACGCTTTCCCTTGAAAACAGATAAACCACATAAACTACCTGACTCACCAAGCAAAATACACTGAAGGAGGAATTTTCTCATGGATAATCAAAAGTCTTCGATGGTCACTAAGCTCAATGATGTATTGAGTCCTTTTGCTGCTAAAATCGGTAATCAGCGACATTTGAAAGCAATCTCTAGTGGGATGATGTTCGGGCTGCCCTTTATCGTAATCGGGTCTTTTTTCCTGATTTTTGCCAATCCCCCCATCAATATGGACCAATATGACGCGGCTACTGCCAATTTCTTCATGAAGTTTCTAGCAGGTTGGAAGGACTTCGCCGTTGCCAATTACGATGTGATTACTGCCCCTTACAATCTAACCATGGGGATCATCGGGCTGATATCAGTCTTTGGTATTGCTTATTCTCTGGCTAATGAATACAGGCTCAATCCTTCCATGAACGGAATGGTAGCAGCCGTTGTGTACCTGATGATTTGTACGCCTGTCACTGAAGGTCGGATCGAGCTGAATTTTTTAGGTACCAATGGGCTTTTCGTAGCGATTCTAGTGGGCCTTTTAGTCGTAGAAATCTGCCGCATTTTTGAGGTCAGAAATATCAAGCTGAAATTGCCAGATAGTGTCCCGCCGATGGTTGCTACTTTCATCAACACACTACTGCCTTTATTGACCAATATCGTAATATTTTACGGCATCAACTTGATCTTTTTAGCTACCACTAAACAGATTTTTCCGGAAGCTGTGATGACCATCTTGACACCAGCCACCACAATCGCCGGTTCCCTCGGTGGCTTTCTGTTGATCGTTACGTTGGGAAATCTGTTGTGGCTCTTTGGCATCAATGGCTCTTCCATTATTTTTCCCATCGTCTTTACTTTGGGCATGGCTCAAACCGGGTTGAATGCTGAACAGCTGACTAATGGCGAAACTATGACACACCTGATGAACCTGCAGATGTTTCGGATCTCTGTTATGGGCGGCGCAGGTGGAACCTTAGGCTTAGTGCTTTTGATGATGCGCAGTCGGGTACCGGAATACCGCACCATTGGAAAGCTCTCCTTGATTCCAGGTATTTGTTCCATCAATGAACCGGTCATTTTTGGACTTCCCATCGTCTTTAATCCGATCTTAGCTATTCCCTTTATGGTGACACCGGTGGTCTCCTTACTTTTGACTTATTTCGCTCAAAAATTGGGTCTCATTGGACTGGGCTTTATCGTGGATCCTTCCTTCACACCATTTTTTGCCCAAGCCTACCTCTCCAGCATGGACTGGCGCAATGTGCTCTTTTGTCTGGTGCTGATTGCCATCAGCGTGCTTATCTACTATCCTTTCTTCCGAGTAATGGAAAGCAACAAAACTAAACTGGTGGATCAAAGTCTCTGATAATCGATATAATTTTTTTAAAGGGTAATTGCAAATGTTTTATCATATTAAGAAAGAAAATATACGCTAAAAATGGTTGCTACAATCCTTATATCTTGATTCGCAGAAAATGCATGACCTTACATGTAAAGAGAGAAAGCGAATTAAGTTGACTTAACTTGATGAAATCAAAGATATTCAGCATTTGAATTTTTAGCAATAAAAAGCCAAGCGACTTCCACTGTTTTTAATGGAAGTCGCTTGGCTTTTACTTGTAATTTACGTTTGGTAGTGGTTGCTTCGGAGAACATTGACTAGACTGTCGTCACAGCGCCCTTTTTACTAAGTTTCATCAGCCGCCGCAGGTTAGACAGTTTCTCTCTTCTTTTTACATCAAGCCAACACTTAATAGACTCTTGGTTCTTGTCCATCTTTGATTGTGTCTTTCAGATCATCTGTCTTCTCGCTGATCTTTTCGCCACCTTTTGAAAGGGCATTTTTTGCTTTTTCAGTCTGCTTAGATGCAAATTCACCGGTACTTTCAGCAGCACTGGAAACTCGATCTTGTAAGGTTACTGAGTCGTCTTCTTGTTCTTTTTTCGTTTTAACATCCACTACGTTGACATTAACCTCGATGACATCTAAGCCGGTCATGTTGCGAACTTCACGACTAACCACTTCTTTGATGCGGTCGTAGATGTTTGTAATATCCTTGCCGTATTCAGCCACAATATCCAAATCAACTGCTACTTGTTTTTTACCTACTTCCACATCAATACCGGAAGTTACATCATCAGTGTTGACAATTTTACCCGCCAAATTTGAGAAGAAGCCGCCATCGACAGTCAACAGACCATCGATTTCTTCCAACGCGATTCCTACAATTTTTTGAATGACCTTGTCATCAAAGGTCAAATCTCCCTTGATTCCTTGGTTGGGAACTGGTGGCTTAGGTGGTTTGCCGACAGGATCGTTCACGTTCTTTTCAAGTTTTCCCGGTTGCATTGACATGTCTTTTTCCATTGAAATTCCCTCCTGATTTTGATTCTTACTTTACCTTCGCATGGTAAAACGGTCAAAAAAACCGATTCCCAGCAAGTAAAAGCCTAAGTAGGCTCCTAAACACGTAAATACTAATAATAGCAACGTCTTTAAAAATCCAATCGTAATAAGGAGAATGGCCAACAATAGACCGGCTCCGGCGAAAATGATTGGAATTTTATACGCTTCCCATATCTCTTTCATCGGTCCTCCTCCTTACTCTACTCGAGACGTTCCTGCAGGTTCTCTTTTTTGATAATCCTTGAATCTGACATTGGTTTCTATTTTCATGTTCGGTCCCACTAGCATTGCCAGATTATGCTTGATGGCACTAGCCAACTGGTCTTGCTTGTCAGTCAGTAAAAATACCTTACGCATCTTGCCTGTTATCAACACATCAATCGTTTCCTTCTTTACTTTGATGCTGACAGAAGGGTCCCGTATAAAGGGCTCTTCTTTTACTGTCTCCAATACATAACTTTCTAGCGCGCGCTTTTGGATTGTCATATTGCCAGAATCCTTTTCGATATGAAAAGCAGAATACTGACTAGGGAACAACAAAATCACGATGATTCCCACTACTGCCAATATCAAAAAGCCGACACTAACCCAAAATAGCAGCTGCGGCATGTAACTCCCTACTAGTGGATAATCAGTCAGCGGCAGCAGCGCAGGTAACCTGGCTGCGACGAACTGATTGGCTACTAAGGTATAAAACAGCGGAATTGCCAGCAGCACCAAGGCGATGATGAACAAGGCTTTCGTGCTTTTTTGCATGTCGTCACCTCTTTTTCATGATATCAGCTCAACTAAGCCCGGCGCCCGAAAAAGAAGGACACCACCGCTACCAAGATAACTGCGCCAACAATTGATGGAATAATTGCCATTCCTGCCAATGTTGGACCCCAATGACCTAACAGCGACTGGCCAATCGCTGAACCTACGAGACCAGCTACCACATTGGCGATGATTCCCATAGAACCACCCTTATTTGTGAGGGCTCCAGCAATTGCTCCAATCACGCCTCCTACGATTAATGACCAAATCAAACCCATAATAAATTCCTCCTTTTACTTTAGTTTGAAATCACAAACGTTTGAAAACTCTTACAAGAACAACGTTACCACTTGTCTAAAAAAAATTGAAATATTTTGCTTTCTTTTGACAGTCTCTCAGCAAAAGAAGCGAATTTCGTAAGCTATAAAACCACTTTACGTTTCTCTAAGTTCTAGTTTAGTGCCTAACTACTCGTGAATTTTTCGTTTTGATATTCTATATGAAAGAGGCTATAGGATAATTTTGACAAAAAAAGCAGCTGGTGACTCGGTAAGAGACGACCTGCTGCTTTTTTGCTATTATTTTTGAAGTTCCATTTCAAGATCCTGCGGCTTTTTTTCCAAAAGAGGGCGCATCATATCAGACTTTAGTCCTCAAACAACGGGGTTTCGATAGTCTCAATATATTTAGCTCCTTGCACTTCAGCGTATAGCCGGATGCCGTCTTTTTCAAAAAGTTCCAGATCTCGCAAGTCTTCCATCACCGTTCGGACTGTCGGTGCTTCTAGATTCGTAGCGGCAACGATCGGATCCAGACTATGCTTTTTGCCCTCTCCATTCAGAAAAGTCATACGCAATTTTTTCATAATTATTTCCTCCATTCAAAAAGTATCCGTGTAACTACTTCTGCCATCGGTTATTTTACATATTCAGATTTGACAGTTTCTTGTACAGAAATCACGTCCGTATCCTGCGGCATCAATGGCGCCCACAGATCAATCAATGAGACCACTTTTGCTTCTTCCGGGTTCTGGATACAGTTGTTCAATGTTTGCTTAGTACGGTTCTTCTTCCCTGGTTCTTGCAGCATAATCCCCAGTCCAGTCTCTAAATGTGTTTTCATTTTTTTGTCCTCCTTTGTATTTCTGCAAATGCTAAACGACTTGTGCACAGTCGCTCCGCTTTTAGCAGATGTTATTCAAGTGTCGTTGCAAGCCTTGCATATCTATAACGAGAATAACATCCGTAATGTCCCCAACTGTTTTAAAATAACTTCAACTTCTTTTCTAACGCTTTGCGAAGTTTATAACGGACCCGGCGATCCAGCTTGCCTTCCTTTTGATCTGCCAGCAGTTGTGCCAGCTTGTCCCGCTCCCCTTCTGACAAACACACCCAAAAGTCTTGTGTTCGCTGTGCTTCTTCCACCTGTGCTTCGGGACTCCGCTCCCGGGAAGCCACCTGAAATAGTGCTTCATCGGCACCTTGGCAAGACTCCTGCTGACACTGACCTTTGCGGAAAAAATCCTTCATTCGCCAGACCAACCAACCGAAAAGCCGACTGCCGTGATGATCTGCTAAAAATACCTGTCGACTAGTCGCCTGTCCCATTTTCTCAAGCAGTGCCAAACACAACTCCTGCCGATAGTCCTCATAATCGTTGTGGCTGGCAAACACCCCACAACGCATCAAGACCTTTTCAATCAGCAACTCATATTCTGCCTCTTCAAATAACACTTCGATCTCCTCTGGACTCATAAAAAAACCTCTTTTGCACATTTTTCCGGCCGGTGATTCAAGCATACAAAATCCTCATTCTCTCCCAAATGAAAGAAAACTTCTTCAGTGGCAGAAATTCACACCATGCAAATTAAAATCCAGCCCCAAAATCTCGACAGTACTTTCTTTTATTACTCAAATAACATCGAGATCTTTTTTATTGCTGCTCTAAGCAACGAAAAAGGCTGCCTTATCTACGGAGTACCTTGTCCCCTTATTAGTCTTTAATGCTCGAAAAAAAGACAGACAGAGCTACTTCTTTTTGCGTATTTTATTTAAGAAAAAGACAAATTGTTGGTGGAAATTTTTCCTTTTTTCTGCTTTTTTCATCGTTTAATACCCTGTATCGTCATCATTTGAGGCTCCCAACGAGTTTGTTTATCGAGAAAAAAAGCTATTTCCGGTCAGAAATATTCCAACCTTAATTTGCCCCTCAAGCCAGTTCCACACCTCTAAAAAATGTTATTTTTCGTTTGAATCAGAAGTGCAAAAAAGCCAACAAATAGTTTGCCGGCTCGGTGAAATTTTATCCATTTCTCATATAAACATAAAAAATTAAATAATTTTATTTTTATAAGAATATTTTCTTGTCGTATTATTCAACTATGAACCCTCCGTTGAAATTCCATCAAGCTCTTTTTACGGTTTGTCTTTCCTATGGCGACCTTTCATTTATGGATTCTTACCGCCAAAAATCGCTCCGCCTTGTGGCAACAAATTCTCTGAAATGTTGTAGTCCTACATGGAGTTCACAGTTCTTCGTTATACTCTTTTGCAGTTGCCGCTCCCTTCCTCGTTGCCAGATGAAAATTCAGCAAGAACTGTCTTGACATATTCTCATTTCCCTTTGGAACCAGATCTAACACGAGATATACACCGCTTTCATTTCATGCTACACTCGGTCAAGCAGCTGCCCAAAAATAGTCTCTGGACTGCCAAAAATCCAGTGATGCTCTGCATAGGACACGACCATAACAAAAAATGATTTACCTGCAAATTCCCGGATCACAGTCCTCTTGGCTGGCTGCGGCAAGTTCAGCTCTCCCCAATTATTGGCTCAGTTTTTCGGTAGCTACACACCAAACCTAAAGGAGAATTTTTCATGACCTACTCAGCATTTGCACCTCCGTCTCTCCCAGTACCTGGCACTCCGCTTTACAAGCCTGTCACTCGCCTACGTACCTTGCTTCCAACCCTTGATCAGCAGCTTTTTGATAGCCAGAGCCTATCACAGCTGACTGCCAAACTCGCTATCATGCATGACTTTCCCTACAGCGAGAAGATCTTGGCTCTGTTGCCTCTCGCAGACACCTCCAAGTGCCTACACCAGCTGGTCATTACCGAGGAGAACCTCTATCTGGTGGATCGTTCTCAAGAATACATATTGAATCAGGCTTTTCTGTTTCATGAACACGTCCCTTACAATCAGCTCTTCAAGCAAGCTCTTAGTCAGGTGCTAAACAAACAAAACAAGACCTACAATGCGCCAATGCCCACCTGGCGTTATGTCTTGATGTCCCTGAAAGCATCCAGACTATGGGCCGGCAACCGCATCTGGCTCAGCCCCGAGATTCTGGTAGAAAATACTAAAGAAAACGACGGCACTCAAGTCCTACGCACCCTTCTCGGCCTCTCCCTCATCTCGCCAGTCACTCCTGAGACACTGCGCAGCAACCTAAAACAGGCCTGCCTCTGTCACGGTCTCCTTTTGCGAATGCATAAGACCCGCCTGCCTCGCAACTCCGACAAACTCCAGACCTTCCTAGGCTACCCCAGTCTCCCACTGGTCAATCGTGTCTTGGAAAAACTGGAGTTTCGCCACATCCCCGGCCAACGAGAAGAGCTCATGACCTGTTATAAAAAACTAGCCACCAAACAAGCTGTCCAAGACTTCATCGACGCTGAAGAACGAGCCCTTGCTAGGAGAAAGTGAATCAGTCGACATTTGATACACTACGTCCTCTAGACAAATCACTCCACAAGGCAAAAAGAACGCGAACTCGCCAATAAAAGCGAAGCCGCGTTCTTTTTAATTTACCGATAGTTTTATTTGTTACGTGAGATTCGTCCCACAGTCAATCATTTGTGGGATTGCTCGTTGTTTTCCTCCAAGATGACCACCTCAGACTTGTTTTTAAAGATAAACAACTTGCTGAAAACATAATTGGCAACCACCACTAGCACTTGCGTCACCATCTTCGACCAGAAGTCGCCCATATGCAGCACATTCACTAGGAGCAGCATCGCGCCCATATCGATAGCATAAGACAATAGACGATAGAAAATAAACTTCCCGAACTCAACAGCCAGCTCTGCGGGCGTCTCCGTCTTTGAGTGAAAAACCCATAATTTATTGGTGACAAAGGCGAATAGTACCGCCCCTATCCAAGCCAGAGTGTTGGAAGGCACTAGACTGAGATGAGCCAAGTCCTTCGCAAGAAAGAACACGACAAAGTTTACCACTGTCGTCAGCCCACCAAAGAACAGGTAGATAAAGACCTCCCATAGGTGTCGTTTTTCCAGTTCGGTACGGAATCGATTGTAGAGTTTCAAAAAGTTTCCTCGCTTAACTCGCTAGTTTTACTAACAGTACATCATTTCTTCAACACTGACTCCAAATAAGTTTGAATGCCACTCTCAATTGTATATTTGGGGATAAATCCTAAGTCAACTAACCGTCGATTATCTGCAAAGGAACGCGGAATATCACCCTCTCGAGCTTCTGTATAAACCACTGGAATATCTACTTCAATAATTTTTTTATATAATGTGATAACATCGTTCAATGATGTAGCCGTTCCAGTTCCGACATTGTAGACGTTTCCTAAAGAGGATTCTGACTTTGAAACTAACAGCAAGGCATCTACAACATCCTCTACAAAAATGAAATCTCTTGTCTGTTCGCCATCGCCAAATACAGTGAATTGAGACTCATGTTGATCAATCATCTTTTGAAAGCGATCTGTCAGAATCGAAAGAACACCAGAGTATGGAGAATTTGGGTTCTGATTAGGGCCATACACATTAAAAAAGCGTACAGCACTTGTTGGGACACCATATAATGAATAGTGATTGAGCACATAACGTTCAGCAGCAAACTTATCTACAGCGTACGGTGTTAACGGACGAATGATGGACTCTTCTTGCTTTGGAAGTGTCGGCTCATCACCATAAACAGCTGCGGAGGAGGCAAACACTAAGCGTTTTAAACCAGTCTGATAGTTTCTACATAATTCCAACAATTGCAAAACGCTCTTAAAGTTCACCTCATGAGTTTCTAATGGGCGTGCAACTGAATCGGCTACACTTGCTACAGCAGCTAAATGAAAAATATAGTCAAAATTATTTTCAACAAGGAGCTTCTCCATCACTTCGCTATCCGTCACTGAGGCTTTAATAAAATTGATATTGCGCTCTTCCATATTATCAATGTTGCCAAGTTCTCCCATAGAAAGATCATCCACAACAAAAATATTATTATTCAAGTCTTCAGCTAATCTATTGATTAATGTAGAGCCAATAAAGCCGGCACCACCTGTGATTAAATAGTCCACGTTTTCCATCTCCTTTACAATAATAGCGCGCTTACTGATTTTCTCTGTAATACTGGAGTAAATCAGTCATATTCTGGATTCCATGTGCTTGTGGTACATCTGCAGCAAGAAAGTCTTTTCCTGGCATCCCGTCCTTGGTAAGATAGTGTTTTTGCATATTATCTTGATACCAACTAAGAACTCTATTCATTCCAGGCGTATCAGTGCCAACAATCAAAGAAAATGCCTTTAGCAAAAGCAAGCCATAGGGAAAGTCTTCTGTAAAGTATCTGGATTTAAAGTTGGGAATAAATCCTTCATCCTTTTTGATCATAGGGGTTAGTATTCCTTTAAAGGAATCAATAGATGAAATCTTAGCAGTTATTTCGTTACTTGTCCAGCTTTCATAGTGCTTCCGAATCGTTTTAAAATCGGACATATCTAATTCTTTGGGTAAATGATAAACAAGTTCTTCTACTTCTTTATCTAATGTGATTAACCAATTTGAAGAGTCGTTATCCCACTGTTCATAAAAAAGAGGCACTGAAGAATAGTACGCACCTACTTGGTAATTTTTAAACAAACTATATAATCGAGAGGTGTGCAAAATTGCATTGGAAGGAGTAAGAGCAATTGCTAGATAGTTTCCTAATTCAATTACCTCCATCTTTAATAGATTGGATAAACAATTAATAAATTGAGTAGAGTCTCCTCCAGAAATAGGCGCTGCAGTAATCGACGACTTTCTAGAATACAGAGTCTTCCTATTCCTCTCTGCAATTCTTGCAATATAGGGAACTCTACCTAATCCGTATAGTTCATGACCATTATCAATAAGATCCTTCATCAAGTATTCTGCCCCGCCAGTGCCCGGCACCACACAAACACTCGTTTTATTATCTAAATTTTTTATCAACCACTGCGATAGTTCATGTAACATGAAAGAAGGATAAGTTACGAAAATTAGTTCTCGATCAGATACCGCAAGTTTAAAATCATCTGTAATTAAATAAATTTCACTATTTATGGTATATCCAGAGTCCATATCAGTCAATTGGTAATTCACACCGTGGCCCAAATTAGCAGAAGAATAAACACTGACCTCATGATTTCTTGAAGAAAGATCTGCCGCAAGTGTTGAACCAATATTTCCAAAGCCAATAATTCCTATTCTCATTCGTGTACATCTCCAAACTGATAAATGCTCATGACCAAAAATGAAGGGAATTTGGGATCCATCCATGTCGATTTAGGTGGTAGAATAGTTCCACTTCTTGCAGCATTGATAAAATCATCTTTTTCTAAAGGTGCGGTTTCAAGTAAGACCTGGTTTAAGTTCATATGTTTCTTCTCTTCAATCGTATCCTGTGGAGATAGGTAGCTGATACGATCATCAGAAAAGACGCGAAAAGCCTGCGAGATAATTTGCGTATTAAGTCGATAAATATCATTGTTCCAAAAGGAATCTCCTATCAGATCAATCAATTTGATAAGATACGATTTATTCAAATAAGTCATACGAACAAACCCTTTCGGAATTAGCGTATAAGGCGCAGTTTCAGAAACTTCAAATTTCTGCTCTAAAAAGTCCAACGATTTACTAAATTTTGCGTTAGAAATATTTCCTATTCTGCGATTGATTGAAAGAATGTTCAAATCGGCAAAACTTATTAAGCATGAGAAGACATTCGACTTAAATTCTGATAATGATGAAACGTATAAACGATGATGCCCATCTCCAATATACAATTCATCAATTTCCTGAAAAATACCTAATAATTCGCTCGCATAATCTTTTTGATAGACATACAAAGTCACTGGTCCAACAAGATGGGAAGCACTATATTGCCCCTTTGCAACTATCCTTTCAAAATCAATCTTTTTTTCATGCGCTAGCAGAACTGGTGCGGCCTCAGCATTATATCCATGTAAATTACTTAGCATACCTTGAATCACATTTGGTAAAACAAGTTCGTGGCTCTTCACGTGTCCCTTTTTGTACTCATCAATAGGTAAGTTGGCTAAAATCCCCCATCTACCACTGTAATTAAATACATAAACAGCATCGTCATATCGTTTTATCGGCTGTCTGTTCAGTCTCTCTTTTTCCTCATTAGATAAAAAAAGGGTCCTGTCATCGAATCGTATCTTGTCATCTTCAATGTGTGCCAAATTAATAAACTCTGGACCATAGATTTCACCACTGACATTTAAATAGCTAGCTCCTAGGCTTTGTATTTTCACCTTTATTTCAACTCCTTCCACGGCATACCTTAAACTATTTAAATCGAATCTTTAAATAAGAATCTTATGATTTAGAACTTCTATTCTTGTAAATTGAAGTCCTAAATCCCTGATCTATAACAGTTTTAAACAAAAGCTTGTAAAGCATAAGTACAGCTTAGATAAAACGTTGATACATATTTTCAACGATCAAGTTGTCTCTAAACAGTTTATTAGCATTCATGTCGAAATTTTATATAGATTTGATTAATCAAAATCCGAAGACTTTCAAAAAAACATCCAAAAACCAAACTCAATCATTTCTATTTTTCTAATCATTCACGGTTTGCTTTTTAGCCTAAATACATTTTCAATGCGTTAATAAGAATTCGATTTTCTTCACTCTTTTTAACCGCAACACGAATATAGTCTTCCCCATTAAATCCATCTTTTTTTGAAAGATCCTTAATCAATACTTTATGTTCATCTAACAATTTAATCGCTAATTTTCTAGATGAAATATCTCCTTCTAATCTACAAGTAAAGTAGTTTGCCTGTGACGGAATGACAGTGATACCGGATATATTACTTAGTTCTCGATATAGCTCATTTCTAACTTCATAAAACAGGTCCAAACCAACTTTATAGTCCTTTTTGTATTTCTCAAAAATTTGGAGGAAAAACTCTCCAAAAGAATTGATATTCCAGATAGAAACATCTTTTTTCATGAATTCAATTAAATCTGGCATAGACGTTACCAAAAATCCAAGTCTCACACCTGGAACTCCAAATGATTTTGAAATACTCTTCACAATTATCAAATTTGAAAACTTGTTAACAATGCTGCGATCGATCAAAGATGCATCTTTTTCTAGATTGACAAAATCACCAAAGGATTCATCCAAAATTAGTGTAATATCTCTTTGTTTAGTCCAATTTAATAATTTAAACAACTCATTTTTAGGAATATAGTTACCAGTTGGGTTGTCAGGGTTTATCAAAACTAGGTTTTGGATGTCTTCATTTTCATAAAATGAAATAATATCATCTACGGAATATTCAAAGAATTTTGTAGTTGGATAATACTTAATAATTTCAATCGGTTTCAATCGATTTGGATACTCTTCAAAAGTAGGAGCAATGACACCAAACCTACCAGTTAAATAGCCCATTAATGACTTGATCAATTCTGCCGCTCCATTCCCTACTATAATCTGATGAGTTGGAATGTTGTAATATTTTGCGACTAATGACGAGTTTACATTCAAGCCAGATGGGTAGTCAATCACTAAACGTGATAAGTTCGATTTAATTTCAGAAAGCATTTTTTTTGGAGGATAAAATGGATTTACTAAATAGCAAAAATCAATAATTTTAGGATATCGCCAATACCCGCCGAATCTACTCGACAGATCATCAAACTTCTTTTCTGGAGTTGTGTTGAACAATGAGCTAGCTACGTCAAGATCCTGTGCATCATCAATCTCATACCATGGAACATCCTCAATATCCAATGCTTTAATAATAGTTGAATCTAACTGAGAAATTGTTTTTAAAATAGTTTCATAATATTCATTTTTCCCGAATGCATGCATTTGAGCTTCCAAAAAAGGAAAATAGACATTTTGGGAAAATTGCTTGCTAAATTTATAGATATTCACCGTTTTATAGTAAAATTCGGTTTGTTCAAAATCAAATGCATTTTTATCTATAAAGTCAACAATATTTTTATTCTTGTCAAATTTTACAACTGTCCCATCCATCCAAGATTCAAATTTTGATACTACGGCTAAATTTTCAAAGTCTGATTCTACAACTCTCTCTAGCACTTCGTCAGCAAAAATCAAATCCGACTCTATCATGACTGTATCATCTTCGAAGAAATATTCTTTTGCCAAATACACTGAAAAGATATTATTTGTTTTATCAAAATCTCGATTTGTTACATATTTGATTGGTGTCTTTATACTTAAAGAGTCGATATACCTTTCCATTACTTCACTTTGATATCCATCTACCACAATAATTCGATTCAAATTCAATAAATCAAGTTGCGTGAGCATACGCTCGATTAACGATCTGCCATTCACTTCAACCATACTTTTTGTAGAGTTTTTAGTAAGTTCCTTCATTCGGCTACCAAGGCCTGCCGCTAAAATCAATCCTTGCATCTTATCTCCACCTCAATTTTGACTTATAATACCCAATTTTGCATCTTAGACTATTATGCTACTGTAGCCAATTCTGTAATACTCATTTTTAATGAAAAATAACCCTAGCTTTGAAACTCACTGTTCATTTAAGGTAAAATTTATAGGGATGATGAGTAATTCTATCTTTTTCAGGCGGCAATTCCATGTAGTTCCCATATCTAGTTTCAAGAAAAGCCTTTTTAGCACTTATAGTTCGAACCTGTGCTCCCTCAAAATTTATCAGTTCAAATTCGTCAAACCATTGGACTGGAAATAATCCCCAGTCATTATTCATAGTTTCCAAAAAGCCACAGTATTTCGATTCGTCAAATTTGTAGCGTCTCGCTATATCTTCATAGCGTTCTCGCCAGAAATGATCATTTCCCTGACTTAATAATTTTTGATGTCGCGGATACCTAGCTATCAGCTTCACCAGGCCTTTCATCAAGGAGTAGGAGCGGGCATACGAGCACTGTAACGTATCTAACATATTTAATCGATATGTTTCACACTCTTTCCAAAAAGACAGTCTTTCAGACGTGTTTACCGGAACACCATCAAGTGGAAAAATATCAATAAAGACACCAAAATTTGGATCTTCACTTCCGAAGTATTGTGAAGATTTTGCCCGAGTTTCTTTATCGACTACTTTTGCGAAGGTATATCTACAATGTTCCCTTGTTTGGTAATCTAAAAGTAGGTAATCCTCCCTATTTTTAAGTATGTTGATGAGACTGTCATAATCATTTCTCGGCATTACAATATCAATATCGTCATCCCAAGGAATATAGCCGCCATGCCGAACAGCACCCAAGAGTGTTCCATAATAAATAGAATATCTTAAATGATTTTCTTCACAAAGATCATGGACGTATATCAAGATTTTCAAAGCTCTTTCTTTAACTTCTTCTAAAGCCAATTCCTTCATGACTTATTACTCCTTTAGTTCATAGTAATTTCCAAGGGTCTCTATTATACGCCGATACATTTCAAACTGCGGATCCTGTATACCATTTTCTGACACAACAATAACTTTGTAATCTCGATCGCTTGCAAGTCTCGACCCATATAATGGATATAGTTTGTACAGCAAAAGATGCTGTTTAAGTTGACCCACCGGATCTTCAAACTTCATCTTTTGATTCTGAAAACCATTGGTGAGTCCCATTTTTTGTGAAGAGTCAGTTTCAGACTCAAACATACTTTTCTCTAAAACTGATTTGGACAAATTAATAAAATAGTTTTTTGCATCATTAAAGTCTGAATGATTTTTAAAGGAAAACACTCGAATCAAATTATTTTTATTACCGCTTCCATCATTAAATGAAATTCCCTCTCTAAATTTAAAGGGAAGCGTTTCTTCACTAATTTTCTGTTCATCAAAGACTGATAGTGTTGCTCTTTTGAATAGTCCAACAACTTTTTCAGGAGATACATAAGCACGATTTTCTAACGATTTAGTAAATAATGAGGTATCTAGTTGTGCACTATTTACGATAATTTCTCCCGAAGTTAATGCAATTCCAATTGGAAAAGATTGCTGTTTATCATCAATAATATATGAATCAATGGAAAAATTTCCCTCTTTATCAATATACAACTTTCTATTTTCACGATCTATGTTTGCCTCGTAATATCCATTTTTTAAACCTGTGGTATGTCCAGAAATATTTAGCAACCCGCCTTCGCTAACGGTAAACTCTTTTTGAGAAAATGTAATTGCTGCATCGGTTCGATTATAAGCACATCCGACAAGGGAAATAGAAATACCGAATAGAAGAACCGATAGTATTGATTTCTTTTTCATAGCGATCCCCCCAAAGAATTATTAAGACTGACTCTTTCTATTTTTTAAAGCAAAAATAAGTTTAGCTGCGTGTTGTCTATAAGACACGATAAAGATCCCAATGATTACAATGAAAGCAATACCATTCATTAAAATACTTCCATAGTTATAAACGAATACAGTCATAAAAAATAAAACAGTGTAAAATAGGAACTGTTTATAGTTAACCGATATATTTACAAAACGTTTAACTAATCTTATACGTGCTATAAAACTCACAGCGTACCCAGCACACAATGAAATACTTGCAGCCTGAACTCCTAACGAATGAATTAGTATGATTAAAATTACTACGTTTGTAATAGCCGATAAAAGAGTAGTAAAGAAAATAAATTGATTCTTTTTTAAAATATTTATAATACTAGCTAGAAAAGAAGTTTGACTTGAAAAGAAAGTTGCATATAAGGCTATAGGAACAACTGAAGCTGCTGCAGCATATTGCGCATCAATAAAGTATGGAAAAATGAATTTAATAACTGGGAGAAGTGCAATCAAGCCAATATACAAGAATCTAGAGTATTCATTGAGTGCACGAGAATACAATCGGACTTTTTCATCGTCTGTAGCATCCACTTTTGAATAAGATAATTCCTGCCATGCCATCTGGAATCCAGTAGTTATCAACATTAGCATTGAACTGAACCTTGTAGCGACAGCATAGAGTCCATTATCTGCATTAGAAAGAGTTTCTGATATCATTACTCTATTAAATCCATTTAAAAACCACCAAGCGGCAGAATTTAGGCAAAGTGGTAGCGAATATCGTAACATCTCTCTAAACAAGGCGGAATCAAAAAAAGCTCTTTTGACCCTACTTCCTAGGCCAACGACAGACGCAAGTCCCAAAGCATTGACTCCTAGCCCAACAATAGAACTAATATACAGAGCGCTAAAATCCATGTGAAAAACAGTGAGTAATAAAATATTCAATAAAAGAGTAACCAACGATCCTATTAATCCACAGAGAACAAATGCTGTATTCTTACCCAAACCACGGGCAATATAGCCAGTTACTTGTTGGAAATTGTTAACTACCCCCATGAGAAAAAGTAATCCCAAATACTGCAATCCAACAACATTTCCAAAAACTAACAGAACAATAGCATATAAAACAGTGGATACGGAGAACATCAAAATCCCTACAGTAATAGGTTTATTTTTATCCTCATCTGAAAAATCAAACATAAAACGCATTGTGCCTTCCCATATATCTAAAAAGAGTATTGAGATTAGAAAAGTATTGTATGCAACCGAAAGATCATATACACCATATTCAGTAGGTGATAAATAGGATGTATAGAGGGGCAACAACAAAAAAGTAAGTGACTTACTCAAAACGTTTCCCAATAAATATATACCAGTTGATTTTATAAATCTGATTAAGTCTTTCAAATCAAATCTTTTCCTTCCAAAAGAGTAAGCCATTTTTTAGGAAACAGCTTAGAAAAAAGCAAATATCCAAATGTAACTCCTATAACACTTAGCCAAAAAGACGGCTTGATTAGGAATAATAGGAACTCTGTCGCTCCTCCACGAGGTGTCCAAAAAATATCTTGTAAACAGCATAAAACAAACAGTGATGAAAAATAACCATTATTTACAAACAACCGAACAAAGTAAATTAATAAAACACCTAAGAGTAGGCTATAGATAGCTATACCGAAATATCCAAAATCAGCATTCAAATCTAATAGGTAAGACCCACCATTTCCATTCCCAGCCAAATAAGCATCTCTACGATAAACATATGCCAGGTTATGCGCATATGAGTTACTTACCATACCTCGGTAAGGATTATTTCCTGTACCCAAACCAGGTACTCCAAAAAGTTTTTGGGCGATGAATCCGTGTCTTATGGAGTCAATAAATCCGCCAAACGTATAATTCTTATACTCTGTAAATGCCATCTTTGGATAGTATTCATACCCTGAAGTCAATGTATCAAATTGTGTACCCTGCTTATAAAAAAAATCTGAAATTATAGAAAATACATTTGTGGTTCCAACATTTGTTCCAGCTCTTAAATAATTATAAGCACCTAAAAGAGCGAGCATTATCGGAGTTCCAAGTGCCAATAAATATTTTTCAAATTTTCCCATCCAAATGTCTCGATTATCATAGCGATTTTGTATAACATAATACACGAGAGTAAACAATAAGCGCAAAACAAAGGTATTCCTTTGTCCCATCACAAGAGTTGGTACCCCCCCAATGACGTATGATGCCAATGTGAAAAACACTACCTTCTTTCTAGGTTTTAAAGCTAAAAAGAAACATAGAGCAAACGGAAGCATAGTCGCAAATGCTGTAATAGGAAGTGGTGCTTTTGTAGAAAAACTTACGTAGAATTCTTCATAAGTATGAGCTCTAACAAAGAAAAGCTTTTCAACATCTAAAAGTACACTACATACCCACGTCACCAACAAAAAGCATCCCGTCACTACAAACAACACACTCTTTTTGTCATTATCAATCGAATAAACAGAATGTTCTTCTCTAAATCGCTTGCTTTTTCCAAAAGCAAAGCTATATAACATGCTACCTAAAAAGAGAAAAACAGTTGTCAGAAAAAGAGCAGCAAGAGAAAATCGAATGCTCTCTGGTTCGAAATACCACCAAATATTTCCACGCAGTATACTAATTAGTGGTCGACTATACATAAAAGTAAACAACATTACCATAAAGAAAAAAAGTAGGATGCGCTCGCCCAAATTTCTTAGAGCATAGCATAAATTAGCTACCCCAAACAAAACTATTCCTAAAAATTGCTGATTAAAATTTTGTCCAAGAAAAAAGAGAAGTACTCCACCAATAATTAGAGCTATTTGCATCCACAAATTAACTTTCTGAACTGAAAAATAGTGAGCTGCTTTATCAGTCAATTGTTTCAATTTACTCAACTTTAGTTTCCCCACTTTATATTTTTTGGTTGTCCGTTTTTACTAAAACGAATATTTTAGCCTAAATAAGATTCCATTACTAAACTCACGTCACAACATCCAATAAACCTGTAGAAAGATAGACATCAAAATCTGCTTTAGCTGATAATACTGTGATAGTCAGTTGTGAGTTGTAGTAGGCATTTTAATGAGCCCACCTCATTTATTTTTTTTCAAAATAAATTTTTCATGAGTAAGGGACAATATCTTGTAAAATCTTACGTTCATCATCAAAAATATCATTGCAATTTTTCTTTGCTTCAAAAAAACCTTATTTTCAATTATAAATTTAAAATTTCTTCTAAGGTAACTGACAATTTGAGGTAAATATTCAACTCTTGTATAATTTTTCGTTAACATTATTTTATCTAACACAATAAAATATGCCCAACAAACTCTAGTATGCGCCAGTTCAGACAAATCAGGGTAATTTACATTCAACCAAGTCTCATTTTCAGACCACACCTTGATTGTATCCATATCTCTTGAGCTAAACGCTTTGCTCGAAATACTTTCATCTCGATGATAATAGAAGTAACTTGGCTGTGTATCAATTACTACCCTGTTAGTGAGATTCAGGATATCCAAGATTACTGCTGCATCTTCTGTTATTATTCCTTCAGGGTATCTAATTTGTGAAAACAGTCGTGAATCATACAATTTGTTTACGGCATGAACAGAAACAATTTTAGCCTCTAAAATTGCTTGAATAGCTTCTTTTTTTGAAAGAACTTCTTGAATTACAGGCTTCGTTCGCTTCATATCACCACTGTATATATCCACAATTCCACAGATTGCCATATCTGCTTCTTCTCGCGTGATATCCTCATACAAAAGCTGATACATATCTGTCGCGATATAATCATCGCTATCCACAAAACCGATAAAGCGTCCCTGAGCAACTTCGATACCTGCGTTACGAGCACTACTCAATCCGCCATTTTCTTTATGAATCACCTTTACTCGTGTATCATTTTTGGCATACTCGTCACATATTATACCAGAGCGATCAGGAGATCCGTCATCCACTAAAATCACTTCAATATCTGAGAATGTTTGGTTCAAAATCGAATCAACACACTTTTTTAAATACTTTTCTACCTTATAGACAGGTACGATAATACTGATTTCACACATTTTTTAGCTCATCCTTCACAATTTTTACCGTATGACTCAAGGCTGTGTTCAAGTCAAAAATCGATGCAAAACCATTTTTTTGAATTTTTGTGATATCTAATAAAGCTTTATTAGCCTTTGAAAAACCTTTTTGCTCCAGTTCATCCGGAAGTTGAAAAACTATCCGACCTTTTCCAACTGCGGCAATTTTAGCAGCAAGATCCTTTAATCGTAAATCGTAATCTTTACCGCCAGCAACATTATAGGCTTCTCCTGACGAGCCGTTTGTCAGTAAATGGAGCAGTGCCAGCACAGCATCTCCAACATAAACGTATGAAAAATGCTGTGTACCCTCGCTCTTTAAAACAATGTCTTCATTACGAGCAGCATTCAAAATAAATTGCGAGGAAGCTTTTGTATCACTCGTAAGCATCGTGGGACCAAACACGCGGCTCAATCGAGGTATTACGATGTCGATTCCATATTTGGAAATATAGGCTTGACAAAGAGACTCGCTAACCCGTTTTCCTTCCGGATAGCCAGCTCTCAATGTATTACAATCAATGTATCCGCAGTATGCTTCGTCAAAATACTCAGTATCACTACGATTTTCTCCATAAATTTCTACCGTTGACAAAAATAGCGTCCGTTCAGCGTTAGTCGCTGCTGCATGCTTTAGTACTTGCTCTGTCCCCATCAAATTAGTCATAATCGTCCCAATTGGATCTGTGGCATAGGCCTTAGGATGTGTATTGCTGGCACCGTGGATCAAGTAATCAGCTTTCAATTCTTTCGGAAGTGGCGTGGTCACATCTCCTTCAATAATTTGAAACTTTCTTGCTGGCAAGTAATCCGCAAAATATTGCTCTAACCGCCTGCGATTACGACCCATTGCATATACGTTGACTGAGGTACGCTTTTGTTGATTAGCCAGCATCAATACATCGACCAAAAAAGAACCTATCATTCCTGATGCACCAATCATCAATAATGATTTCCCAGACAATTTCTCCCAGTCAGGATAATTTTCGATAACCTTTTGTAGGTCTTTTTGATACAAGCTATTCTGCAGCATATCAGCTCTCCTAATCTTTCATTTTCAAATAAGCCTTAAACAGTTCCAAATCATCGGTAGTTGTCAGTTTTATGTTCTTATCTGATCCCGCGGCAAAGTACAACGTTTCCCCGAGATCCACCATCATCGTGTTCGTATATGAGGAGTCTGTCATCCCGATATTTTCAGTGATTGCCCGATTGTATGCTTCTAGCAATTTTCCATAAGTATAGGCTTGGGGTGTCGATACTCGGCGCAGCGTATTACGATCAACGTATTGATTAGTAGTTTCATCTGTTGTCTTGATAAAAATTTGCTCATTATAAGGAAGCGAGGTCACTGCATTTCCATGCTCCTTGCACTTCACAATAACATCCGAAAGAACTAACTCATCAACTAGCGGACGAATGCCGTCGTGAATGATAATCGTATCCTCAAGAGAACTATGCTCTTTTAAAAACTGTACTCCATTATTAATTGATTCTTGACCAATACGTCCACCTTGAATGATCCACTGAACTTTAGAAAGATTGAACTCTTTAACATACGCCCAGAGCGTCTCTTCCCATCCTTCTTTGCACACTACTAAAATTCTATCAATCTGAGGATGCTTTTGAAATGATTCTAGCGTGTAAATAATAATAGGCTTTCCCTCTATAATGATAAACTGTTTGGGAATATCCTGTCCCATCCGCTTTCCAACACCACCGGCGATGATTATTGCTGTGATCATGATTGACATACGCTCCTTTGCTTGCCATTTTTAATGAATCAAGCATCCTACTATCATGCTTAATCTAGCCAATTATCTTTCCCATTTTCTCATAAGCAAACATATTTTTCAACGTTTCCTAAAAACTCGCTTATTTCTAATAGTAAAAATTTAAAATACTACATAGAAAACTATCAAATTTCCAAAGCGATTAAGTGCTTTTATCGTGATTGGGAAGCAACAGAAAGCCGCTAAGCTCCTAATATACCAATATAGAATGCCCTCACAAAATAAGAGCCTGCATCTGAATCACATTGATCTATGATGATTCCAGCGAAACCATCAATACTCCGGCACGTATCAGTTTTTCCATAACAATACAAATCTGTTTTATTCTGGTGCAATCAATGCTCATGGTCATTTAGCATTTTCAATAGAGTGTATAAAATGTATTTGTCACAGCATTACAGAATGCCTAATCTAGATTACCACGTTTTAGGTACAAGCCTACTTTCGTTTTTGTTAGATGAGTAAGTAAGTTCTGGCTCATATTTTTTTATTGCCTCGGTTTGATGTCCACCGAAACAACATCTTGAATATTATTCATTAGCAAATATATGCGGTTACTTTCTGCTTACATTCAATTGATGGACGTATGTAATGCGTATTTTCAAGTATATAAAAAACACCAACTTTCATGGTCAGAGAAGCTTCCCATAATAGTCAATGTTTTTCAATCAGATTGCAGAATTATAACCAATATCTACTATCATCATATTATTAGTCTAAAAAGTTTCATTTGATCTTCTGTGTTTCTAAATAAGACTTACCTTTATAGCTCAAATAAGAATTATCCGGGTCTATCACAACTGCATCATGGATTGTTTTCTGCTGATTGCGAGGTGGTGGCGTCATATAATCTCCAAACGCTCGCTTAAGATAGTCATCATACCCAACTGGTAAAGGCATTTGAGTAGATTCAAAAGGCACAAAAACTGCCGTCTTGAAATCCTTTCGTGGATATAAATTCCCCATATATTTTGGTCCTACGCAAAGTTCAGTAACGTGTGTTGAGGGCCGACCGTTGTATCGGGTCATTCTCTTTTCAGCAAACCGCCACACTTTATACTTCAAACCTGCCGTTGGGACGATTCCAAGTAAAATTTTGCCCGTCATTCCAATAAACTTCCCATGATTTTCCGGTATAACTTGTGTACAGTAGACTGCATAGACCATAGCCCAAAACTTCTGAACTTTTCGCTTCCAAGCCTGATCAGGCGCCGTATCCAGTGGAAAAATATCAATGGCAATACCGTGTGTAATATCCAGGTCTCGTTGATACACTTTGACGAACGTTGTCTCGGCGTCTCTGATGGTAATAAACGAATTGTGATCATTATACTCTCGCGAAGGTTTTTGCATTGGATACCGACTTATATTTGCTTTTTGAGGCCACAGTTTGGCAAACCGTTCATAATCTTCGCGTGGCATGAAAAAATCCAAATCATCATCCCATGGAATAAATCCTTTTTCACGGATTGCGCCGATAGCACCTCCTCCGCAAAAATAGCACAAAAGATCGTGTTTTTTACAAAAAGCAACAATCTCTTCTGCCATTGCAAGCGTTCGCTCCTGCACCTTTTTCAGCTTTTGATCTTTACTGAACACTACCCATTCCCCACTTTACTTTAAAGAAATTAATATACTCTCTTAAAAAATCCCATTAGTTTCGGTGTCTTAACTTCAATCACACTACCCCACCATATAACGAAAAGAAAACAGACTGTCGGAAGATAAAAGAATAACTTGGTTAATCGTTTAGATATGCTGTCTTTTCGAGCAACTTTCTTTGCTGCAGTGACTTCATCACTCTTTTGAATTTCTCTAATTTGTCTATTTTTCTCGCCAAAAGATAATTCAGTTGTCTCCATTATTGAAAAGCATGTCGATATGACACCCTTTAAAAATAGTGAAGCTAGTCCATCTTTGTTTTTGCCATCACTAACTTGTTCAGCTCGTTTATAAAATTCAGTAAAAGTAAAAAATTTTTCCGGTGAATATCTATTTGTTAAGCCTGATTTAGAATCAAAATTATAGTGATAAGCTACTTGTGAATTCAAAACGACCTTGTTACAAAATTGCGCATAATCCAGATTAAATATCCGATCTTCACAACTACGATAAGGCCTGAATCTTATTTCATTTTCACGAATAATTTTAGTACGGTAGCATTTGTTCCAAACAACATACATCAGTTGTCGATTCATCAGGTCATACAAATCATCAACGAAAGTTTCGTTTGAATCATAGATGCTGTTCTCAACCGTATAAGGCCTACAGTTTATTATTTTTCCATCTTCAATCTCAATAAATTCAAATGAGCTGATTATTAAATCAAGAGTAGGTTCGTCAGCAATAATGCGATCGTACATTGAAAGAATTTTATCAGATGGAAAATCGTCCGCATCAAAAAAAAGGAGATAGTCACCTTTTGCCCGCGTGATTCCATGATTTCTTGCAATGCCTGGACCACCATTTTCAACCGAAATAAGAGAAAAATGTGGGTGTGTTGCGACAAAACTTTGAACAACAGCTGCAGTTCGATCTGTTGATCCATCATTAACTACAATGCACTCATAAGAATCGGATTGTAGCTTAGCTATTCTTTCCAATGATTCGTCTATTGTGTCCTCCGCATTAAACACAGGGACAATAATTGAATACCGAATATTCACTTTTTTCACCTCTACTTATCGATAAATTTCAATATCCCCGATTTCTGAAATATCAGAATCAACATCTTCTGTTTCGTCTACCCCTTTTGATGATACTTTATCAAATAAGATTTTGATTGTTTGCAATAGAATCTTCATATCCAAAAGCAATGAATAATTTTTGATATACAAAAGATCAAAGTTCAATTTACTGTTGTAATCAGACGCGTATTTCCCGTAAACTTGCGCATATCCAGTAATCCCGGCTCGTACATTATGACGCAAATAGTAGTGAGCATTTTCTGCTTTAAACTGATCCACAAAAAATGGCCGCTCTGGTCGTGGACCGACAATTGACATATCTCCTCGTAAAACATTGATTAGCTGTGGCAATTCATCAATCCTCAGAGCACGTATATATTTTCCAACTGTGGTTACCCGGGCATCATTTGAACTAGCTAATACGGGCCCCGATTTGGCTTCTGCAGTTGCCGACATAGAGCGAAATTTTAGAATAGAAAATTCTCTTTGATTAAGAGTAATTCGTGTCTGTTTGTAAATGATAGGACCTGGAGAAGTCACCTTAATCAAGGCCGCCGTGACCAACATAAAAGGAGAAGCAATAACCAACAAGATTAAAGAGATCACAATATCAAAAATTCGCTTTAAAAAGTCTTCTTCTTCATTGATTCTGAATTCAGAAGCCTCGATGATACTTTCATCTTCAAAGTTCATCATATTTGGTCGAATCATGACCAAATTCTCAAAGGTCGTAGGCAGAAAAAGCTTTTTCTCTTTGCGGGTTACTAACTCGTAAATGGCTATTTTTTCATTTTCCGGCAATTCATCGGCAAGATAGACGATATCCACATCATCCACTATCTTTGAAACATTTCGTGTGAAATCACCAACAATACCACAAACAACTTTATGCCTATTATTCTTATCACTATCAAAGTTTCGGATAGCAGAAGCAACTTTCTCTTCGCCGCCAACAACTGCCACTTTTTTTGTGGCACTAAATTTCAGATACAATTGGTAAACTATGATTCGAAACAAGCTCAAAAAGACAACGCTAATCAAAAATGAGAGGGCTAGCACAGATCTTGGGAACGCAAACCAGCGTCCGAAAAAAGTAATAATCATAATCGCTAGGCTGATCAAAATCTGGCTAATCACTGTGTTGAATAAAATATCACCCTTGAGCCGATTATAAAAAACATATGATCCCAACAAGAAGTTTAATAGTACAAACGCAATTGAGATATAAATTGATGACTGTTCAAATGTGTAAAAGTTTCGTTCTGGGATATCCCCACTAAACTTGATCAAAAAGCTCAAGTAAATCGAAAATTGGAAGACCAAAACATCCAGTAAAATAATGACTATCCGTCGTGTATTATTCCATTGTTTTTTTTGTTTCATTGTTAGAACTCCTTAAATGTAAGAGACTCTTTCCAACGCACGCAATAGACGTGTAGGCCCCTTATTTATTATCGCTGAAAACTATCAATCAACAGTTATAATACCATACGGAAGTTTTCAAGTACATGTTAGTATTTTCTGGTCAATATCTTTTCACAAAAGCATACCGATACTTTCACCCAAAATAGGCCTTTCTTGATTGTCCGGTACTTTGGATTAGAAATCTTCCAAGAATACCAATCTTAAAAATTCGAATAAGGTAAACCTGCAGATTGCAGCAAAAAATCCAACTATTAATTACTTTTACACTATGTTTGTAATTATTCATTATCTCCTCACAGGACCACTCCGATAATCTATCACATTTAACAGTTTAACTTTGAAAAGTTTTTGCTATCCGAAAAATTCTAAAATATTCAATTTGACCACTTGGATAAAGGGACTACAAAAAAATGCCAAATAGCCCGATTCTTCGAAAAGAGAATCTGAGCTATTTGGCAGCCAGTTATCGGATAATGAGTCATTTACAGTTTCAGTCGATTAGGTTGTGATAGATACAATTTTCAACTAAATGGACTCTATTAGCACCAATGACATATATGAAAAATTGTCTAAAACGTTCCTACTAACTGCT
Source organism: Enterococcus infantis (assembly GCF_049166715.1). Lineage (NCBI taxonomy): Bacteria > Bacillati > Bacillota > Bacilli > Lactobacillales > Enterococcaceae > Enterococcus > Enterococcus infantis. The sequence continues at coordinate 127,839 of NZ_JBMHFB010000002.1, read as the reverse complement.
TCAAATAATCTTTCAACGCTACCTTGATCTCCGGATGTTTTAAACCATATTCGATATTAGCCTCAACCATCCCTAGTTTATCACCGACATCGTACCGTTTTCCGGTATATTCATGAGCAAAGACACGCTGATAGTTATTCAAAGTATCAATCGCATCCGTTAATTGAATCTCGCCACCGGCACCCGGTTTTTGTGTTTCCAAGATTTCGAAGATCTCTGGACGTAGCAAGTAACGTCCAATGATTGCCAAATCACTTGGAGCATCATCTGGGTTAGGTTTCTCAACAAAGTTCTTCACATCATAAAGACCCTTTTTCACTTCAGAGATTGGATTGATAATTCCGTATTTAGAGGTATCTTTATGAGGAACTTTCATGACCGCCAACGTGGAAGCATTGGTTTCTTCGTAGTCATCAATCAATTGCTTTGTCAGCGGAATACAATCCTCCATGATATCATCACCCAACATCACAACAAACGGTTCGTCTCCCACAAAAGCTTTGGCACATAAGACTGCATGTCCCAGTCCAAGCGGGTGCTTTTGACGAATGAAATGTAAGTTAATCCCAGTGGTTTCTTCCACTAATGCTAGTAATTCCTTTTTGCCTTTTGAAGATAAATTTTGTTCAAGTTCTAAGTTAGAATCAAAGTGATCTTCAATTGGCCGTTTGCCTTTTCCTGTCACAATCAAAATATCTTCAATACCCGAAGACAAGGCTTCTTCTACAATAAACTGGATTGTTGGCTTATCCACAATCGGCAGCATTTCTTTAGCAATCGCCTTAGTAGCTGGTAAAAATCGAGTGCCTAAACCTGCAGCTGGTATGACCGCTTTACGTACTTTTTTTCATTATAAACTCCCCCATATTTTTGATTAATCAGAGTAACATACTCTAATTACCTGATGTATTCTAAAAAAAGTGCCTGCCATTTAGATAGACAGGACACTATTGGTATACTCATCGAAGTTGATGTGATTTATCACTCGCCGTGTTCTTGTGACTTCTTTTGTGCTTCCAGATCCTTTTTAATCTGCGAAGTAGAAATTTCTGGCGTTCGTGGCAGATAGACTAGGGTGGCATTGGCCTCATCTTCGACAAAACCAAACTTGCTAATTCAGTCACCCCTCTATCATAAGCAGTGATTTATCAATGGTTTTCATGCCCTTTATTCGCGAGAGACTCCTTTACTTTGATATTGCGATCAATTTTTAAAGATTCTTCTTTATTTCTCATTTCAAAAGTATGTTTACGCAATTGCCAACTTTTAACCACATACTGTGGAATTTGACGTAATCTTTCAGGACGATGATATTTAAGTGAACGATACAACCATTCCAAATTCATTTTAATAAAAATTTCTGGAGCTCGTTTTACTACGCCTGCTAATACGTCGAAAGTTCCACCTACATCCAGATATACACTAGCATTTAGTTGATCTATTGATTCTTCCAAAAAAAGTTCTTGTTTTGGAGAACCCAGCGCCACAAAAAGGAATGTTGGATGGACATCGTTAATTTGCTTGATTATTTGTTTTTGTGAATGACTAGTATAGCCATGAATTGCCCCTGCTACTATCAAATTTGGATAGTTAGAAGTAATATTGGAAACTGCCTTCTCTACAACATCCTCTTTCGCACCATATAAAAAGATTCGATACCCCTTATCATCCGCGAATCGCAAGCAGTCGTCCATAACATCTATCCCAGTAACACGTTGCTTAATATTTCCACCAAGATATTTCGACATTTTGACAACGCCTACCCCATCAGGGATTCGGTGACTTGCCCGTTCAATATACGATTTGACTTTTGGATATCGTTCTGCCTGAAGTGTAATTTGAGGGTTCACACTTGTTATAATCATTTTCTTGTTAGAAGCTAGAAAAATAGGCAGATCATTTAAAATAGTCTCTCTCGACAAATTATCCACTGGTAGCCCACTAATATACTCTGTCTCCATTTGTATTATTCCCTCCAAAAATACCACAAAACCAACCTCATACCAACAACACATTAGAGTTATGTATCCAGCCTCGTTGCTCAAAGCAAGCGGGCTGAAACCAGATCCAGCAATCGTTGAACAGCATGACCGTCATTATAGCTATGCCAATGATTTCTAATCTCACTGCTGGAGTCCTTAATCGTCTCTTCAAATGTAGACGATTCGATATTTTTTAATAACGTGATTAACTGATCTTCATTTTTGGCTATCCGACCATCTACATCCTGTAAAAATTCTTCTTGAATCCCCGTCTCATGAGAATAGTTTTCCAAGTCCGGACAAAAAAATAGGTATGGGCTATTCGGCCTTTTTAACATGAAGTCAAAGACACTAGACGAATAGTCGGTAATAAACACATCACAACTTTCAAGCAGATCATTCAAGGGTTCCTCTGTTAACAGAGCATTATCAAAACTGACAATAAAATTATCTTTCACCTTTTCTAATTGCATCCGCGTATAGGGATGCAATTTTACCAATAGATGTAAATCTGCCTTTTGCTTTGAAAAAGCAGAAAAAACTTTTTCAAATATCTGCTCTGATTCACTAATATTATCACGATATGTGGGTGCATACAATATCCGCTTCTGTACATTATTTGAAGTTTGCTGACCACAATTATAACGTTTGTTTTCTAGAAACTTCATTCCGAGTTGATCTGTGCGTGGCACCCCAATACGACGTATAACTTTGTCCGGCACGAGCCAACTTTTTTTGAATACTTCAGCCATTGCTTCCGATCCAACTACAATGTCAGTAAACGTGTCGTATACTTGTTGGAACCGATTCTGATCTGCACTACTTCGTTGGATTGTTTTGGGATCCATCCAACCAAAACATTTGATTGCCCCAGTCGCATGCCAAATTTGAATAATGGAACGGGATTTTTTTTTCTTAGATTTGAGTAGTTTCATAAATCTACTATTTTCGCTAAACGCCGAGGAATCTCTATTATGTTCACTAATTTTTTCAGGTGTTAAAATTTTCTTCGGAAGTGCAGCTAATTCAGGAAAATAGTTATCTGTAATAATTACTGGTGTATTTTTTAATAACCGAAATGTCATTCCCAAAAATAAAGTTTTGTGAGAATATTCTGCCAAACGCAAATTTTTTCCAACAAGATTTTTTATTCTTTCTATCTCATTCGCCATTTGCGGCGTATAACACAACAAAAAGTCTTCCCCATAACGTTTAGCCAACTCAACAATTAATCCACCATCATTTTCAGAAAAACTCAAAATATAAGCCACTCTTGGCGTTTTATAAAGGTCAGACCTAACGTTTTTACTTGGAGAATATTGTTCTTTGATATCAGGTAAAAGTTTTAACAATCCCATGTAAATTTCTTTTTTCATAGCTAACTCACTTAGAACCCAACTGATCGTCTAGTTCATTTTGAACCCGTTTCAACTCTTCTTCGGAAACTCTTTGATAGCTAATATTATCTTGCATAAATCCCTCTCCACTAAGCTGATCAGTCATTGTAGTTCCAAAAGAGTCCCGATAGTTCAGAGCAATTTCTTTCATATCCTCAAAAGAAAGATCCGTTTTAAGATTAGCTTCGACTGCCTTTAAAACCTCTTGGTATTTTGTAATACCATCCATTGTCAAAAGCTTTTTCACAACACCGATAACAATATTTCTTTGGCGCTCTTGTCGTCCGTAATCCCCTCTTGGATCTTCATGTCGCATTCGAGAGTAGGCAAGTGCAGACTCACCCGTCAATGAAATCAACCCGTGTCTAAATGTAAAATCGTCTTGCGTAAATTCCATATTATTCCCAATAGTGATACCCCCAACTGCATCTACTAATTGTTTTAACCCTGCCATATTAACTGCGGCATAATGATCAATAGGAATATCCAAATAGCTCTGGACTGTATCCATAGACATTGCCGCTCCTCCGAAAGCATACGCGTGATTTATTTTATCGTTCTTTCCGTAGCCGACAATCGGAACATATGTATCTCGCGCAATAGAGACTATAGTCGTCTTTTTTTGGCCAGGATTAACGGTTACAACCATCATCGTGTCAGACCGGCCTCTATCAGTTCGGCCTAAATCACCAGTATCGATTCCTAAGAGCAAGATTGAGAACGGCTCTTGTTTTTTTAAGTCCAACTGAGTTTTACGCTGAGCTGAGCCTGGCGTTTTTCCTTGATTACGTTCAACAGATTCATATGTCCGTTGTGCTGATCGGCTTACATCAAAATAAACTTTCACGCCAACACCAACAATAACTACTGTTAGCAGTAAAATTACGCTTACAATTCCTAAAATGATTTTCTTACCCTTTGACATACATTTCCCTCAATTCCATTAATTTTCAGACTCCAAAAATAATTGTTAAACAGCCAAATGATATCACGACTAATTGTAAACAACAACGATTTTTTTAATTGTACTTAACTTGATTATCAGACTTTTGGACAAATGTACTTATTCATATAGGTCAGATTCATTCTATCATGATTAAGACAGTACGCCTAGCCACATATGATTTAGCTTTGATACGATTCCTTCAATTACCAAATTTCGGAAACGAACAGCATTTGAGTATTAAGATTTTCGTCATCTTGGGATACGTGTCCTGATCCAGCAGAACATCTGTGAAATCATTTAATAACGCAAAAAAAGAAAATGCCGAAGCACTTCCTAAAGTGTGTTTTGATCAAAACAACGCCATTTGACAAAGAGCCGATTTATCAAATGATAACTTCTACTAAAAATGTGGACTCAGCAAAAGCTCAGACAAGATTTACTTCTGCCTGAGCTTTGGTTGAGTAATCAAATTAGCGGCTTGTAGATGCCCAATGTTTTTTTCTTATTTAAACACTTTCACCTGTACACTGCGTCTACCCCAAGCGTGCATGGCATCCAGGTCCGTAATGTGGACGTCCATGATGTGACCCTTGATGGCGCCGCCGGTATCCAGTGCCACGGCGATTCCGTAGCCTTCAACTTCCACAACAGTGCCCAATGGAATGACGCTAGGATCCACAGCAACGGCCTGCGGATTGGTGCGCAGATCAGTACCAGAAGCGGTGTATGGTGAGGCACCGGCTTCCTTCCATGAATAAGCGGTGGTCTCAAATGTCATGACGGTGTAATTATCACTGGATTCAGAGCCGCTCCCATTGTTGCCACCAGTTTCGGAACCACTGTTGCCAGGATCCGGTGTTTCAGTTGCTGGCGGTTCTTCAGAACTCTCCGGTGTTTGCGCATCCTCAGTGCTTTCGGATGTGTTGCCGGTGCTGCTATTGCCAGTGCTTGAAGCTGGTGTTTCAGTTGCGGCTTGTGATTCCTTGGCAGCCTCTTCTTCAGCTTTTTTCGCGGCAGCTTGCTCGGCGGCGGCTTTTTCAGCAGCTTTCTTTTTGGCAGCGGCTTTTGCGGCAGCTTCTTTTTCAGCGGCTAGACGAGCTTGTTCCACTTCTTTAGAAGCAGCAATGTTCGTCAAGGTGTCTTGATTTTTTGCCAACTGTTGTTGCAGATCGCTGATGCGGTCTTCCAATTCAGCGGCTTCATCTTCCAAATCAGCTTCTTTTTCCTTAAGGGTCGCTTGCTTTTCTTCAACCTCTGTTTGCAGAGCAACGAGCTTGTCTTTTTCTGCGTGAAGGCTGTCGATTTTTTCTTTTTCCGAGCTTTGCAGCTGGTTGATAGCTACAGCACGGTTGATAAAATCAGTGATGCTTTCGGCGTCTAACAGCGCCGTCCAGCTATATTCCATGCCGCCGTTGACTTGGATTGATTTCAAACGTTGGCCAACTGCGGCTTTACGCTTTTCAATCGTCTTTTCGGTGGTGACAATCTCTGCTTGGGCCTTTTTGATGGCCTGCTGGTTTTCAGCGACAGCTTTACGAGCGGCAGTCACTTTGGCGTAGGTCTCGTTGGCCGCAGTCAATGCGGTCTGGACTTCACCAGAGATTTGATTACTTTGCTTTAGTACGGCGTTTTCTTTTCGGTTCAGCTCATCCATCGTATCTGCGCTGGCTGCAACCGGCGCGACAAGGTTCAGACACAAGAGTCCAACAATTGCCACAGTCAATTTCTGCTTCAAAAATCCAACACCCCTTCAAATAACTTCAAAATCCCTTTTCAGCAACAGCTTCATCCTAATCTGTTGCCATTCGGAGATTTCTCCAACGTGACTCATTATACAAATAGAAAAAGCCGAAATTGTTTCATTTTCTTAACAATTTGTTACAAGTCCTGTGCTCAGTGGAAAAAAAGGGGGGATTGCTTTGAGAAAAAACAAAAAAAGTGGGGGATTGGTCGCCCATTCCCCCACTTTTTTAAGTTGTAACAGAATCGTAACATTACCGTTTTTTCTTTTTAAGATCTTCTACCAGTCCCCGCAAGTCGTCCACACTCTTAACATCCTCTAATTTCAACCTGGGAAAGTTTTTTAAAAGTCGCCGCTGGTTAAAATTCAGTCGTGGCAGGCTTTCTTGCTCTTCGGGATGCTCTCGGAAATAATTGACCCATTCCAAGCGGCGTGCCACCTCTTCTTTTGAGTTTTCTAGAGATTCCTTCAGATCCTCTCGGCGTTTTTCGACAGTGCCATTCAAGCGTTTGACAGCTGCTTGGAAGGCAGTCATATTGGCCAATGTGTAGCCTAGATCCATTGAAGTGATGCACATTAACAGGACCGGCAGCCAAAAACCAAAGCTTGCCGAGAGCCAGCTTTCGATGCCCAAGACCCAGGGATTCACTACTTTGACGATCAACACACAGCCCAATCCCCAAAACAGCGATACCGGAATGGCAACGCGACCATTGATATTCAGTGGCACGCCTTTGTAGTCCCACCAGGATGCATGAAACAGTTTTTCCAATGCAAAGCTGGTGATATATTCCAAAACTGTGACCAAGAGAGCCGCACCAAAATACAAGACCACCAGATTGTCATGAAATGGCCGTAAAAAATACAGCACCGCTAAAATTCCGAAACCGTAGATAGGGGTGATTGGTCCCACCAAAAAACCTCGATAAACGAAGTGCTTGGCTTTGATGGAGCAAAAAACCGTCTCCCACAACCAGCCAATAAATGAATAGATAAAAAATAAGAGCACGACGCGAATAAATTCTTCCATAAAATCCCTCCCGCTTGTCTGTCAGTTTTCACAACCTGCTAGTATGAGCCAGCTAAGCGCTATGTTGTGAGAACTGACGGTTTCGCATAATTATCATAATTATATAGTAGTCTTCTGCCATTAGAAACAGCGGCACTGCTTTCAGTATAACGTACTTTTCCGACAAGAGACACTGAGACAGGCTTTTTCTCAAAATCAGTGCTCCTCTTGAATGCAACTTTTCCACGACACTGGTTTCTGACACTTTTTTTGCGATTGTAAGCGCCGTTCTTTGAGCAAACTTGGCAAAATTCAAGGACGCCACTCTTTTTTCTATCCCGTTTTTCCGCTAGAATGAAGAAGATCATAACAAACGGCTGGTGTTTTCTATCAGTCGCAAAATGAGGGAGTGGCGACATGATCCGATTGTTGAACTATGCCAAAGATTATCGTAAGCAGATCATCTTAGGGCCTTTTTTTAAATTTCTCGAGGCGGTCTTTGAGTTATTTTTACCGCTTTTGATGGCACGATTAGTAGACCAGGGCATCCGGGCCAATGACGCCGGCGAGGTTTGGCGTATGATGGCTGCCATGCTTGCTTTGTCGGTGGTTGGGCTAATATGCGCTGTCATCTGTCAGTATTTTGCTTCAGTGGCTTCGCAAGGCTTCGGCACCGAACTCCGCAACCAGTTGATGGCAAAAATCAACCAGTTGTCTCACCGGGAACTGAATACATTTGGTACCGATACGCTGATTACCCGCACCACTAACGACATCAATCAACTGCAGCTGGCTTTGGCGATGCTGATTCGGCTAGTGGTACGAGCTCCCTTTCTCAGTGTCGGGGCAGTCATCATGGCCTTTGTGATCGACTGGCAAGCAGGCGTGGTCTTTTTGATCACGTTACCGGTTTTCTGCCTCGTATTATTTTTCATCATTCGCTCTACAGTACCATTGTATAAAAAAGTGCAGCAAACTCTCGATCGCTTAAATGAACTGGTGACTCAAAATCTCAGTGGTGTTCGAGTGATTCGAGCCTTTGCCCGCCGCCAACGGGAAGTGGGCCAGTTTGACGAAAGTACCGATGAATTATCAAGGATTTACATTCGGGTCTCCAACATTTCAGCACTGCTGACGCCGGCCACTACCTTGATTATGAATCTGGGGATTTTGGTATTGTTTTATCTGGGAGGCTTCAAAGTCCAATCCGGCCGCCTGGAACAGGGACAAATTCTAGCATTGGTCAACTATATGAACCAAATGCTCTTGGCCTTAATCGTGGTTTCCAATCTGGTAATCATCTTCACCCGGGCGGCAGCCTCCGCACAACGGATCAACGAAGTCTTAGATGTAGTCCCAGCGATTGCGGACTCCCCGCTTACAAGTGCTTCCACGTCATCTACTAAACACCCATTACCACAAACGAATCCTGCCGGGGCTGACATTCGCTTTTCTCATGTAGATTTTCGCTTTGCGGATAACTATGGGCTGGTGCTAAAAGATTTAAACTTCACCATAACACCTGGCACGACTGTGGGAATTATTGGTCCCACCGGCAGCGGCAAATCAGCCTTGACCCAATTAATTCCCCGCTTCTACGACGTCGCTGGTGGCAGTGTGCAAATGGACGGCGTGGATGTGCGGGACTGGCCCCTTGAGCAACTGCGGCAGCAAGTCGCACTAGTGCCTCAGACAGCGGTTTTATTCACCGGCACAATTCGAGACAATCTCCGTTGGGGCAAAGCAGATGCTACAGATGAAGAATGTTGGCAAGCACTGACTTTAGCCCAAGTTGCAGATTTCGTCCAACAACTGCCCCAAGGTCTCGATACCCCTATTTTTGAAGGCGGTAAAAATTTCTCCGGCGGTCAAAAGCAGCGCTTGACTATCGCCCGTGCAGTGATTGCCCAACCATCACTATTGATTTTAGATGATTCTCTAAGCGCTTTGGATTACCAGACGGACCTGCAACTACGACAAGCGCTGCGGCAACAGTTGCAAGGCACGGTTTTGATTATTTCTCAACGGGTGCGCTCCATTCAAGAAGCACAACAGATTCTCGTGTTGGAAGAAGGCCAGCTAGTCGGTAGCGGAACTCATGATTCGCTGTTGGCAACCAGCCGCGAATATCAAGCGATTGTGGCATCGCAGGAAGAAGGTGGTCTTTCATGAAAACGAGATCAATGGATTGGCCCTCATTGCGGCGTTTTATGCCTTATCTCCTTTCCTACCCCGTGTACTTTGTCTTGGCTATGATTTTAGGCGTGGTGGCCGGTGGGACTTCTGTCTTCATGACATGGCAGATTGGTCATGGAATTGATCAGCTGGTAGGAGCCGGCCAGGTCGATTTTGCCGTTTTGTATCAGGTTCTGATACAGTTCGCCAGTGTCGTGTTGCTCACGGTAATCAGTCAGCTATTCATTCAACGGCTGGGAAACAAGGTGGCCTATCTGGCGGCGGCTGACCTGCGTCAGGAAGCTTTTCGTCATTTGAACACACTGCCTTTGCGTTATTACGACCAGACATCTCACGGCAATATCGTCAGCCGTTTTACCAACGACATGGACAACATCTCCGTCGCGGTGTCAGCCGTCTTTAATCAAGTCTTCTCTGGATTGGCTGTGGTGATAATCGCATTGATTGTCATGCTGAAGATGAGTCCGGTACTGACACTGGTCGTTTTGTTGGCAACTCCGATAATCTTTTTAGTGAGTTGGTGGGTTGCCCGCAACTCCCAGGCGGATTTCGTCGCCCAACAAGAAATCGTCGGACAGATTTCCGGCTTTGTCACCGAAATGGTAGGAAACCAAAAGATTGTTAAAGCCTTTGGTCACGAAGCAGCCAATCAGGCGGCCTTTGAAGCTCTGAATCAAGAGCTTTACCAGCGGGGACAAAAAGCGCAATTCTCCTCTTCCCTTACCAATCCCATGTCGCGTTTTGTGGACCATTTGGCCTATGTAGCAGTCGGATTTGTCGGTGCTTTGCTGTTACTTGGCGGCAGTACACTGGTGACGGTGGGAATGATTTCCAGTTTCACCATTTATGCCAGCCAGTTTACTAAGCCTTTCATTGAGCTGTCTGGAATTACTACGCAAATCCAGACCGCCATTGCTGGGATGAAACGGGCCTTTGAAATTTTGGATCAACCATCGGAAACTCCGGATAGCCCAGATGCTGTGGTCTTGAAACAAGTCAAAGGGGCAGTGGCTTTTGAACAGGTGGACTTCGCTTATGATTCCGCACAGCCTTTGATTACTGATTTCAGCTTCCGAGCAGCACCTGGCGAAACCGTAGCAATCGTGGGCAAAACTGGTGCCGGTAAATCGACACTGGTAAATCTGCTGATGCGTTTTTACGATGCTGACCGCGGTCGGATTACCGTTGACGGCCACGACATCCAGCAAATTACTCGCGATAGCCTACGCCAAAGTTTTGGCATGGTCCTTCAAGACACTTGGCTTTTTGAAAGTACACTGCGGGACAATCTCACTTACGGCAATCCGGCGGCTACCGATGATGAAGTCTGGACTGCCTTGAAAAAGACTTATATGTATGAATACGTCATGCGCCTGCCGGACAGACTGAACACAGTTATCGGTGAGCAGGGCATCAAAATTTCTGATGGGCAGCGACAGTTGCTGACGATTGCCCGTACGATGATTGCTAAGACAGCTATGCTGATTTTAGACGAAGCCACCAGCTCCGTGGATACCCTCACCGAGCGCAATATCCAAGCGGCCTTTCTGGAAATGATGAAAGGTCGGACTAGCTTTGTCATCGCTCATCGGTTGGCAACAATCCAAGCAGCCGATCACATTCTTGTGATGGATGCCGGCGCTATCGTAGAACAAGGAACCCATGAAGAATTATTGGCAAAAGACGGCTACTATACCCGTTTGTATCGAGCCCAATTTGAACAGTAAACCAACAGATGAAAAATTCCTTCAGAAAATGGCGGATAAAACAAACAGACAAGCAGCTTCCATTAACGATTAGTGGCGGTTACTTGTCTGTTTTTTTATAAAAATTACAGTCCTGACTAACTTTGATTCTCTCAAGGAAAATCAGGTCTTTTTCTTTTGTGGCCCCAGAGTCAACAATCGTCGCGGCTGTTTTTTAGCGGCCGTTTTCGATTTAAGTACTCATCATTTATCATGGAAATTTGATTTGTATCCCAGCACAGATTATTTTTCCTGCGGTCTTTTTCAATAAAATGGTGCATTGTTTTGATTGAAGAAATCTTCATAGCCGGTAGGTAGTTGCTGGCGAATCGGCAAATCCGGCAACACGCCAGCTACAAAAATCCGCCCCACCAGAATCAGTAAAAGCAAGACGACCAACATCGTCACACCCGCAGTGTAATAGCGGTTGGCGCGGCCACTGAGGTTTGGCATGTGCCAGAGATTGCCCACAAAAGAAACCAGCATTAAAAACAGATTGATAATCACCGCCATCAGTCCCACCGCCGGCACGCGTACAAAAACCGGTGCCAACAAGACCGAAACTAAACTGGTGCAGACCGCTAAAGAAGCCGGTGCCATGAGCTCTTCGACAGCTTGCCACCAAGTCAGAGGTCGTTGATAGATTCGCGTTGCTGCCACATAGTACGCGCCAAATGTGATGGCAAAACCGGCAATCAGCGCCAACAGAATTTCAAAAAAGAACACCAGGCCTGGTCCTTCATACACATAGTGAAGCCCGAAAAGATCCAATTGTGCCAATATCTGCTGTAGCGCTGCCGTCGCAGAACCGCTGAGAACCAGCGTATTGGTCAAAATTACGATCACCAAACTGGCCGCCGCAAAACCCGGCTGTTGCGACTTCTGATTGAGTCGCGGCTCTTTGACATGCTCTTTTAAATAGCGCAGATAGCCTTTCAAATACTCAAAGGAACCCCATATAGGAGTAGCGACTTCTTCTGATGACACCTCCTTAGCGTTGGCAACCGCTTCGGTAGTGGGTTGGCCGTCTAGTTCAGCAGCTGTATCGGATTGCCCCTGATTCCTCGGTTCAGTGGATTCCGTGGTTGCCGTCTGTTCAGTGTCTTTTGTGGAATTTGTAGAAATTTCTGACGTGGGTTCTCCTTCTTTCAGCTCGACAGTAGCAGCCGATTCTGATAGTTTTTCGTCACTTGGTATCTCTGCCAACTCAGCCGTGGTTGTCGTTACTGATGAGTCGCCTGCAAAAGTGACCGTCGATGCAGCTTGCACTGGTGGAGTTGAATCAGTGGCAGGCGCTCTTTTTTCCTCGGTCAATTTAGTTTCTACTGGTAATTCTGAGGAATCGGTGGCATCAATCAGCTCCCCACTTTCAGAAACCCCCGCCATTTTTGCTGCCTTTGAGGAATCATTAGGTGTCTCTGAGGTAGCAGTGCTGATTTCTGACGATGTTTCGTCGTCAGTGGGCCTAACCTCAATCGCTGCTTTTTCTAGCGCTGGCGTAGCCTCCGGGGTAATTTCAGCTACTTCTTTTTCGGGTTTTTGTGCTGCTCCACAGACGGGGCAAAATTGAGCTTTGGCGGGGATTTGCGCCCCGCAATTTTGACAAATTTTCATGGTCTTCGTCCTTTCAGCAGGTAGCAGCAAAGAGTGTTGCCGCCCTGCAATCGTCAACTCATCATAACACAAGGCCAGCAAACAAAAAACCGCTCTCACCAGGAGAACGGTTAGGCAGGATAGTGTCAGCAAAGCTCAGATTTTGCAGACTCGTGGACATCAATACAGGGTAAACAGGCAGTTTTCATGTTGCCACAACTCTGCTGTTTAGAAGACAGCTAATCAAAAAAATGAGCTTCGTTTAGATACTCTCCAAAAGCCCCAACTGTTTTTTCCACGTAAGAATGCGGCGTACAGAGGCATCCAATTGTTTTTCACTGTACTCACCATTTTCCACAGCGGTGATAATTCGGGGAATCTGGATTGCATAGGTCGAGGACAAGATCAAATCATTTCCCGCTTGCAACGCAGCCAAACCCGCTTCTTCTTGAGAAATAAAATCTGCCAGCCCTGCCATATCCATGTCATCAGTCATGATTACTCCCTCAAATCCCAGTTCCTGGCGTAATACTTTGTGGACAGCTGCAGAGATGGAAGCCGGCTTAGTGGCATCAATGGCGTTGACAATATTATGGGACACAAGCACACTGTCTGCTCCAGCTTTAATACCAGCAACAAAAGGTACGAAATCATTGGCCTTTAACTCCGAAAGTGGCCGCTCATCAGTGACAATCGACGTATGGCTGTCAGCGTTATTGCCATAGCCGGGAAAATGCTTCATAGTAGAGCCGGAATGGGCTTCTTGCAGCGCTTGTACCACCGTGGTTACATAAGTTGCAGTTCCTTTAGCATCCTGTCCGATGGTGCGATCATAGATGAACGCATTGGGATCAGTCGCCACATCTGCCACTGGAAACAACCCGGTGTCGATACCAAAGGCCTTCAATTGACGGGCTTTGGTCAATGTATCGTCGGTGATTGCCTGCCAGCCGCCCTCGTCATACAACGTCTGAGGCGAAGAATAAGGCGGATACACCAACTGAGAATTGCGGCTGACACGGCTAACCGTGCCCCCTTCTTCATCAGCTCCGATTAATAACGGGTACTTGGAGGCTGTTCGATACTCCTGAATCTTCGCCGTTAATTCGGCAGCCGTAATGCCTTCCACATCGCGACCAAACAACAGGTAGCCTCCCAAGTGATACGTCTGCAACGCTTCAATCTGGCCACTTTCCGGCACCCGCGCTAAAAACAGTTGACCAACTTTTTCTGCTACAGTCATCTCAGACAGCAGTCGATTCACCGGATCGTCAGCTTCTGTGTCTGACTCTGAGGCAGCTGAGCTTTTATTGTCAGCTGTTCCACTTGCCGATTGCTCACTTTTCCCCTGATCTGAGGATGCGTTAACAGCAGCGGTGCTATCCGATGCGCCACTTTCGCTGTTTTTCCCGATCCCGGTAAAAAAGTAAATACCGGCAGCAATCGGAACTACGATTAAAGCAGCCAGCCCTAACACCAGCAGAATTGATTTAAATGCTCTCATTTTCATCCTCCAAAATTTCAACTACTTTTATGATAGCATACTCCCAAAGACTGTGGGGTACTGTGATTTTTCATCCGTCAAAACTACTCGGTCATCTGCTGGCAAGCAAAAGATAAATAACTGAAAAATAGACTGTCCCCAAACATAAAACTAAAAACAACAACCCCGAAAGCCAAATCAAAACTCGTCGCAAACCAGGAAAAGAATAGGCTTGAAGCTTCTGTAGCTGCACTGGCCACGACAAGGCGAATATCAAATTAGTCACCGGCAACAAAAAAATTATTTGCTTGGGACCATAGCCGTCGATTTTGCCTAATCCTGTCATATGTACGGGCACCCTGGTAGGCAATCGCAAATAAATCACCCCATAAAGCAATACTAATCCTCCTGCCAAAACAACACTGACAAGTCTCATTTTACGGAATATCCCTGAAAACTCCTGCATCTTGAACGCCTCCTTTTTCTGTTCGCTTACAGTCTAATTATACAACAAACTTTTGCTATTCCTTTGAAGCTAGCTGTCTGTTAAACCTTGCGTCCGAAGCATCTCAGCAGTTTTCGGTTCAAATAGAAAACCGCAATCCGAAATACGGATCACGGCTGTCAGCGTTTGGGATGGTAACGCCGAAATTTGCGCCCTTTATGCGAAACGTTTGGCCAAACGTTTGTAAGGGATCGCGCGGCCGACATAATACAGCATCGTTGTTTGGACCGGCAGCATCACTGCAGCTTTCGCCAGACGGACACTCCAAAATGCCCAATTCAACGGTACTTGATACATCATGTGCAACCACAACGGCGTCAAAATCAAAGTGATCAATAGAGTATTGATCAGTGTCACCAAAAAAGCACTCTTTACGGTGACTTCCTTGCGATAGAAGAACCAACCATACAGCAGGCCTCCAATCACAGCATTCAGTGTAAAACCGGGAAAATACGGCGCTTTGGCAAAAAAGCCCATGCCTATGACATCCGCCAAGCCCGCCCCCACACCAGACCAAAATGGTCCAAAGAGCATCCCCATCAGCATCTCTGGGACAAATTGAAAACTGATTCGCAAAAAGGTCGTATCGAACACAAAGATTCGTGTCAACACGATCACCATCGCAATCAAAAGTCCCATCAGCGCAATCTTGTGGGCATCCATTTTTTGTTTCATCGTCAGCATCTCCTTTGGTAAGAGCTGCCGCAGTTCTCTGCAGCGAATGCGGAAACAAAACCGCGAAAGACAAGCCGGCCAGACTTCTCCTTCTTCGTCAAAGAGGCAACATCCCATCCTCTAAGCACTTAACGCTTCATTTCCTACTCTGGAATTTGTTCAGGCCGATGATGCCTGTCCAAGGCAAATATAACACGCTTCACAAACAAGGACAATTCTTTGAGCCATTCATTTCCTACTTTTTCCTGTAACTTTCGGAAATTGAGATTAAAATAGTATTTTTCCAAGTCTATGACGACTCAGCAGCACCATCCAAGGTGAATATTGTCGTTTCACCAACGCAGCTGCCCTCTTTCATTTTTAGTAAGAAGTTATCTCCCTGTACAAAAAATACCGATTCAAGCAACCTCACTGTCTGCTTGGATCGGTATTTTTTTAAGATCTGAACTAGCCAATATTTTGGCAAGGAAAGCTTGGATTGGATTAATCTTTTGCTGTCAGTATTTTCTTAGGCAGCTGATTTTTGACGGAACAACGCCTTGGCTGCGGTAAAGACTGGAATTGTGAATTGCTTGCTAACCGCCGCTGTCACAAAATAAGCGATGTTGTAATCCACCAAAGAATGGATCAGGCCGCCTATGCCCATCAGCACAAAGAAGAAGTAAAAAGCGCCGCCTTGATAGCTGCCGATGCTGCCGCTATCCACTAAATTGAAAGCTAGAACTACCAATACTTCCACTGCACTATGGATCAAGCCAATCACCAAATTATACAGTTGAAAGCGAGGATTAACCAATTGAAATTTGCCCTTTGTTAGCACCGTTTCCGGATGTTTCTGCAAATACCACGCCCCCAAAACAGCAAATACCAGATGGCTTGCTGCCCGCAACGTGATGATGATAGGCAAGCTACTCATAAAGAAGCCGATGGTGGTGCCAATAGCCACCATCACCGCCAAAAGTGGCGAGAAGAACATTGCAATAAATAATGGCACATGGCTACCCAGCGTAAAGGAAGCCGGTCCGATAACAACTTTGGGCATCACGTTAGGAATCAAGATTGCTAAGGCGATCAACAGCGCCCCAATAGTAATTTCACGCACTGACATTTTTTTCATTTTGACATTCCTCCATTTATTTACAACGAAATCTTTTTCTTCAACCAACGACCAAATACTATTTCATAACACGTCATCTTTCCTGCTAATCACTGTCATGACAGTTTGGATTGGCTTTATTTTAAACGGACACCGCCAACCTGTCAAGACAGATTGTGAAATGGATGCAATTTTTATGTAAATTTTCACATGCCGACTATATTTCCGCTAATGTGGATATTCAATACAGTAGGCTGCTGTTGGTCCTGGGGTTCGATTCTGACGCAAACGCCCCTCTCTCCTCTCAACAGATTTCCGAAAAAATCATCCTAGAACGCACAAAAAAGCCTCAAACTATCAAAACATCAGTAGTTTGAGACTTCTTTTAATTTTTCAGAGGATCACAAATGCAGTTGACTATCAGTAATCTAGCGCAATTTTCCGTTGATTTGTCGCTACCTGATACTGTGGCTAACGATCAATTGCCAGTTTTCAGTGCTTCCATAGCATTGCTGAGGCGTGCAAATTCTTCTAGCGACAAGGTTTCCCCCCGGCGTTTGGGATCGATCTCAGCTTGCTCCAAGCTGGCGGTCAACCACACTTTCGCAGCATCGTCTTTGCCATAGCTGTGCAACAGGTTGTTCCACAGTGTCTTGCGTCGCAGTTGGAAGGCGGCTTTGGTCAATTTGAAGAACTCTTTTTCACTAGTGACTGTTACCGCCGGTTGTGGGCGTCTGGTCAATTTCAAGATAGCAGAATCCACATTGGGCTGTGGTACGAAGACGGTCTTTGGCACGATGAAAGCCAATTTAGCTTCCATATAATACTGGACAGCAATGGTCAAAGAGCCGTAAGCCTTAGTTCCAGGAGCAGCCGAAATCCGATCTGCTACTTCTTTTTGCATCATAACGACCATTTCCGCCACCGCCAAATCTGATTCCAAAAAATGCATCATGATTGGCGTAGTGATGTAATAAGGCAAGTTGGCTACCACTTTAATCGGCAATTCTTTTGTAAAGACTTCTTTGGCTACTTGGGGCAGATCCGCCGCCAGTACATCTTGATGGCGCACTGTCACATTGGGGTACTCCCGCAGCGTATCCTGCAAGACGGGAATCAAACGATCATCAATCTCAAAGGCCAGTACCTGATGCGCGCTACGGGCGAGATGCTCCGTCAAAGCACCAATCCCCGGACCAACTTCGATGACATTGGTGTTTTCGTCAATGTCGCCGGTTTCCACGATTTTACGCAAAATATTTGGCTCTGTTAAAAAATTTTGTCCTAAACTCTTTTTAAAAGTGAAGCCATGCCTTTTCAGAATTTCTCTGGTTTTGGAAGGGGTGGCGATATCACGGTTATCTTTCATATTCGTCCTCGTTTTCTTATACTTATACGACTAGCGGTAGCTCTAATCAATTTTCGTCGACCAGTTGTGCTTCAACGGTTGTCATTGCTGCAGCCAGTTCTTCTTCTGTTATTCGAAACATAGCGAGCCGTTTTTCTAATTGTTTGGAGTTCGTGTAGCCGATTCGCAATTGGTCTCCCAGCTTTTCACGACGGGTCTTTGCTCCAGCTCCGGCTATTAAACCATATTCCATCAAGACTTGTCTAGGTATTCTCGGTTCTGCAGCTACCTCTTCCGCTGTCAATGGAGTCACAACTTTTCGCAGAGCTTCTACAATGGCATGATCTGAAGCGTGTTCGACACCGAGACTGCCGCGATTGTTGCTAGGTGCTGCTTGCCCTCGAGACAAAAAAGCATGCTTGGCATCCGGTACCGCCTCCATGATTGTCTTGCGAATCTTCTCACCGGAAAAATCAGGATCAGTGAAGACGATCACCCCTCTGGTTTCTTGCGCATGCTCGATTTGAGCCAAGATTTCCTCATTGATTGCTGATCCAATCGTTTCAATCGTATCGGCAGTCACCACTTCTTGCAATCGTCGAGTATCATCTTTGCCTTCAACCACGATGATTTCTTCGATTTTTAGGCGTTCTACTGGTTGGCTCAGTTCGCCTGCCAGACTTTGCTGTCGTTGTTTGTTCTGTCGCATTTGCCGCTGATTGGTTTCTGTCATCTACACATTCTCCCTTCTTATTTATCAGTCATGGGAATTTTGAACAGTCGGTGAGCATTCTCCCAAGTGATTTTGGCGACTTCTTCGGTTGCCATTCCCCGCAGCTGTGCGATTTTCTCGGCAACGTAAAACGTATACCCCGGCTCATTGCGCTTTCCTCGATAGGGCATTGGTGCCAAATACGGTGCATCCGTCTCTACCAGCAGCCGCTCCAAAGGCACTCCCGCAGCCGCTTCTTGTACATCAAGTGCTTTCTTAAAAGTCACCACTCCGGAAAAGGAAATATGCATACCCAAGTCTAAAAAGCGCTGCGCCCATTCCAGATCGCCACTGTAGCTGTGCATAATGCCGCCGATATCCCGCACATCTTCGTCCTTCAAGATGCGATAGGTATCTTCTGTTGCCTCTCTCATGTGAATGCTGATAGGTAAGCCGTGTTCTTTAGCAACTGCAATCTGTCGGCGAAAAACCCGTTCTTGCACCTCTTTAGGATCTTCCATCCAATGATAATCAAGGCCAATCTCTCCGTAAGCAACTACTTTTGGAAGCTCCAACTGTTTTTCCAACTGTTTTTCTACCGTTGCGGTATAACTACCGGCTTCAGTCGGATGCCAGCCGATAATGCTGTAGACTCCAGGAAATTGCTGATTGAGTTCCAACGATTTTTCGATGGTGGGACCGTCAAAACCCACGACTGCCATCTTACTTACCCCCAACTCCTGGGCGCGGGTAACAACCGCTGCTTCTTCGCCACGAAACTGTTCAGCATTCAAATGCGTATGTGAATCAAAAATCATAGGTCATGCTCCTGTTCTTTGACGGCACTGCCGCTCTTTTCCTTCCTACTTTAGCACAAATGACTGGAAAGAAAAACGGACAGCGCCCCTCTTGGAAAAATCCCCACAAAACCCCGCCTTCCCACGAATGCCGGAAAACGACAGTTATTGCTGTCGGAGCCACCTCCTGCCCATTTTCTGAAGCTGACGAGCTCTTGTTTTTGCCCCTTTCTTCAGCTAGCTGGCAGAGACCAGAACCCTCAATCTGTAAAATCCGTCGGCAGCCGGATTTTTTCCAATCCTGTTTCTTCTATAATAGGTAGCGGAAATCATGACATGATTCATTAAAGGAGGTTATTGTTGATGGATCGATTCGAACAACGTTATCCTACGGTTGCCGCTTGGCTGCGTCAAAAAAAGGCAGCCCATCCTGATCGTCAAGAACAGGGAATCAGTCATTGGCTGATGTTAGGTACATTAGCTGCCTTGACAGCAGCTGATTTTCGTTGGCAACTGTTAGGTCTAGTTCTGATAGTTGCATTGACTGCGCTATTTCGCGGCCCTGGTATGCTACTGGCGGCTGCATGCTACGCCGCCGTAATCGGCTTTTTTCCACCCTTAGGACTAGTGCTGACTGCCGTATTCTTTTTACTTTCCTTATGGCAGCTGCAAAAAAGCTGGCGTTTCTATTTATTTGCAGGCCTATTCTACAGTTGGCCGTTAGGAGTATCTGCGCTGGAAGCGTTTGGAGTTTTAGGCTCGGACCACCTGACAATAGCCGTTACGGTGGGCTTGGCACTACTTTGGGGTCACTTGAGTTTGACAGCCTTGTATCACCGTGGCTTGGACAGTCGCAGCCTGGCTTGGGCGCTTTTCCAAGCACCTTTTGACTTTCTGCTACTGTTTTTGCCTCGCCGCGTTAAAAGCAAAATCGCACCCGATTTTACATCAG
Source organism: Enterococcus infantis (assembly GCF_049166715.1). Classification (NCBI taxonomy): domain Bacteria; kingdom Bacillati; phylum Bacillota; class Bacilli; order Lactobacillales; family Enterococcaceae; genus Enterococcus; species Enterococcus infantis. The sequence continues at coordinate 107,662 of NZ_JBMHFB010000002.1, read as the reverse complement.
CCCGCCGTACAGCCGTGGATCGCTATTCAAAAAACACCTTTACTACCAGCTACAGAAAAAATACGCCCCGTGTTTTTTTCAAAACAAAAAAATAACTTTTTACTGATATTTTTGAACAGCCCTGTCCCCTGAGCCCCTGTTCTTTTCTTCACACTTTTGAGAAACTAGCCAACTCTATGATAATAAAGAAAATCAAGGCAACTATCGAGGCGCGTTCTTTTAAAAAAAAGAGCTCGCCTTTTTTGAATTTATCCGCTATAATCAGTTCAAAAGAAAGAACGTGTGTTCGGTTTCCAGAAAAAATCGTTTTGTTGGTAATATTTACCGCAAACTTTGAAATATATTCGCAATAATACCACTGCAAATTTAATCATTATTTCTTCACAGTTACATTGCATTTTCCAGGCGTATCTTATATGCTATTCAATAGTTGATTTAAAGGAGGGGACGTTTTTTTTGGCTGCCAAAATTCTAGTCGCAATCATTGTGATGCTTTTTGCAATCGGCTTTTATGCCATGTTCATTGAACCACGAAGGCTGTCGGAAAAGCATTTTCTCATCCGTAAAGACAAGTCCCGCGTATTGGATATTTCCGATGCTTATGATATGTTTCAAAATGAAGGGGACATTGCAGTCGCTCATATCAGCGATTTGCATTTTTCCCGCTGGTTCAAACCCCGTCGTCTCAACAAAGTGATCAATTCACTACGGGAAACTCGACCAGATTTGATCGTCTTTACCGGCGATCTGATTGATGACTACAAAAAGTGGCCGGTCAAGCAAACACCCGCCTTGGTGGACAAATTAAAAAGACTGCAAGCACCGATGGGTAAAATTGCCGTCTTGGGCAATCATGATTATAAAAGTGACGGTTCTTATTTCGTCAAAGAGATTCTCCAGAAGGCCGGCTTCACCGTCCTAATCAACGAAGATGTCTTTGGTTCTGATGAAAAAATCTCGCTAAATGTGGCAGGCATAGCCGATCCAACAACTGAAAAATCTCAGTTTTATTTTGAACCGACATTGGCAGAGTGGCAGATTCTTTTGCTGCATCAGCCAGATTACATCAATCGTATCCAAAATCTTGATATGTATGATTTAGTTCTTTCCGGTCACAGCCACGGCGGACAGATTCGCTTTGCCTCCTTCTATCCGAAAACAGCTGGAGCAAAAACTTACACTGAAAGTCTGTACTTGCCTTCTGAAAATACCCTATTATCAGTGAATACCGGCATCGGAACAACTGGCCTGCCGCTGCGTTTCGGTGTACCACCAGAGATTGTTTATTATCACCTCTCTCACAAGACCGAGCCATTTAGAAAAGCGGAAAATCCTTTCGACTTCAAAGCCTTGATTGAAGAAGAAAAGAGCTCGAAGAATCAGCCCGCCGAAACCCAAGAAAAGTCAGGGGAACCGTCAACCGATCCTTCAGCTCCGCAACCTAAAACAGCTCCTGCGCAACCAGCAATCACTCCGGACCCTACCGAACCTGCCGTTGAGCCAACTGATAAAGTGGTGGATATCTCCTTGTTTCGCCGCCGTTACCAAGACAAAAAAAGAACCGTCTCTTAAGCCAGCTGCCTGTTGCATCCTTGCTTTTGTGACGGTTCTTCTTTTTGTCTAAATTTCTGGTAGCTTCTCAACAAAGCTCTACAGACAAAGGGCCTGTCTTCTTACCAAATTTCCCATTCTCCATCTAATTTTGACACTTGTCGAGATCAAAAAGGTTGCCCATGCTTCAAGAGTCATTTAGGGATTCTTCGCAACTGATCCATCAACAATTGCTGACGAGCCATCAGATTTGTCGTCTTTCGCAATGTCTCTTTGACAAAAAGTTCCTGTGCCGACAAACCGTTATTTTCCACCAATCGCCGGTAGTTTCCCTCAGCATCCATAAAATACGCTTTTGCTTCGTCGCAGTCATAGACATCCACCAGATGTTGAATCATTTTTTCACAGTCAGTTCCTTGGAGCGGCGTGGCGATTTCCACCCGGCCTGTCATATTACGAGTCATCCAGTCAGCAGAAGATAGCCACCACTCCGGTCCTTTTGCCGTCGTAAAGGCATAAATCCTAGCATGTTCCAAAAAACGCCCCACGATGCTGGATACGCGGATATTTTCACTTTGATCTTTGACGCCCGCTACCAAACAACATGCTCCGCGAATCTGCAAATGAATCTTAACTCCTGCATTGCTTGCTTGATACAGCTGTCGAATGATTGGTTCATCTGTCAGTGCATTCATCTTGGCAAAAATAGCGCCCTTGCCCGACTGTTTGTGATAAGCAATCACCTGTTTGATTTTTTCAATCACCAGTTCACGGATATCATCCGGTGAAGTCACGATTTTCTGATAATCAGGATGATTGCGGTAACCCGTCAAATAATTGAAGAAATCCGTCAGATCGCTGACATACTCTTCTCGTGAAGTAAAGAAGCTGAGATCTGTATATAGCTGGCTGTTTTTCTCATTATAATTACCAGTACCAAATTGACCGTAGCGCTTGATTTCACCACCTTTGTTTTGCACGACCAGCAGCGCTTTACTGTGGGTTTTCATATTAGGAAAACCATAACTGACAAAACAACCGGCAGCTTCCAACTCAGCTACCCAATGAAGATTATTTTCTTCATCGAATCGCGCTTTGATTTCCACTAAAACCGTTACTTGAATTCCTCTTTGTGCGCCTTTTTTTAACAGCTTGATGACTTCTGAATGGCTGGCCATTCGGTACAAGGTCTGCTTGATAGCAATCGTATCCGGGTCATCGATAGCAGCCTTCAGCATTGCCAAGACCGCTTTGAAAGAATCATAAGGATGTTGCAATAACAGATCTTCGTGATCCAGTGTTTTCAGCAGATGTCCGGCATTCCAACGGGTCTCGAATAACGGCTTCAACGGTGGAAACAACAGCTCCTTGTTTTTGTCAGTCAACTCTTCCACTATTTGAAATAAAAACGTCAAATCCAGTGGAGCCTCAATCCGGTACAGGTCTCGTTTTAACAACCCCAGTTCGGTCAACAGCTGACTGGTATCCCAGCTTGTAGTACGACAACAGCTACCCACTTCCAAGCGAGAAGGCAGTCCCTTCTTGCGCTCTTCCAAGTATTCTGACATCTGCATGGACAAATCCTCATCGGCATCTTCTTGAAACGTCAAGTCGTGGTCATAGGTAATCCGAAATACATAGGCACTTTCCACCTCGTTGCCCACAAAAACAGTCGGCAAAAACTGAGCAATAATCTCCTCAATCAGAATGAATCGTCGTGCCGACAATTTGAACAGCCGTGGCAACCGCGGAGAAATCGGTAGGATTGCCTCCCGTTTTTCACCGGTAACTTGATCTTTCAGCTCTACCCAAAGATGCAATGCTTTTTCCAGCAAGCGAGGAAATGCATGGTAGACATCCACACCGACAGGGGCCAAAGTAGGGAAGATCGTTTCTTCAAACAGTCGTTTTACCTGACTAAGTTCTCGAACTGTCAATTGCTGATAGCGTTTGACGAAGTAATGCTTTTTTGCCAATGCTTTTTCCAGCTCTTGCAAACGACCATATTGCAGCTGCAGATTTTCTCGGTTTAATCGAGCGAGCTCATACAACAGCTCTTCTTGTGTCTTGCCCGTCAACTTATCCACCTGCCGCTCTGGCAAACGCGCCAAAGACTGCAAACGCGGTACCCGGACCATGAAAAACTCGTCCAGGTTATTTGCGGCAATTGCCAAAAAACGTAACTGTTCCAACAAAGGATTGCGCTTATCTTCAGCCTCCAGGATCACTCGCCGATTAAAGAGAATCCAACTGAGGTCACGATGGAAAAACAGCGGCCTTGCTTCTTGTTCTCCCATCACGATCCCTCCTCTTTTTGGAAGTCCAATTCGATGGTCTTACCCAAGACATACTCTAAATTTTTCTTTTGACGGGTCGCCCGGTAGTACTCTGCTAAAGGATCGTATTTCCAGATAATTTTCAGTGTATATGTGCCTTTATCTTTTTTGCGGAATTTTAGCTTGCGAATCTCATTGACTCGCGTGATAGCCAGCGCATCACAAAACTTGATGATACTGCCAACTTCTCGAATCACTTGCAGCGCTTCCGGATCCAGCCAATTTTTGTACTGACGCAAAAATTGATTAAAGAGTGATTTGTTCTTATAACTAGCCACCAGTGCCAGCGATAGTCGGGATTTGTGTGAAAACCCGCTGAGATTTGAATTGGCCAACAGATAAAACGAATGCATGGAGCTATCGTCTTCTTCTACATAGGCTCCCAAATGATAGAGATAAGTGCCCGCCTCCAAATAGTCCATCACCTTTTGTGTAGGATACAATAGACCGGCTGCTTCTAACTCAGCCAACAGCGTCTTCGCAATAGTCAGTCGCTGCGAAGCCCCGACAGCATCCGCCAGATATAAGTCAGCTAAACGTCGCACTGTCATTTTACGGACATTGTTGGGAGTATAGGCCGAAGCGGCTTCCTGATTGATCCGTTCCATCAAAAGTCCTTCTCGCAGTCCACGATGGCAGAAAACAAATTTTTCAGCAGCGACAGCATCAAACAGACACAGATACAACAGGTTGGCGGGGGTGATGATGTCTGCCCGATCACGGCTGAGTCCATCCAGATTTTGTTTTTGTGCCACCGTCAGCTGGTCAAAAAGTTCATAAGTTTGTTGCAGGTCCTCCCGAGACATTTCGTATTCATGAATTCCGGACATTGGGTAATCTATCATTCGCTGATGGACGCTGGCTATGTTTCGCGAACTCCCTCCGATAGCGATGATTGGTAATTTACGGGGTTTGATCCAGCTAAATTGACTGATTTGTTCCTTGATGTAAGCTGCGGCCTTTTCGTCAGCTTTCTTATCTGCAGTGGCATAAAAAAGTTCCTGTAAAGTCACTACCCCAAAAGGAAAGCTATGGTAATGTTTGATTACACCATTTTTGAAATAGGTGACCTCGGTACTGCCGCCACCCATATCCACCGTGTAACCTTCATTGAATTGGGTCGAACGTGTGATAGCGTACTGCCCATAAGAGGCTTCTTCTTCATCGGACAATAAGCGCAAGCTCAGCCCAGTCTCCTGCGCGACAGACGCTAACACTTCTTCCTGATTATTAGCTTGACGAATCACCGCGGTGGCAGTAGCGATTACATCATCTAGTTGATAATGACCCATGACTTTTTGAAAGAGTCGAATCACCTCCACTAGCTTATCAATCCCTTTTTTCGCCAGATTTTTATCCTGATCTAAATATTGATACAACCGCACCGGTAGCTTGACGTTTTGCAACTCATGAAAATCATAAAGCTCGGTTAGCTGATAGATTACCAGCCGGACAGTATTGGAGCCGATGTCGATCACGGCTACGTGTTTGAGTGTTGCCATAAGGTTTCCTCCCCGTCTATCTGCAAAAGACGTTTTTAGAAAGCACGGAGCTCCGCGATTAAAAAACTGTCTCAGGTCGCTTTACTTACTACATTCATTATACGCCAGCCATTTTTGAAAGAAAAAAGATAACTCCGTCAGATTGAAATTAAACCACTTGCTCCGGTGGCACTGTCTTGGCTCTATGTTTCGCTGTACTGTTCTGTGGTCCTTTTTAACCAATTAGCCAAACCAAAAAGCCTACCCAGAAAACTCATTCCGCGACATTGGCGGAGATACGGCTGTTTTCAAGGGCAGGTCTTCAAATCTTGACTATTTTTATTGTTGACTGATTAACGCCAACTTTTTTCAATCTTCACCATCTTCCAGCTTTGCCAAGATTGTCTGCAGTTCAGCTCTTCTGGCATCAGTGACTTCGGGATAGCTCAGTTTCATCTCTTTGATCCGTTCATTCAAAATCTCCGACACTAGGTAGCGGGAATACCACTTGTCGTCAGCGGGAATCACATACCAGGGATTTTCCTTCGTTGCTGTGGCATTGATCGCTTTTTCATAAGCTTTCTGATAGTCGTCCCAGTATTGGCGTTCTGTAACATCGGCTTCGGAAAACTTCCAATTTTTTTCTGGAATCTCGATGCGACGGACAAAACGGTTCTTCTGTTCTTTTTTAGAGAGGTGGAGGAAAAACTTCAAGATCACAAAACCCTCATCGGCTAGATAGTCTTCGAAATGGCGGATATGCTGATACCGTTTTTCGTAAAGACTTTCTTTGATATCTTCGACGCTTTTGATTCCTGGTAGATGATTACCTACCAGAATCTCGGGATGGACACGGGCAATCAAGACATCTTCATAATGCGAACGGTTGAAAATCTTGATATCACCACGTTGGGGGATTTGCGTGTGAATTCGCCACAGGTAATCATGATCCAACTCCAGTGTAGAAGGCGCCTTGAAACTAGTGACACTGGTGCCCTGAGGATTGACACCACTCATGACATGCTCGATCATTGAATCTTTACCTGCTGCATCCATTGCCTGAAAAACAATCAACACTCCGCGACGGTCCTGAGCGTACAGCATTTCCTGATTTTCTTTTAGCTTTTTGATGTCTTTTTGGATCTCGGCTTTAACCTTTTCTTTATCCACCTCTTTGTCAGGAGCAGTAGCCAAGTCCTTGAGCTTGATCTTTTGGCTGCCGTCTACGCGAAATTCCTGTTCTGCTTGCATCCTATCTCCTCCTTTTAGCATCTGCCGCCATTTCCAGGGGCTAGTACTTCGAGTATAGCTTGATTGTGCCGTTTTGAAAAAAGATATGACAACAAGTCTGCCAAAATCATCTACTATCGACTTGAATGAAGAAAAAATACCAGAACATAATTTTAATTATACAAACACAGAGAGAAAGACGCCTCATCGTAAAAAAATTCAGAACAACAACAAGCATTTGATTACTTGTCAGAAGATATGTATAAAGTATCTGCTAATATCTTTGTCAAATCAAAAAAGCCGCAGACAACTAAAGGAGCTGTCTGCAGCAAGTTCATTTATGTTATTGAAGGCCGATAGCAATGGCAATAAAGATAAAGATAGAGCCCAAAATAAAGAAGAAACCTTGCATCTTAATCTGGAATTTTGCCCATTTTGCCCATTCGATTCGAGCAACCCCCAGCACACCAATCAGGCTGGCGGAAACTGGCGTGAAGGCATCCACGAAACCGGCACCCAGCTGATAAGCCAGGACGGCGATCTGCCGTGAAACACCCACCAAATCTGCCAAAGGTGCCATAATCGGCATCGTCAAAGCCGCTTGACCAGAGTTTGAAGTGACTACGAGATTGAAGAGGCTTTGGAAGATATACATTACCCAAGCACCAATCATTGCTGGTACACCATTCAATAGACCGCCGATACTGTGGAGAATCGTGTTCAGTGCAGAAGGCATATTTGGCTCAGAGCCGCCCAATACCAGAAGAATCCCCTTAGCCATCCCTACCACGATAGCAGTTCCGGCCAAATCTGCCGCACCGGATTGGAAAGCTTTGGCAATATCGTTAATACCCATGTCATCCAATTTGAAAATGACTGCCAGAATACCGGCTGCCAGTCCCATCACGAAAAACTGAGAGGCAATTTCCGGAATGTAATAACCTTTTTGGGTTACACCCCAGACAATCCAAATCAAAACCGCCAGCATTTCCAACAAGATCAGTTTGTGTCCTAAAAGAAATGGCTTATTTTCTTCTGCCGTTTTTTGGATATGGTTGCGGAAGTAGTCATCGGATTCATACACTTCTGATCGCAACGGATTTTTCCGGATCCGCTCCGCATAAATACTCAGATAAGTCGCGGACAGTGCCGTGATTACAAACCACATAACTAAACGGAAGCTAGCACCTGAAAGTACCGGTACGCCGGCAATCCCTTGGGCTACCGCTACGGAGAACGGGCTCATCCAACTGGCGGCATTCCCCACCTGCGAAGCCACGTAGGTCACTGTCACCGCCACGATGGAGTCATACCCCAGCGCAATCACAAAAGGTACCATTACCATCGAGAAGGGAATCACTTCTTCGGCCATCCCAAAAGTCGCCCCACCAAAAGAAAAGGCGAAGAACAATAACGGGATTGCTAAGCGTTCCAATCCCTTGGTTTTAGAAATAAATGCGTAAATCCCAGCATCAATGGCTCCAGTGCGCATGATGATTCCAAAGGCCCCGCCGACCACCAAAATCAGTGCTGCGATTCCGACTGCCGAACCATATTTATCACCGGATACCAGCCCTTCAAAGATGAAGTTCAAAAAGCCGAAGCCACCGAAATCATCGGTTCCCCAGATTTTTGCAGTCTTATGCAGTTTCTCAGATTTGTCGTAAATTTTGTCCCCATACAACTCGTATAAGGTATCATCGGTCAGATTGACGCCGTCCAGTTGTCCCTGGTCCAGCTTGTCTTCCCCTTCTGCCAAAACGGCTTCCAGTTGTTCTTGATCCACATCCAGCTTTTCTAGTTCTGCCGGCTCTTGTGCCAGCTCTTCCAGTTGCTGATAAACGAAGTCCTTGTCCAGATTGTAATCATAGCGGAAAGTCTCCTGCTTCAATACTGTCCGCGTCTTGGTATCTCCATTGGCATCTTGATATTCCACATCTTCTGTGGAAAACTTACCTGCTGGTACCAAAAAAGTCAGTATCCAAGCCAGCACCACTACCGCAAAAATGATTACGTAGGTATGGGGTGTCTTCATTTTCGTGAGGTCGCGTTTTTTTGTCGTCATCTTCTTTTCCTTTCTCATCTTCAGTCATCCAGTGCCTAGCAGCCTTCCGACCATTTTTAGACAACCGCCTAGCAGACGGCCAAAAGTTTGTCCTTGTTATTATACATTCATTTTTCCTGTATGAATATACAAAATCGAGAATTTTTTTAAGAAGTGAGACGCCGCTTAGTATTCTACCCACGAAAGACAAACATATCTTGGGAAACTGACAAACCACGTTTAGAGTGTCCCCACGATTTATCATTCGCCAAAAAAAGGAGCACTACCAAAAGGCAGCACTCCTTGATTTTAAAAAATAGTAGTGAATGGCAGCTTTAATGTTGGAATTTTTTGTGATTAACCCACAGACCCTTCCATTTCCATACTAATCAGTCGGTTCATTTCGACTGCGTATTCCATTGGAAGTTCTTTGGTGAATGGTTCGACAAAGCCCATGACGATCATTTCTGTAGCCTCTTGTTCACTGAGGCCACGGCTCATTAGGTAGAAGAGTTGGTCTTCGGAGATCTTGGAGACCTTGGCTTCGTGTTCGAGAGTGACGTCGTGATTTAAGATTTTGTTGTAAGGAATCGTGTCAGATTTCGACAGGTCATCCATGATGATGGTGTCACATTCGATGTGGGACTTGGAACCAGCGGAGTTTTCACCGAAGCGGACTTCCCCACGATAATCGACTTCCCCACCATCTTTGGAAATTGATTTGGAGATGATTGTTGACGAGGTGTCTTCCGCATTGTGAATCATGCGGGCACCATTATCTAAGACGATGCCTTTTCCGGCAACTGCGATACTCAGCATTGTGCCACGAGCACCGCGACCGTTCATATAGACACTTGGGTATTTCATTGTAACTTTGGAGCCCAGGTTGCCGTCCACCCATTCCATCGTGGCGTTTTCGTATGCAACACCGCGCTTGGTTTCAAGGGAATAAACGTTATTGGACCAGTTTTGGATGGTAGTATAGCGCATGTAGCCATCTTTTTTAACAAAAACTTCTACCACTGCTGCGTGTAGTGAGTCGCTAGAATAGGTCGGTGCGGTACAACCTTCCACGTAATTGATGCTGGCGCCTTCGTCTACAATGATCAGTGTCCGTTCAAACTGGCCGGTATTTTCGGCGTTAATTCGGAAGTAGGACTGGATTGGAATATCGGTGCGAACACCTTTTGGTACGTAGATAAAGGTACCGCCAGACCAAGCTGCCGAGTTTAGGGCCGCTAGTTTATTGTCTTTTGGTGGCACAAGAGTCCCAAAGTATTCTTTGAATAGTTCTGGGTATTCCTTCAACGCCGAATCTGTATCGGTGAAGATGATGCCCAACTGTTCAAATTCTTCTTTCATGTTATGGTAGACCACTTCTGATTCATATTGAGCAGAAGCGCCGGCCAGATACGCACGTTCCGCTTCTGGAATTCCCAGACGTTCAAAGGTGTTTTTGATGTCTTCTGGTACGTCATCCCAGCTGCGGGCCTTGCGATCGGAAGACCGGATAAAGTAATTAATCTTGTCAAAATCCAGTTCGCTGAGGTCAGGACCGTATTTGGGCATTTCCATCTCATTGAAGGTTTTCAATGATTGCAGACGGAAGTCCAACATCCATTCCGGTTCATCTTTGGCAGCGGAAATCTGGCGGATAACTTCTTCTGAGAGACCGTCACCTGTGGTAAAAACCGGTTTGATGTCATCATGAAAGCCGTATTTGTATTCTTCTGAATCAGGTAAAATCATATCAGCCATTGTGCTGTTTCACTCCTTACTCTTCGTCGTGGCGGTGGATATGGCCGCTGTCGGCAACACCGTCTGTTTCATTGACCGCTTTGTTCAAGGCTTTCCAGGCCAAGGTAGCACATTTGATACGGGTGGGAAATTTGGCCACTCCGGCTAACACTTCCGCTTCTCCAAGGCGTTCAGCGTCTGGAACGTCTTTGCCTTGGACGAGGTCAGAAAACAATAGGGTCAGGTCGCTGATTTCCTCCACTTTTTTGCCGATGACCGCGTCTGTCATCATAGAGGCACTGGCAGTGGAGATAGAGCAGCCGGAGCCGTCGAAGGCGATGTCTTGGATAACGCCATCTTTGACTTCCACTTCCAGATGGATCACGTCGCCACAGGTGGGATTGTTCATTTCTACAGTCAAGGTGGATTTGCCGAGACTGCCGTGATGATGAGGATGACTGGAGTGATCCAGAATCACTTGGCGGTAGAGATTGTCGAGTTTAGATAGGGCCATGTTGGAAAAACTCCTTTGTCGCAAGGATGGCGTCGACTAAGCGGTCGGCGTCCTCTTTGGTATTGTAAAAATAAAAACTGGCGCGGGCTGTTGCCGGTACTTTCAGATAGTTCAGCAGCGGTTGCGCGCAATGGTGACCTGCCCGCACAGCGACGCCTTCCATATCCAGAGCAGTGGCCACATCATGGGGATGCAGACCTTCCAGATTAAAGGCAATTACGCCGGTATGGTGGGCCGGATCTTGGGGACCGTAAACTGTCAGTCCGTCAATAGCCAACAGTTTTGGCAATGCGTAGTCTACCAGACTTTGTTCGTACTCATGAATAGTTTGCATCCCGATAGCCGTCAGGTAGTCAATGGCTGCACCTAATACGATGCCACCGGCAATGTTGGGCGTTCCAGCTTCAAATTTCCAAGGCAGCTCTTTCCAAGTGCTGTCATAGAGATTGACGAAATCAATCATTTCGCCGCCAAATTCCACCGGCTCCATCCGGTCCAACCATGCCCGTTTGCCATAAAGGACGCCGATTCCGGTAGGCCCGCACATCTTATGACCGGAAAAGGCATAAAAATCACAGTCTAATGCTTGGACATCCACTGGCATGTGGGGCGTGGATTGGGCCCCGTCAATCACCATAATCCCACCATTTTCGTGAGCCAACTGTGTCAACTCAGCGACAGGATTGATTACGCCTAATACGTTTGAAACGTGGGCAATGGCGACAATTTTGGTTTTAGGGCCAATCTTGCGGCGCGCATCTTCTAAATCTAAAAACCCGTCGGCCGTCACGTCTATATAGACCAGCTTGGCTTGTTTTCTAGCTGCGAGCTGTTGCCAGGGGATGATATTGGAGTGATGCTCCATATAAGAAATAACAATCTCGTCTCCCGCTTCCACAAAGGCATCCCCAAAGCTTTTGGCAATCCAGTTTAGGCTAGTGGTAGTGCCGCGAGTGAACAACACTTCGGCACTTTCTTTGGCATTGATGAAACGGCGAACTTTTTCCCGCGCGCCTTCATAAGCGTGGGTTGCTCGTTCGGCCAACGTATGCACCCCACGGTGAACGTTGGCATTGTCGTGTTGGTAATAAGCCGTCAGAGCATCGAGGACGGCCTGCGGTTTTTGGGTTGTAGCAGCATTATCCAGATAGACCAGTGGTTCATCGTTCACCAATTGGTCTAAGATGGGAAATTCCCGGCGCAGTTTTGCAGCATCTAGTGTCATGCTTCCAACTTCCCTTCAATCACATCGATAAATTCCTTTTGCGCTTCTTTCATTGGAATTGCGGTAATCACCGAGCCCAAGAAGCCACGAATTACGAGACGTTCGGCTTCTTCTTTGTGAAGACCGCGGCTCATAAGGTAATACATTTCATCCGAGTCTACTCGACCAACAGAAGCAGCGTGACCGGCAGTAACCTCATTTTCGTCGATCAACAAGATTGGATTAGCATCACCGCGGGCACCATCAGAAAGCATCAAAACCCGGCTTTCTTGTTGAGCGTCTGCTCCTTTGGCACCCTTAATGATATGGCCGATGCCGTTGAAAACCAGCGTTCCATGGTCACGAATAACGCCGTGCTGCAGGATGTGGCCAATTGAGTTCTTACCGAAGTTGGTGACTCGAGTATCGATTGCTTGTCGTTGTTCACCACCGGAAATTGCGACTACTTTGATTTCCGAATGCGCGCCGTCTCCTACCAAATCTGTGTCAAAGTCAGCGATAACATCGCCATCGTTCATGACTCCCACGGCCCAATCCACCATTGCATCTCGCATGATGTGGCCACGACGGTTCAAATAGGTCGTTAAATTTTTTCCTAAACGATCAATCGCAGAATATTTCACCTGTGCGCCATTTTTGGCAATGACTTCCACTACGATATTGGCAGCAACCGGTTGGTTATTTCCTGGATCAGATGAGAATCTTTCTAAATAAGTAAACTGACTGTTGGTTTCTGCCACAATCAGGACATGATGGAAGAAATGGCTGTTGCCGTTTTGGTTAAACAATGCTTCAATAGGCTGTTCCACTACGACATTTTTCGGCACATATAAGAAAGCACCGCTGTTCAAAAAGGCCAAGTGAGCGGCAGTCAGCTTGTCTTCATCAGGTTTTACTGCTTTGGTCATGAAGTATTCTTGTACCAACTCGCTATGCTCTTTCATAGCTGAAAACAGGTCTGTGAAGATTACACCTTGATCCAATAATTCTTGCGGCAATTGTTGGGCTACCGTGAGACTCCCGTATTGTACCAGCAACGGGTGGTCGTGCATTTCGTCAAAGCCGATGACACCTACTGTATCAGGTAGGCTGTCGTTTTCCATGGTGTCGCCGTCTATAGCCAAAAGCGGCCAATCGTTGTATTTCACCTGATCAATCCGCGGCAACCGCAGTTCATCCACTTGTGCCAGTGCCGCTTCTCGCAGCGCCAACATCCAAGCTGGTTCTTCCTGAGTGGCAGAGAACATTTTCACGGCGGAAAGATGGTCTTTCAATTGTGTCATGTCAAATGCCCCCTTACACTTCTTCTTTGTATTCGATACCTAATTCTTCACTGATGCCTGCATAGCCTTCAGCTTCTAGACGCCGAGCTAAATCAGCATCACCGGTCAATACGACACGGCCGTCCATCATAATATGCACCACATCTGGTGTGATGTAATTCAACAATCGTTGGTAATGGGTGATGATCAAGGCGCCAAAGTCAGCACCACGCATTTCATTGACCCCTTTAGCAACAACTTTCAAAGCATCAATGTCCAAGCCGGAGTCGATTTCGTCCAAAATAGCGAATTTTGGTTCCAGCATCAACAGTTGCAGGATTTCATTGCGCTTCTTTTCACCACCGGAAAAGCCTTCATTCAAATAACGTTCTGCCATTTCTTCAGGCATGTTCAACAGGTCCATCTTTTTATCTAATTTCTTCAAAAATTGCATAACACTCAGTTTGTCATCTTCTTCTCGCTTGGCATTGATCGCTGCTCTCATGAATTCAGCGTTGGTGATGCCAGGGATTTCAGATGGGTATTGCATCGCTAAAAACAGACCTAAGCGAGCCCGTTCGTCGACTTCCATCTCCAAAACATTTTCGCCATCCAGCAAAATTTCGCCCTCGGTTACTTCATAGTTGGGATTGCCCATGATAGCTGCCGATAAAGTGGATTTACCGGTGCCATTTGGTCCCATGATAGCGTGAATTTCGCCAGTATTAAGAGTCAAGTCTACTCCTTTTAAAATCTCTTTGTCTTCGATGGACACGTGCAGGTTTTTGATTTCTAACGTTGACATGATTTTCCCTCCATTATGAGTCTAGCTTACCGCTGAGACTGATGGTCTGGTTGCGGTGGATGACTCTTTCATTCTCATTCATTTTACGCTAATTGAGAATGATAAGCAACGAGTCGTGATTTTTATTATTATCCTTTAATGCCGCTGAGGAGAGAAGTTTTCTGCTTGTGAATAAAAGCCACCTTACTTAAATACAATGGTACACTCCCTAACACTTGCAAGAGTAAGCGCTTTTCATTAAAATCTTTCTTGATTGGCGCTGTAGCAAGCGATTCACTAGATCACTAGCAGTCATCATTCTCCGTTTTCTTGTGACAACTCATAGCGAGGTGCTACTAAAGCTTGTTCAGTTTTTTGCGAGCACACTGAAAATTATTAATGCAAGCTTAATCTTTTTTTGATAACACAAAAAAATCCGTCGCCTCGTGTGAAGTAAGGCGACGGATTCGTCATATTTTTATTATTTTTCACCCAGCTCGTGATTCTTTTTGGCGGCAGCAGCAACCGCATTGATGACAGCGGATCGAAAGCCGTTATCTTCTAGCACTTTGACCGCAGCAATCGTGGTGCCACCTGGTGAAGTGACCATGTCTTTTAAAGCTCCGGGGTGCTGTTTGGTCTCCAATACCATCTGGGCTGCGCCTAAAACAGTCTGGGCTGCAAACTCATAGGCTTGCGGGCGTGACATGCCTTCTAAGACCGCCCCATCGGCTAAAGCTTCAATGAACAAATACACGTAAGCCGGTGCGGAACCAGAAACCCCCACCACAGCATCAATTTGCGCTTCTGGCACCACCTCAGCTTTGCCAAAGCTACGAAAAACAGCTAAAACTTGTGTCAGCTCTATTTCATTGACTGCGTCATTTGGTGTAACAGACGACATCCCAGCCCCCACCAAGGCAGGCGTATTCGGCATCACTCGTACCACTTTGCGAGGAACGTTACCTAAAAAATTCTGGATATCAGCCAATGAACCCCCTGCAGCTACAGAGATGATTACGGTTTCTTGATTTAGTAATGGCGAAAGTTCTTCTGCTACTTTGGGTAGGATATGCGGCTTCACACCCAAAACCAGCAGCTGGCATGTGGCAAGTTCTGCTAAACTTTTGACGGCAGTAATTCCCAGCTCGTCAGCTAAGTCTGTGGCCACTTTGGTCGTACGATTGTAGATCAAAATGTCTTTTTTAGCGTACAACTCCGCGCCGGCTAAGCCCCGCACCATAGCTCGTCCCATATTGCCAATACCAATAAATCCAATTTTTGTCATCTTTTTTCCCCCAATATTTCCGGCAAACCCATGAGTTACCACAAAATTTCTTTACATCCAGTTTGCACCAAAATCTACGGAACGTCCACTGTCGGAGATTTCTTGAATCCTACCAAACTGTCTCTTTTCCTATATCTTTTGATTAGTCACCGTTTTCGTAGTAAACGTGCTGAATTATTCTGTTGCAAACAGGTCATAGTTGGCTAAAATCCGTTCAACTGCGGCATTGGAGCGCTTATAGATGAAATACATCTCCGGTGCCGGCAGTGGTGTTTCAAAGGTCAACTCCGTCAATCCCCCAGTAACCAGCTCCTTTTCTACGGAGGAGCGATACAAAAAACTAATGCCCAATCCATTAGCAACAAAGTCTTTGATTACCTGATAGTTGCCCAGATGACTACAAGTCAGCTCCGTTAATGGCAAATCGTGGGCCAATAGCAATTTTTCAACTAGACGACCTAAGCCCGAACCGACTTCCCGAGTAATCAAGGGATACTCCCGTAGCGCCTCCCACCTGACGATGGTTTGTTGTGCCAAAGGATGAGTCGGTGCAGCAACGGCTACTAATGGTTCACAACGAAACAGGCGGTGCTGAAATTCTTTGTGATCAAATTGCCCTTCCACAAAGGCACAATCGACTTGATCCAAATTGAGATCTCGCAGTAATGTTCGGGTATTTTCCACAACCAGATTCAGCTGCGTTTTAGGAAAACGCTGCAACAACTTCATCAATGGTTGGGCAATCAGAAAATTGCCAATGGTAAAGGTACAAGCCAGATCAATATTCAAAGGCAGATCATCATCAAAAAGAGACTGTAGCCCCAGCTCCCCTTCCTTTTTCATATGAGCGACCAACTGATACAAATAATGCCCGGCTTCTGTCAAATACAGGTGCTTTTGCTTATACTCAAACAGTGTCACACCCAGTCCATCTTGCAGCTGAGCGATGTGTTTGGAGACAGCCGGTTGCGTCAAATTCAAGCGGCGGGCTGCCTCTGTATAATTTAATGTTTCGCACACTACCAAAAAAGTCAGATAATGATAATCCAGCATGCTCTCACACTCCTGTCGGTTCCTTTTAAGCAGATACACCAGCTGTAATGCGTATAAATAAAGCCGAAACTCCCGCCGTTTCAAGCACCTTGTCAAGTGAAGAAATAGATTAGTCAGGCTTATTTGGGCAAAAAATCAGCCTGCTTACGGATTTTTTCGGCCACTGTTTTTCCAAGCATCTCTGGTATTATCTGATGCTCATCAATTTCGTGCCGGTAAACTTCTGACTGAATTTCAATGACTTTGCCGGTTGCTTCATCTCCCAGCTGACCGGTGAAGAGCAGCTTTTCTCGTGCTTCAGCCTTATCATACCGGGCATACCCGGCCAATGGGACATTACACCCCAAACCAAATACCGCCAAAAAAGCGCGTTCGCAGGTTACTGCTTGTCGCACTGGCAAATCATCAATCTTCTGTAGCAGCTCCGCTTCCACTGCGTTTTCTCTGCATTCCACTGCGATGGCACCTTGTCCCACTGCCGGCAAAAATGTAGTCTTTGGCAAGGGAAATTCTGTCAGTCCCCGTTCTTTTACAGGCAGCCCATACCGCCTAAGCCCAGCTTGGGCCATAATAATTCCGTCGTACTCGCCAGAAGCCAGCTTATCAAGTCGCGTATCGATATTGCCCCGCAATGGGACCAGCTTTAGATCCGGTCGCTGTGCTCCTAATTGGAATCGACGGCGACGACTGCTCGTCCCCACTACTGCACCTGTCGGTAAGTCTGCCAAGCTGTCGTAAGGTCCCCGCAATATCAGGCTGTCTCCTACTGGCATTCGCTGTGGAAAAGCACCTAGTGTCAGCCCCAGCGGTTCCACCGAGGGTAAGTCTTTGGCGCTATGAACAGCCATATCGATTTCTCCGGTCAACAGTGCTTCTTGGATGGCTTTGACAAAGACTCCCTGACCACCCATTTTCACCAAATCCGTCTTACGGTCCAGATCTCCTCGGGTTTCCAGCAGCACTTTTTCAAAATGCTTGTCAGGGTATGCCTCTTGCAGTCGAGCAATGACATAATCTGCTTGAATTTGTGCCAACTTACTTTTTCGGGTGCCAATCCGGTAATCAGTTTTCATGCTTGTCCTCCAATACTTCTGTCAAAAACGCCTGATAAGCCGCTGCCGCAGTTTGGCTGGCATATTCCATCTGGACTTGTGAATCTGCCAGATACTCCGGCAAAAGCCGCCGATGAAGTGTGTCAAACCGCGAATCTGCTGCCGCTCCCACCATCACTGGGTAAAGGTCTGCACCGGCATCTGTGAAATCCAACAGCTGATCGAAACTCAGGGGCGTATCTGTCACTAAGACCAGGCGCTGCCCAAAGCGAGGCAGCTCTTCAAACCAGGAAGGTTCTGCCGCCTGTGCTGCAGTAGGACCGACAATAATCAATGCTGGGTTGCTTAAATGTGCATCAGCCACTTTTTCGACAATATCCGCCAACGTTCCCACTGCTTTTTTTTGACGACCCCACGTTCCCCACTGAAGAACAGCCACTGGTATACTGGGAGCCACTTCTTGTTGCAATAAAATTGCAATCAGCTCTGCCAATTGTTCCATTCCCATATAGACAACCACCGTTCCGCCGGCGGCAATCTGCGCCAATGGTTCTGCTGCAAACTCCTGCAACTGTGCAGTCGGTGTGGCGATTAAACACTTTTCTGCCAAATGGCGATGGGTCACTGCAAAGCCGGCATACAAAGAGGCCCCGCTGGCACTGGTGACTCCTGGATAAACCTCATAGGATACACCAGCTTGGGTCAGTGCCGCCATTTCTTCTCCTACTCGGCCAAAAAAGCCGGGATCGCCGCCTTTTAAACGCACCACCTCTTTGCCGGCCTGTGCTGCTTTAATCATTGCCGCTTCGATTTCCTCTTGTTTCATGGCATGATGCGCCGGTTCTTTGCCGACAAATACCAGTTCTGCGCTTTTTGGTGCCAAATAAAGCAGCAAAGGGTTCATCAATCGGTCATAAAAGACGATATCGGCCTTTTCCAATGCCCGTCGTCCTTTAATGGTTAACAATGCTGGATCACCGCTACCGGCTCCCACAAGATACACTTTGGTCATAACAATTTGCCCTCTTTTCAATAAAAATCCCCTCAGCCGCCCTTATGAGCAATGCAACAGGTCCGTTTTTCTCTTAGCTTGTTCACTTAGGCATCTGTTTACATTTCTTGGATACGTTTCATCAATACTTCGTTAGTCATCAGCCGATACTGATGGTAGTATTCTGGATCCAGCTCAACGACGGCACGCATCAAAATATCAATGAGGTACAGCTGATTGACAGCTGCAGCAAAGGAACCCGCATCCGACTGGTATTCTTTAGAAGAAGCAATCAAGGCAACATCGCTGAGGGTTGCCACCTTGGAGCCCAGAAAGTTGGTGATAGCGACCACTTTGCTGCCGTGTTTTTGGGCTAGTTCTATATTGGTGATGACCTCTGTTGTATTGCCAGAGGTACTGACAGCCAAAGCGACATCTGCAGCTGTCATAAACGCAGAATTGATACTTTGTAAGTGACCGTCTTGTACAAATTCCACAAATTTTCCCAACCGCTTCAGGCGATTAGCCAACTGTTCAGCAATAATACCTGAATTTCCCACCGCAAATAGTACCACACGGCTGGCACCATGGATCAGCTCTGCCGCCTTGCCCACACTCTCAGCTTCTATCAGATTTCTAGTATCCAGTAAAGACTGCTGGTATTGATTGAAGACTTTGTCAAAATCGTTGTCTTCCACCAAATTCTGATCTTTTTCGGCAGTGGCCAGACTTTTAGCCAACTCGAATTTCAAATCCTGATAGCCACCAAAGCCGACTTTGCGGGCAAAACGAACGATTGTGCTCTCCCCAACACCAGCCATCATGGAAAACTCATTGAGAGACATCTTCTGCACCTCATCGGGGTTGGCTAAAATACTTTGTGCAACCTTTTTTTCCGACTTGCTCAAAGACGGAAAGTAGCTGCTAATCATCGGCAACAGTTCCATGTCACTCCTCCTGTCTTAGCTGACTCAAACATCAACTGCTGCTTATATTATAGATTTTTCGACCATAAAAAGAAAGATGACACCACCATCTCCCCATAAATGATTTCAGAACACCATCAGCTTCTGTCATTTCCCACCTAAAATTTTCCCCTTAAAAAAGCTTTTTCCGCAAAGAAAACTTGCGTAAAAAATCCCGCAACCCGACTTTAACCCTTTGCTCTATGCTTAATAAGGCGATATATAATTTACTAACAAAAAAACCTCCATCGCACACTTGGTACAAGGGAGGATTTTTCACTTTTACTAGAATTTTTCTTTATTTGTCATCCGGACAAAGGGCAAGTAAATCACTACGCCGATTGCTAGTAAGATCACTTGCAGCAGCGCCGCTTTCCAATCTCCGTTTGTTGCCAGATAGCCAGAGATCACAGGTGGTGTGGTCCAAGGAATCAGCGCTGAGGTTTTAGCAATAATTCCCATGCTGGTGGCAAAGTAAGCAATTGTTGTGGTCACCGTTGGAACTAAGATCAGCGGGATTCCCAACAGTGGATTGAATACTACTGGCAACCCAAACATCAATGGTTCACTAACATTAAACAACGAAGGAATCAAGCCGACTTTGGTGATGGAGCGGTAGTCTTCTCGTTTAGAACCGATGAAGATAGCGATGACTAAGCAGAAGAGCATCCCGCCGCCCCCCATCCAGGCAAATGAATCTAAGAAAGGTTTGGTTACGATATTTGGTAGCTCAGCATTATTTTTCAGTGCATCCATATTTTCTTGAATGGCTGTCAGCATAACAGGTTCACCGATTGAACCCAGAATGAATGTACCGTGCAGTCCGAATGCCCACAACAGGTTACACAAAAAAACATATACTAGGATGCCTCCCAACGATTGAAATGAAGCCATCAGTGGGGCTTGGAAAAACTTCGCAATCAGTGTTGGAATATCCGATTTCACAGTCCACACAATCACTACTTCTAACAATCCGATGATCGTGGTCACGAGAAATGCCGGAATTAAAACATTGAAAGATTTTGCAATTGAAGGTGGCACACTTTCATGCATCCGAATCTTCAACTTGTCCATATTAGAAAATTTCACGAGTAATGTCACTGAAAGCAAAGTAGCAATAATCGCCAAAAACATCCCTGTAGCGCTTGTCTGGGCCTGGGTTAAGACGGACCCGGCAGTGAAACTTTCCCCATTTACATCCGTCAGCGCAACTTGCGCCGGCAATACGAGCACAAATGATACAATCCCCATGACAGCTCCGAACAATCCATCATGATTGTAGCTCGCTGCGAGCTTATAGCCAATCGTAGCTGCGATTAAGATAGCCAAAATTCCCAATGAAGCATTGTAAACTTGATTGCCCAAATCCATCCATTTTGCCGCTGCAGTCACATTCTTCAAAAGACCATTTGTAGGGCTCAAAAGTAAATTGTTCACCAACACCCAAAAAGATGCGATGATTGTCAGTGGAATCAAAGCCACAAAGCCATCACGAATGGCAGCAATATGCCGCTGACTTGAAAACTTGTTGGCAAAAACCAACATTTTGTTCACGATACTGTTGTTTTCCATTTTCTTTCCTCCATCGTTGCCTGTTTTAGAAACTATCTAATTGCCAAAGCAGCTGACAATAGCAACCGCTTCGTAAAACCCATTGCCCCCCTTTCCCACCCTAACCTTCAGGTGGGAAAGGATTCTGTAAATACTTATTTCTCTGCTAGTGTCAGCTGACAGTTGCACTCAAACATTCGCTTCCAAGGAAACGACAATTCTTTGAATACCAGCGCTTTGTCCTTGAAGCTGTTTTTCAGCCAACGCTCCCCGCATTTCAGCAATTCGGCTTTGACGTATGCTGTCACTTGCTCCTCGTTACCGGCAATATCGAAATAATTTTTTCCAAGACCAGGCAGCAGCTTCTCAGTCGTCTGTCGCCGCACCAATGCCTGGTAAAACACATCTTCGTATAAGCTGCTCACTAAATTATCCAACTGATGACGATTCAAAGACTCCTGATTTGTAGCAAAAGTCAGTCCACACAAAGCGCTACCCAGTGAATTGCAATTGGTATTCCAGGCTTTATAACAAGCCAAGTGCTCCAGCAGTCCCCACTTATCTAACAGTCTCACCAATTCTAAATCCCCGCCATTGGCATAGGCACTGTCGCAAATACCCACTGGCTTTTTCAAAGACAGATCATCTTTGATTTCTTGCAAGAAGGTTAGCAGATGACGATAAGAGTCATAGGTCACATCCTTTTGGGTTACTTGATCCCAAGACTCTTGCATCACTTTTCCCGGTGTGTTGTAGGCCAAGATTACATCGGCTTCTTCTCGGTTGGTAGTCAGTCTCATCCCCGCAGCCATCACGTGCGCTTTGAGGCTTTCATTAATGATGCGATCTTCGTATAACGGAACTAACGTTGGCCCCAATGTTGACGAAAAGTGAACAAAGAGCTTAGGTGCTTTTTGTTGATAATCATTGTATCCTCGGGCTAGCAAGGTAAAGCCCACTTCATCCGCCCCTGGGTAGACCATAATTTGATCCTTGAGATTTTTTTCGCTAATCGCACCATAAACTTTTTTCTGATCGATAGCCGTATATCCATAAGGCGCAGAATCATCTTGTGGAATGGCAAGAAAATCAATTATTCCTGCTTCAACTAGACGAACATGTAATAAATCAGCTGCCACATTGAACTCTCGCCGCCCTTCGTAGTCTTCGATGAAGCTAGTCGGAATCGTATTTTGCAACTGTACTAACTCAGCAGCTTCTTTTTCTGATAAGCCTTCTCGTTGTTGTTTGTCCTGCAGCCAGCCATGGCGAAAAATTTTGGCACCGTATGCTTCGTAGTAGTCCGGCTCTTCGTCAGCGCTATCATATTTTGGCGTGCGCATAATCAAATTGGAAAAATACAGCTTGAGCTTAGGATTTTCCATCTTTAACTGCCGAATTTTTTCTTCATAAGAATGTAGCTCAGACATCGGTAAATGATGCAGTCGCGATGCCAGTAAACCACCGTATAACAGCATTTCTGCTGATATAACCGCATAATCAGCATCTGCTACAGCCTGCTCTAAAAACTGCCAAATTTCCTCTCGGTTACCAGCTATTTTTTTGTACCCCATCAAAGATTTTGGTAGCGACATACAATCAACATCACCTTTAGCCGTGATTGTGCGGATTGGGTAATCGGTATTGCAGGGGCGTTCGTCCAAGGGGATATATACGATTTTCATAGGAACCTCCTGTTTATAAGTTTCAAAGGGACTGGGTATTTGTTGCTCACGTCAGTCATCATTATGCTGGTTGGCCGCTTGATTCGTGATACAGCTTTTCGACGATTTCACCGACATTCTTGGCATAATCTTTAGCTTGTGCTCGGATTTCCGCCGGTGCTTTTTGAACTGCATAAGAGTGGTCTGCTACGGTAAACATCGTGACGTCGCTCTCTGCATCACCGGCAACGTAAGTATTTTCGGGAGCTACTGCCAATCTGACCATCACATCTTTCAATGCGGCCCCTTTAGACACTTTGTTTGAGAAGACTTCCAATGACGAGGGACTGGTCATAACGATATTGACTTTGCCAATTCCTAGCCGCGCCTCAATCTGTTGACGGATTACGTCAAAGGTTTCTTTATCTCCGAAAGTCAGGTAGATGGTGGGATTTTTTTCTGTTTCTCCCACAAAGGTTGGCAAATCCTCAATAATAATAGAGGAATCCACGAACTCCGCCACATTCTCTGGGTCTCTTGGGCTAGGAAACAGGCGGTTTTTAGCGTTGGACACTTCTGTACGCAACCCCATTCCAAAGATTGCCTCGTTCAGCTTAGGAATATAACTTGAAGGAATTGTTTCACATGCAACGAGCTGATTCTTTCGATCATAAACTACCGCGCCATTTTGACTAATACGGTAATCACTTTCAAAGCCCAGCTGTTTTTCTACATACTTAATATCCGTGTCCATGCGTCCGGTACAGATTACAAAGTGACCGCCATCTTGGCAAAACTGCTTAATCCATCGCAAGCTTTCTTGGTCAATCTGACCTTTTTCATCCAACAAGGTACCATCTAAATCGCAAACCAGTAATTTATCTTTCATCTATGTCTCTCATTTCTCTTTTTTTATCTTTGCCTCACCAGCAGCGGCGGTGTATCTTCTGGTAATCAGCTGTGGTCGGGTAATGATGGAGCCGACGACAACCGCATGGGCACCAAGTTCCAAGGCTTTCGTGACCTGTACAGGAGCATCCGTATGACCTTCCATGATGACAGGTACGGAGACAGCTTCAATCATAGCTGCCAATAATTCAAAATCTGGCGTGTCCGTTTTTTTAGAATAAGGGGTGTAGCCAGCCAATGTCGTTGAAACGATATCAAAACCGATCTTTTCGCAGGCAATCGCTTCTGCCAATGTCGAACAATCCGCCATCGCTAATCTACCAGCAGCATGGATCTGGGCCACTAAATTAGCAGTCTGTTCGTCATGAGGCCGTTTTTGTTTGGTACCATCCAAAGCAATGATTTCTGCCTTCGTGGTCAATAATTCTGCAACTTCTTTAGCAGTCGCGGTAATGTAAACATCTGAGTCTGAATAATCGCGTTTGATAATACCAATCACTGGTAAGGACACCTGCTTTTTGATTTCATCAATATCCACGACGGAATTTCCCCGTATCCCCACTGCACCGCCTTCTTTAGCAGCCAATGCCATACGTCCCATGATAAAAGAGCTGTGGAGCGGTTCGTCTTCTAGTGCCTGACAAGAAACAATGACTCCACCATAGATTTGATCCAATACGTTCATTTTACTTCCTCGCTTCTCTTTTTGGTGTTAAGCTTCTTTTTCGAATTATTTATGGTGCAATACTACACCGCTTTTTTCCAAAAGTAAAGTGCAAACCAGCAATTTCTGAACTCGATTGTCATTTTTCATTGCAGCGATTTTTTCCGTACAAGAAAATTGGGCAGCTTTCTTTTCGTGTAAAGGCATAGATTCTCCAAAATCATTAACCCTCTCAACTTCCTTACCAGCCAAAAAATTACGCTCCAAAAGCAGTATCCGTCTATGTACTTCTCAGCTCTTCCTTTCAATAAAAAAGACACCTTCCCCAAAGAAAGGTGTCCTCTATCATTACCTGCCGCCGTCTTACTTGACTTATATCGTGAAATAGTCAGCCACGGTTGGTTAGGATGGCAAAAACAGCGACAGGTCCTTCATCCATTCAATCACTTCAAATCAAGGCGTAACGTTTAAGTGACGACTTAGAGGTTTCAAGTGGATATTGCTACGGTACTCTTGTTCAGCCCAATAAACGTTATCTGCAATTAATGCTTCTGGATTCAATTTCACTCCAGCTAGCATAAAGGTCTTGAAGTTGTGGTAACCTGCACGATCAATCAAATGCCCGCCGTGAAGGTATTCCACCTTGCCTTCCAATGCCATTTCGGAGAATTTTGGCCAGTTCTTAATAATCGCCAGCACGGCTTCCTCACTGAGCCAATTGGCAAACATCTTGCCCATCCGCGGGTATTGCTTTCCAGAGCGACCACCGATATAAATCTTATAAAAGACTTGCTCCTGCCGGGACCAAGCACCAGTTGGACACGCCGTAACACATTCTCCACAGCCAACACAGCAACAAATATCTTTGGCAACTCGGCCGTGGCCATCGGGTTCGAGAACTCCTGTGGCTACTTTTTGACATTTTCTTACACAAGCACCGCAGGAAATACAGCGGTCAGCATCATATACTGGCATGGTTACTCCCACGATCCCGATATCTTGAAATTGCGCTTTGGCACAATCATTGGGACAGCCCCCAACAGCAATTTTCACATGGTAGGGGTTAGGGTAGATTAGTTTTTCGATTTTATGAGCCATGTCCTGCGTATTGATGTTGGCCTTGATACAGTGGATGCCACCGACACAAGCTACGACATTGCGGGGACCGATATAAGGATAGCCGTCACGAGTATCCATTTTTACGCCGCACATCTTCTCTTCCATCTCGATGATGAAAGGTTCGATATATTTGTTGATAGCTGGCACCGATTTGGCTTTGATGCCGGGAATGTCAAAAGTCATTCGAGTGCCAATGTGAAAATCCCCATTGCCCCAAGTTTGACAGACGTGTTGGACCATCGCTAACCATTTGGCATCCATATAATTACCAGCACAGCGGAGTTGCAGCATGAACTCCCCGGGAATTTTCGACTGGCGGTAACACATTTGTCGAAGTTCTTTGATTTTGATATCTTCCATTTTGGTTCCCTCTCTAGTCGATTAGATTTTTAGCATAGGCATAATTGAAGACCGGTCCATCGACACACACATACGTTGCATCCATTCGACAATGGCCGCATTTTCCGATTCCGCAGGACATGTTCCGTTCATAAGAAACCCAGATTTTTTCATCAGGAATCCCGGCTTCCGCCAAGCTCAGTGTCGCAAATTTCATCATGACAGGCGGTCCCACGACGACACATTCATAATTTTCGCCAAAGTCTGCAAAGGGTACCTCAGCGACAAACTTCGTCACCAGACCGGTTTCCCAATCTTGATAAACGTCTTTGTCCAATGTATAAATTGCATGGAAATTTGGTGCTTTTCTCCATCTTTCCAGCGTTTCTCGAAACAGAATCGATTGGGCATCTTTAAAGCCAAAAATCAGATAAATTTCCCCGTATTGCGCTGGATTAGCGAAGAATTTTTCTACTAATGTCTTGATTGGCGCCACACCGGTACCACCGGCAATCACCAACACGTTCTTCTTGGCAAATTTTTCCAATGGCCAGCCGTGACCATATGCCCCACGCAGAAAGATCGTCTCTCCTTTACGCAATCCGAAAAGCGCATTGGTGACCCGACCGACACTCCGGATGGTAAAATCACACCAACCTGGACCATAACCGGAAACCGAAATCGGCGCTTCTCCTACTCGAGGGATAGACAGCTGCATAAATTGACCATCTTGAATTGGCAGCTGATTTTCCATTCGAAACGTCCATTCAGTGTCTGTTTCCTTGATGATTTCTATGATTTTGTGAGGTGTGGGCAACACTGGATTATGGGGAGGAATCATGGTCGCCACACTTTCGGCAGAGTGAAGCTTATGGTGCATTTCAGACATGGAATGGCACTCCTTCCTTGATTTCTTGGCGGATTTCGATCAGAGCTGCGTTGATATTGGCTAATGTCTGGGAATAACTGATCAACTCGGGGCAATCCGCATCGCAACGACCACAGCCAGTGCACATCGCCCCAGTATGGAAGCGGGCATCGTGTCCATAGACTTTATGAAGAATCTTGAAGCGATAGCGATCTTTGACAGTTTTACGGAAGCAATGGTCCCCGGCCATCGTATCAAATCCTGCAATCATACAAGAGGCACAACCGCGACGGCGCTCACCGACATTCTGGTTGTCACTATAAAAAATATCAGTCGTGGTGAAACAGGTGCATGTGTTGCAGGCGATAGTGCATTTCCCACAGGCGATGCAGCGTTTGTCGTATTCTTCCCACATGGGATGCACCCGCAGACGCTGGTATTCTTCTTGAGATTCAATCTGAGGAAAAGCGACCTTCAACTGATTTTCTTGTGGGAAGCTGACTTCAAACAACGTCTCCTGGGCATCACTAAAATACCCCTCAAACAATTCGGAATTCAGCTGAATTTTGGCACCGACTTCTGAAAATGCTACCCCAAAATCATGAATATCCGTGACATTGGTTCCTAGACTACAGCAAAAGCAACCGTCATATTGGTCATCACATTGCATCACTGCAAAGTGAGCTTTTTCTCGCAGCCGCTTGTAAAAATAATCTTGTTCCCCGCCATTTTCCAGAAAGATTTGGTCTTGAATCTTCACCGAATTCAAATCACACGCGCGACCGAAAATTAACAGTTCCCGTTCATCTTTCAACTTGGCTTCTTTAAAATCCTCTTCGGTAAAGTAAAACAACGTCTGACTCAACGGCGTCAGGACTTCCTTCATAGAAAAAATCGAGCGCTGCTGCCATTCGATCTCCTCATACTTAGTGACTTCTTTGTAAAGAATCGTATCGTCTAGTGCGTAGCGACCGCCATTGTGCAGCCGAGTTGGGGCGTAAATGGCATATTTTTCCGACAAGGCTTCAAAGAGAGTGTCCATCTCAGCAACTGTCAGTGCATAGCTCTTCGTCATAGTAGTGACTCCTTTGCGATTTCATTGTGATAATATGAACATATTTATTTGCATTCAACCGTCTTCTACATGACCGATCATAAGGGAATCCTTTAAAAATAAGAAATAATCATTCGTTATCCAACAATAACGCAGAGGAATACTTCACAAATCGCATTTTAGAGAATCGTTCTCAAATTACCGGTAAAACAAATAGCACAGCCATCCGCTTTGATAAAAAAGCTCTGACTGTGCTCTAATTGTATTTTTTATCACAAACTAATCGAAAAAGGTTCTCAGTTACCAGGACTACTTACTAGGCCACTTTTCACCTTCAAACAGTTGCAATGCCAGGCAGGCTTCCCAAATGCCATGCTCACTAACTTTGCTTGTGATATGCCCTGCTTTTTCCTTCAACGCTGACGCAGCATTGCCCATCGCAACCGGCATCCCCACCGTTTCAAACATGGCAAAATCATTTTCTTCGTCTCCAAAGGCTAGCGCTGCTGCAGCAGGAATCGCCAACTGCGCCAAAATCTCGTGAATTCCCGTTGCCTTAGAGACCTCAGCCAAATGAATATCTACAACTGTTGGCGCCACTTTTTCCACCTTTACTTCTGGTAACGACAATGTAATCTGAGAAGAATTTTCACTGTGGCAGATTACTTGGATGACATCTTGGGAGAATTCTCCGAGTTCAGCTAAAGAAGCAATATCCGTCACACCACCATCATTGTCTAAACTAGCCAAATCAGAAGAATACAGCTGATGAGGGGTTTCCACCAGATAAGGCAATCCCTGGGCCGTCAATTCTTGTTGAATGCTAGTCAAAATCTCCGCTCCCAGCCGATGGGTCACCAGTGTTTTTCCTTGATACACCACATGGGCGCCGTTCGATGAGATCACACTTTCAACTCCCAATTTTTCTGCCAATTGATGGATTGCTTGATAATTGCGGCCAGTCGCGATCACCGGCTCAATGCCGTTTTCTTTTAGCTTTCTCAGTGCTTGGCGCGCAGATTCAGGAATCCGTGCATAAATCCCCATAACTTGCGGCAACTCATTGTCCGCCAGCGTACCGTCAATATCGAAAAAAGCGATTTTGTAGTGAGGCTGTGACATCTTTTTTCCTCCTTGTTGGAAAGTACTTTTAGTTCAAGACAATAGGAAATCTATCCTCGAGAAACGACTGCATTTCCTTCCCTATTATTTTTTTTAAAATGACTCTTATATTTCTTTTTCTTTCCTACCCCAACTGGCTAAGAACAGCGCACCACCAATGATAGCCCAAATCAGCAAATAACAGATTGAAGTCAGCGTTGTGATTTCTCTTCCGTTAAACGTTAGATCTAACCCAATCATCCGTCGATACTCATCAATAAGAGCAGGTGGTGCGCCAGTGAAAACAATTTTTTGCGGGTCCTCACACAGGACACTCCGATACAGAGAAGACAGGTGAATAAATGGTAAAAACAAAATTCCTATTTGAACTGGCTCAGCTAGTGTTGTAACGGGGACATATAGTCCATTTACAAAACCAATCAAACTACCAATCAATAAACTAATCCCAGAATACGTTCGCATCGACCGGATTACGCTACAAACTGCCCCAAAAAGCAAAGCGCTGAACAAAGATGTTCCGAGAACTAGCACCAGTGTCAAAACACCCTTATCCCACGGAATCAGGTAGCCAGTACCTATATAAATACCAATTTGGTAAACAATAAAAGATAGTAAGCTGACCAATACGCCAATCGTCAGCGCTGACAATGCACTAGCCGCAGGATATGCTCTTCGACTCAGAGGTGAACTCCTAAAATCCATCATGAGGTGCTCCTCCCAATCAGAAATCATCGTACTATAAGCTCCTAAAACACTGGTCACAGTGGTTACCGAAAGCAGGCCTGCCAAAATCAAACTATGGACTAAATAGCTGGCCTCCTTCCCTCCTACCTGTGGAGCCTGTTCTTTTACAATCGCAATTTGGTTGTTTGCTAGAAACATGAAATATAAAAAAATAACAACTATTGCCCCCATGAGAGAATAAAAAACCCCCATCTTGTCTCGGAAATAGAGTTTAATAAAGCGAAAATACAGCGGTAGACTCATGATCGGACTCCCCTTTGTGCCGTCAGTGTCAAAAATACATCGTCAATTTTTCCCTGTCTTACTTCGAAGCTTTCATAAAATTGTCGATTATCTGTTAAAAACCCCAATGCATCAAAGGCTGGTGGACAGTAGATTGTCAGCCTTTCCCCTTCGCTCTCACTACGACACCCCGCGGGAAGCTTTTCTCTAATTGGCAGAGAAGTCTGATGCAACGTAATCACTGTCTGACTGTAACGGGATTTCAGTTCCGCTGGTGTTCCCTCAGCCATGATCCGTCCTTGATGCAGAACAACAATCTTGTCTGAGTGATCGGCCTCCTCCATATAGTGAGTCGTCAAAAAAACTGTCATTCCCAATTCCTTACGCAAATTTCGAATTGTTTCCCACAATATCTTTCGAGAAAGAGGATCTAACCCAGCAGTCGGCTCATCTAAAAACAAAATTTTAGGCTCATTCAGCAACGCTCGTACGATATCTGCTCGACGCTTTTGACCACCAGATAACTTACCATAAGGTCGTTCTAAAATTTCCGTGATTTGGATTAACTCACTTAGTTCCGCAATTTTTTGAGCCAGTGCTTTTTTCGATAGGGAATAAAAGCTACCCCTTATCTGCAAATTTTCTCTGACCGTCAACTTTTTATCCAGCAACCCTTGCTGAAAGACACAGCCGATTCGATTACGAATCTGCCCATCATCACGACCTGTAGAATACTTATCGATGATAATCTGGCCAGCATCTTTTTGAATCAACGTAGTTAACAGATTGATTGTCGTTGATTTACCAGCCCCATTTGACCCTAAAAAACTGAAGAAACTCCCTTCTTCCACACTGAAGGAAATATCATCCACTGCAACCCGATTGCCGTACTTTTTCAATAAATGAGTCACTTCAATGATAGCCGCCATATCTTCTCCTCTGACCTTTTGACTTTCCTCCATTATCTCATATCCACAAAAAATGACTTACTATTTTTTTAAACGGATAGCTACCTGCCACATTAGAAAACATAGATGGATTTTACTAGGCGAAAGAGTGTCACTTTTGTGTAGACTACTCCGGGAAAATAAAAAACGGTGCCTGCAGCTTTTAAGCCACTAGCACCGCCTACTGAGGGAGCAGCGATTTATCTGACACGCTAATCAAGATAGAAGTTAGCGTCGTCTGATAACTACAGCTGTTTCAGCCATTATCCAGACGACTGCAAATGATTGGACATATACCCCAGAGGTGCGCAAAAATTCCGGATGAAACAGCCAACTGACCAAAAGCAAGAGCACTGCGATAGGTAGCCAGATTTTCAATGCCAGCAAGAGACCTGCCAACAGATTTTGCTTCCAGTTTTTATTTTCTTTCATCAGAATTCCCCCCATTGCCATGATTCCCTCCAGTCTAACACGCCCCGTTGTCGAAGTCTAAAAAACTGCGGTTTAAAAAATTTCTGAAATAATTTTGCCTACCCATTACCGAATCCAGATTGACATATCGCACTACTCTTGCTGAAACTGACTTTTCTGAAACTGAGAAGGCAGAGTTACGCCTTAACTCTCTTCATTTTTGAGTTAAAGCAAAAAAGACCGGAAGCCTTGATTTAACAAGGTTTCCGGTCTTTTTAATCAGCGAGTGATTATTTAACTGTTACAGATGCGCCTACTTCTTCCAAAGCAGCTTTCAAAGCTTCTGCTTCGTCTTTAGAGATGCCTTCTTTAACAGCTGAAGGAGCGCCATCAACTACTGCTTTAGCTTCTTTCAAGCCCAAGCCAGTTGCTTCACGAACTGCTTTGATAACTTTAACTTTTTGGTCGCCAGCTGCAGTCAATTCAACTGTAAATTCAGTTTGTTCTTCAGCAGCAGCCGCAGGGCCAGCAGCAACAGCTACAGGAGCTGCAGCAGATACGCCAAATTCTTCTTCGATAGCTTTAACTAAGTCGTTCAATTCAAGGATTGTCGCGCCTTTCAGCTCTTCGACAATGTTTTCAATGTTCAATGCCATGATTGATTTCCTCCATTTTAGGTAAGTTTTAGGTTGTGTTGCAGATCAAGCTACGCTGCGATTAAGCTGCGTCGCCTTCTTTTGATTCGATAACTGCGTTGACTGCGTATGCAACATTGCGGACTGGCGCTTGCAATACAGACAGCAACATAGAAAGGAGACCTTCGCGGTTTGGCAGTTTTGCCAGTGCGACCATTTCGTCGACTGTCGAAACTTTACCTTCGATGATACCACCTTTGATTTCCAAAGCTTTCGCGTCTTGTGCAAAATCGTTGACGATTTTCGCAGGTGCCACGACATCTTCATTGCTGATAGCAACGGCAGTCGGACCTGTGAATACTTCATCCAATCCTTCAAGACCTACTTGTTTGGCAGCGCGGGAAAGGATAGAGTTTTTGATAACTTTCATTTCCACGCCGTTGTCACGCAATTGTTTACGCAAACGAGTCACTTCGTCTACAGTCAAACCACGGTAGTCAACTACGACTACGGATGCGGCTGCTTGCAGTTTTGCAGCGACTTCGTCAACTAATTGCGCTTTTTTAGCGATAGCTGCTTCACTCATTTGTATTTCACCTCCAAGATTTGATGGGTTAGAGTCGTTTGTACATCGGCTGATACGGTCGTCGCAGACTAAATGCCTACTCGACTGCAAAGGGCACGCCCTTTTCGTCTCAGTGTGTTTGCTGCTATGAAGTTCCGAAAAATCGGCTACCAGTCGCAAACATACAAAAAAACCCTATGCCACCGTAGACATAGAGGGACCATTGACTGTTCTCAACGTTGTCCTCGGCAGGAAATTAAGGCTAGGCCACCTGCTGTCTTCGGTACAGTTAAACTTTAACCTTGACCACCTTATCATAGACAAGGCAGTCAAGTCAAGTTTAGTTTTTCATTTTTTCGTTAGGTATTGGCAGTCGCGGCTTAGAAAGAAGCAGCGTCTACGTGGATACCAGGTCCGAAAGTAGTTGTAATAGAAATGTTTTGCATGTAAACACCTTTAGCTGCTGAAGGTTTTGCTTTCACCAGGGTGTCGTGGATTGTTTTGAAGTTTTCTACCAATTTATCATTTTCAAATGATACTTTACCGATTGGCACGTGAATGTTACCAGCTTTGTCAACGCGGTAAGTTACTTTACCAGCTTTTACTTCGTTGATTGCTTTTGTAACGTCCATTGTAACTGTACCGGTCTTAGGGTTAGGCATCAAGCCTTTAGGACCCAAGACACGACCCAATTTACCAACTTCAGCCATCATGTCAGGTGTTGCAACAACTACGTCGAAATCGAACCAGCCGCCTTGGATCTTTTGAACCATGTCAGCTTCGCCTACGAAATCTGCGCCTGCAGCTTCAGCTTCTTTTGCTTTTTCGCCTTTTGCGAAAACCAAAACTTTTTGTGTTTTACCAGTACCGTTTGGCAGAACTACCGCGCCACGGATTTGTTGGTCCGCTTTTTTAGGGTCTACGTTCAGACGGTAAGCAACTTCAACCGTTGCGTCGAATTTTGCGATGTTTGTGTCTTTAGCCAATGCAACAGCTTCTTCTACAGCGTAAGCTTTTGTATTGTCAACTTTTTTCAATGCATCTTGCATTTTTTTGCTCTTTTTAGCCATTTTGTTTCCTCCTTGATGTGGTTATAACGGTAGAACCTCCCACGTCTTTCCATATCTTTCAATACAGAACCAACTGAGAAGCTACGTAATCGGGGTATTGTAGATTATTCTACAGTAATCCCCATGCTTCGTGCAGTTCCTTCGACCATGCGCATTGCTGCTTCAACGTCAGCTGCGTTTAGGTCTTCCATTTTCAACTCAGCGATTTCTTTTACTTGATCGCGAGTAACTTTAGCAACTTTGGTTTTGTTTGGTTCGCCTGAACCTTTTTCAACTTTAGCCGCTTTTTTCAGCAATACTGCTGCTGGCGGAGTTTTTGTTACGAAGGTGAATGAACGGTCTTCGTATACAGAGATCACTACTGGAATGATCAAACCTGCTTGGTCAGCGGTACGGGCATTAAATTCTTTTGTAAAGCCCATGATGTTAATCCCTGCTTGACCCAATGCAGGACCTACTGGGGGAGCTGGTGTTGCTTTCCCTGCAGGAATTTGCAATTTAACGAGTTTTTCTACTTTTTTTGCCACGAGACATACCTCCTTGAGTCCGTGATGTGGTTAATTGGAGATGAAGATTTCTCCTCCCACGTTGTGAAAACTTGGTGCTCATACGTGCGTGCGCCATGGCAACACAAACAGACGTGTTGACACACACCTGAATATTATAGCATCCTCTATGAGAAATGCAAGAAATTTTTATTGGTGTTTCGCCGTTAGCAGCTTTGCGAATTACTAATGTTTTCGTTCCCCGGTACACAAAAAGGTAGGAAACCTTGCTTTCGGTTTTCCCACCTTTTGTTCTCAGATAATTGGTATCTTATGTGAAACAATTTGTTCGAGGCTATTTTTAAAGCAGGTCTTTGATCTCAGCTGCTGCTTCTTCATCTAAAATCAGCGTCAAATCTGGGTGCAACTGCAAAACAGAAGAAGGAATTGTTTCTGTCACAGGTCCGAAGAAAGCCTCTTTAATAATGGCAGCTTTCTTTTGTCCGTTGGCAATCATGACCAGCTGCCGCGTTTGCATGACACTTTTAGGACCCATCGTTACATAAAAATCCGGCACCTTACTACTGTCCCCACCGACTTCATGAGCCAATCCTTCTTTTAACTTCGAACCAATGGCAACTTTACTGGTGAGGTCTCCGAATTTAGTAGTTCCTGGCAGGTTGCCACAAAAATGACCGTCACTGCCGATTCCCATCAAGATTAAATCCAGTCCTCCTGCCGCCTGCAGCCGCTGATCTTGGCTTTCCCAATTGGTTTCGTTGAGCTCATGGATGTTCTTTTCAGCAATCTGCGCTGGCTCAAAAAAGAGGGTCGTCAAATTACGTGTTGTCACCCCTTGTTTTTCTCCCACGATAGGAATCTCGTCAAAATTGTAGAAGTGGACATTTTCCAAATAGCTGCGTCCTTTAACTTCCGGCACCAGCATCTGATACATGCCCACTGGTGTTGCCCCGGCAGTGATGGCCAGATTGACTCGATGATGTTTATACATTTTTCCCAATAACAGATTTGCCGCGGTTCGGCTCATGGCTTCATAGTCTTTTTCAATGATAATCTTCATAGATTCACCTTCCTACTCCTCCTATTTAAAAAGCGCTTACATAAAAAGTATAACATTTCCTTTTCATCAGACAAGCCAAACAGACGTCATTTTTTTCGAGCAAACGCCGCTAAAAATTACCACCGTCAGAACTGAGCCAATCGTCTGATCACCGGCCTTCGAAGCGAACACTACCAACTATGAGCCCTAAGTAAAAGCCAAGTTATTTCCATAAAAACAGCGGGATAGTCGCAGATCGATTCTTATTCATTTAAAAACATATTTTACTAGACTCCAGCCAATTCTTAAAAAAAATCAAACGCCAAGAAAGCGGCTCTTTTATTCCCGCAAATTTGTGGTACACTACCTCTGGAATAGTCCCTTTTTTAGAGGATCTGATTTGAATGATAGCACCGGCCACAGCCGGACAATGAGGTGCAAAAATGGATCAATTGAAATACCGCAGTGTTTTTGACATTATCGGACCCATCATGGTGGGTCCTTCCAGCTCCCATACAGCCGGTGCTGCCCGCATCGGGAAAGTCGTCCGCTCCATCTTCGGCGAACAGCCGGATTCCGTGGATATCTATTTGTATGAATCATTTGCGAAAACTTATCGCGGCCATGGTACCGATGTAGCGCTGGTGGGTGGTCTTTTGGGAATGGCCCCTGACGACGCGCGCTTGGCAGACTCGCTGAAGATTGCCTATGAATCTGGCATGGAGGTCTTATTCGTTCCCCGTAAGGAAAAAGCAGAACATCCCAACTCCGTTAAAATGTTACTGACCAAAGGCAAGCGTAAAATGACCGTCACTGGTATCTCTATCGGTGGGGGGAATATCCAGATTAGTGAGCTTAATGGCTTCAAAATTTCATTGACGATGGGAACTCCGACTTTCATCACGGTTCATCAAGACGTTCCGGGAATGATTGCCAAAGTCACCAATATTTTCTCCAATGCTGCAGTAAATATCGGGACGATGACCGTCACACGGGAATCAAAAGGCGAAAAAGCCATCATGATCATTGAAGTAGACGAACCCAGACCAGATATTAAAGAACAGTTGAAGCAGTTAGAACACATCGATAGTGTCACTTACTTCGACTGATTTGATTACCCTAACCTGTCTACTGCCTATCACAAGAGAAGAGGAAAACAACGATGTTTTTATCAATAGCTGAATTGGTGACTCAAGCCCGCGACTACGACAGCGTGGCTCAACTGATGATTGCCACTGAAATGGAAATGACCGGCCGCAGCGAAGAACAAATTCTGGAGTTGATGGAACGTAATTTAACCGTCATGGAAAACTCAATTGCCGAAGGAGTTGCCGGCGTTCGTTCAGTCACGGGTCTGACTGGCGGAGATGCTACCAAACTAAATGACTACCTGGCAGCGGGCGATTTTTTAAGTGGCGACACGTTACTGACCGCCGTTCGCAATGCCATTGCCGTGAACGAAGTCAATGCCAAGATGGGCCTGATTTGTGCTACACCGACTGCCGGTAGTGCCGGCGTGGTGGCTGGCGTTCTGACTGCTGTCCGGGATCGTCTGCATATGAATCGCCGGCAACAGTTGAATTTTCTATTTACTGCCGGCGCTTTTGGACTGGTAATCGCCAATAATGCTTCTATCTCTGGTGCAGAAGGGGGTTGTCAGGCAGAAGTGGGCTCGGCCAGCGCCATGGCAGCCGCAGCCTTGGTTTGTGCCAAAGGTGGCACGCCTCACCAAGCTGCACAGGCCGTCGCTATTACCCTCAAAAATATGATGGGGCTCATCTGTGATCCCGTCGCTGGTTTAGTGGAGGTTCCTTGTGTCAAACGTAACGCGCTAGGTTCTTCCCAAGCCATTGTTTCAGCGGACATGGCCTTGGCAGGGATCGAAAGTGTGATTCCGCCGGATGAAGTCGTCGCTGCCATGTACCAAGTCGGTCGCCAAATGCCTAGTATTTTCAAAGAAACAGCAGAAGGAGGCCTAGCCGTCACGCCAACAGCTCTGCGCTTACAAAAAGAAATCTTGGAACGACAAACTGGCAACCCAGTTTAACCATTCATTTAAGGACAAAAACAGCCCGCAAACACGATGTTTGCGGGGCATTTTTTTTGAAAGTCAAAAGTGGCAATTCCAGAATCGCTCCGATTTTTGCAGCTTTATCAGGTTTCTGGCAAAGTATTTCCAAAGGTTACTATCTGATCAGATAGTTTCCCATAGTTCCCATTCCAATGCCAAATGACAATTAAAATCGCCTTCGTACCATGCTGGGAAGTTGGTTCCCCAAACATTATT
Organism: Enterococcus infantis; assembly: GCF_049166715.1. Classification (NCBI taxonomy): domain Bacteria; kingdom Bacillati; phylum Bacillota; class Bacilli; order Lactobacillales; family Enterococcaceae; genus Enterococcus; species Enterococcus infantis. The sequence continues at coordinate 70,433 of NZ_JBMHFB010000002.1, read as the reverse complement.
GAAGAGATTCATGTAGAACCCCTCGTTTAAATTTGGTAGCTCATTGTCAAATTGAAGCAGTTTGCGTCCACCTAATGAGAGTAACGGTGCTTCTTGACTCATGAGACGTAATTTTCCCTCACTTCCTTGGTAAGTCATACCCTTACTGGACAAAAAATGTAAATTACGATTGCCTTTTTTTACTACATTCAATGGGTCAATCCAGCACCCCAACTTGTTCATCTGCCAACGAGAAGCATTTTCTGTCAACAAACTGGTCTCTAACCAATAACTCTCGGGTGCTCGATTAGCAACTTTACCCGTTAACTGACAGTGTAACTCCAACCGTCGCGCTGACAAATCTAGCGTATAAACTAATTTTTGGCTTGTTGGCAGTCCCCACATTTGTTGTTGTTCTTTTGGATAGGCTACTGAGAGCAAAAAAACTATTTGTTCACCCATTTTGGTAAAAGTAGCCTCCTGAATAACTGGTTTCAATAACCCGCTTGTGATTTGCGGTATCGCTTCAATGCCGCGACGACCGAAGTCCCCCATTGCCCAGCCAGCCGTCCAGTGATTCAACCGACTGTAACTTTTAAAAAAATTCTGATAATCAACTGCATCGAAACGCTGATAGGAAAGCTCTCCAAAGCGACCATTTGCACCGATTAGCTGGTGCTCGTTTACCCGAAAATCATCAATACCCCCGCTCACAGTAAAACGAATCCGACAATCACCCAAAATATAGGTTTCACCAGGAGTTAGTGGCGTTTCGCCGGTAGTCAAAGGTAGTTGACCTTTCTTTTCAAGATACTCAGCGACCTCTTTTTGTAGCGCTTCTGGCAATTCAGCAACCGCTTTTTCTAGGTATCCTCGTTGTTCTTGCCATGATTGTTCGCCTAGACTATATCGACGTTGATTACTCTTTTCTTCCCAATCGATATCAGTACTGACTACAGCCATCAAATCTCCGTAATCCATCGTCTGGCGATTATGATTGAAAGTAATCAGATCTTTTTGACGAGCAACTTGCAGCTCTTGTGGCAAAAAATTTTTATAGTCTGGTAGATAAACATTCCAGTTCACCCCCCAAGTATGTTCGGCCACCATCAGCAACCAGGAAGAAAAACGGCGATATACAGGGGAATCCTTTATCAGTTTACCCTTCGCTAACCACTGCTCCCGCAAATTCAGCAGATGACGGTAAGTTCCCATTTTTTTTGGATCAGACATCGCACCATGGATCCAAGTATCCCCAATTTCTTCTTTGATTACTGGCAAAGTTTCTTGATAAGGCAAGATTGCCTTAGCAAATTCATCTAATGTCGACGGAACGATTTCATAGTCAGGATAATCCTCATGAAGCTTTTCGTAGAGATTAAGGATCTCCGCTTGATCCTTCGGCGGCCCGGCATTATCATGGCTATGAGCAAAATATAAAGCATCCGGCCAATCAGAACGATCAAATACCGCTCCGTAGTCTTTTGCATAATGGCAAAGCACTCGAGAGCCATCCGGTGCTTCCCAGACGAATAGCTCTGGTACTTGCGGCAATGCTGAACTGGCATTAACCCCAATATGCAGATAGCGTATTCCAGCTTTTTCTAGTAGCGGAACTAGTGCAATCGTATGTCCAGGAATATCCGTCATTTTAGCAGCAATAGTCGTCTGACCAAAAGCTTGATCCAACCGCTGAGAAACTGAAAGGGCATATTCCGCCAGTTCACGATCCATCAATTCCGTATGAATTGTAAAGGGGAGTCCGTGCCAACGGATTGTTCCTTTTTCAATCCCGCGACACATTCTCTCTTTGTCGGTCGCCGAAACAGAAGGATGTTTCAGATAGAAATCTATCAGCCACGAGCCTGTTGTCCAAATAAACTTGTCGGGAAGTGCTTCTCCCAGCTCCAAGGCCCTCGGGATGAAATCCTCCAAATACTGATTAATCACATTTTCTGCCAAATCGGTGAAGCCGATATCCAAATGAGTTTTGAAAACCACGTGTAGTTTTTTCTTCACATCAATTCTCCTTCTTTTCTGTATCTTGTTTGAAAGCAATCACTGGAACCCCCTCAACCTGAGCTTTGGCAATCGCAGTAGCTGGTGCAACCTCACTTTGGACATCTGGCAGATAGAGCACATATTCAAACTCATAAAATCCTGCTAAATCTACATTAAAGTTGGTTTCCCAAAAATTATTCATGACCCAAGAATACATCACATTCCTGTTGAGAAGGTGGCTTTCTGGTGTGCAAAGAGCTACTAGCTGACTTGTCATTGGACCAAATGTCACTAACGGCGTATCTTTGACTGCAACAAACAGCTGTTGGTCTTGGTTGGTGTAATAAACGCCGCTGTCGACTAAATAAAAGCTGGTATTTGTGCCTGGTAGCTGATCGATTCCAGGCCGCATTATCCCTCCAGATTTTTCAAGATAGCAGGTGGTTTCAATCGGTGTTCCTAAAGTCAACGGCAATGCAACATACAGATTTTCTGGGGCCCACTCAATCTCTTTTTGCAGCCTAATCTTACTATCAATGCGGGGGATTTCTTTGTAAACAGTCAGCTCTACATCGTACATCTTGGTGCCCACCAGTGTGTAAGATAACAATAATTTGGCATATACGGGGCCATTTTCCAATAAGCGCAAGTCTTTTAAGCTAGAAAAACTACGTCTGGTAGCTGGCGATTTACGATTACGTCCCATTTTTCGTCTGACTCCACAAGGATCTCCATCTGATGGTGTTACTTCATAGATTCCAGAAAACAATGCTTCCTCAGCTTGCGGATGTATCAGTTCACGACCACTTGGCAAATGCCGTAAGGAGCGAATTCCAACCTCGCCATCCAAAGTCAGTTGAAAATCTTTTGTCAATACACCATAGGCAGAGACATCATGAGAATAGCCTTCATAAGACGCGATGTCTGCGACTAACTCCGTCCCAGTATGCGCACGATTGGAAAACTTTACAGATGGGGCGGAAACTTTTTTTCGTCGCAAACCGACCTCCAACATTTCCCCAGGAGCCAAATCTACCATAAATGATATTTTTTTGCCCCGTGAACTGTGACTCGTCTGAGAAGGCAATACCCGATTGTCGCTAAGAGATACAACTTCAGCAATCGCTTCACCGGTCCAGGGAAAGTATGAACCGTTGACGGTCTGCCAATGTTGCAAGTAGATGTCAGCAATTGTCTTTATCTGGAAATCATGGGGATTGATAATCCGATACCCATTTTCCCCCTCCAGATGATTGGTGGTCTCTCCATAAGCTGCCAACACATCGTCTAGTTCTTCAGAAATTAGTTGATGCCCATTGACAGCATAAGACATCTTGCGCATTCCTAGAACATTCACGAAGCTGTCCCAGGGCTCCTCAACGGAAGAATGAAAGCCCCAAGTGTGCTCGGCATAAAGCATCATTTGATTTTCTGCTTCTTGCAGCTGTTCAGCATCTCCTAGTTTTCCATGAGGATCTAGTTTACGAATTAATCGTCGTTTTCTCTGAGCATCTCGGTACAACTTGGTAGCCGCTGGTGTCGAACCCACACCATCCCCCCACCAGTCAGGCCAATCGCCTCGATAGACCGGTAAATCCAAATCAGAATTGCGAAGCTCTTCAAAAAATTCACTTAACGTCACTAATTTGACCACTACCTGTTCCTGATAGCGCTGATTCCATCGTCGAATTCCCTCCATCATCCTAGGTGAGGTTGGTGAATTGTCTGTCACGATTCCAGAAATCATGGCGGGAATGAAATCAAAGGGATAGCTTTCTTGATCCAGTATTGTCAAATACTCGCTGACTCGCTGCTCCGTGAGCTTCAGTTGCTCCTGCCAATCAGACTCAGTAAATCCTTCTACATCAAACTGACGACTTTGGTCAGTATTCGGGCTGAACAAAAAATCATTGCCAAGCTGGTAATGATCGCCATTCCAAACCAATAGACGATTGCCAGTAGCTGTCTCCCACCAAAATGGTACCTGCTTATGGAACAATGGGAACATTCCATGATGTGTGTGCAAACAAGAAAAGAAATTCCGAATCCCCGCCTGATACATCGTTTCAGCATACGCCCAAGAAAATCCGTTGATATCTGCTGTCATCGCTGAGTCAAACTTTCGTGAAAAGCGTTCTGTGTAGTTCTTCGCTTCGGTAAGTTTTCGCAACAAGATTTCGTTATCCACCAGTTCAGTCATATTTAAATAAGTTAGTGACAGATCAATGGTACCGGCAGCAACATACGTTTCAAAAGTCCGAATCTCATCAGGAGTTGCCCTCTTTAAAAATTGTTCTACCTGCCAAAAATTTTCGCAGGTATATCGATAACCTTTCCACTGAGGCATCTCACCGGTTTCAATCTTTTTCAAGAAGCGAAGGCTGTCACGAATGTACGCTGCATGGTAGCGGCTAATCTTTTCCTGGCGATCTGTATAACCAATATCCGTATGGGAATGATGGATCAAATAGATAGTTCTAACAGTCATGATAAATAAACTCCTTATGCAATTTCAAATTGGATCTATTTTGGTTTTTACGGATTTACCCCACGTCTTTCCTCCAATCGCTTATACAAGCCTCGTAATGCCGCAGTAGTTAAGTCTCCGCTGACCCGTAGAGTTGCAGGGCACTCCTCCGCTAGCACTTCCCGCAGCCGCCCCTCAAAGAGTGGAAAACTACGACTAACTTGGCCCCCAAAGACCATTTCATCTGGTCGAAAACTACGACAATAGTCTTTCAAAGCTTCCCCCAATAATTCGCCAAAGGAACCAAAGATTGCTTGCGCTTGTGGCTCTTTGCTTCGAGCAGCTTTTGCCAATACGAAGGCCTCTACTTTTGGATAACCTGCTGCAGCCGCAAGTTTTTGTAAACCGGCTGCCGATAGCCAATTATCCAATATATCCCCACGAAACGGAATATCATAGATCATACCTTCTCGATTGATTCCAGAAAGTTCTGTTACGAATTCACCCTCTTGAATAAAAGCCGAACCTAAGCCAGTACCTAAAGTCAGGTAGATTCCCCTTTGTACTGGCGTAGAGGCTTGGTATTCTCCTAGAGCAAAGGCTCTGGCATCATTTTCAAACAATATCGGCACTTCTTGAACTCCATGATTAGACAGGCACGTCAGAAAAAAAGATTTTAGGTCTACACCATAGAGGGCATCATACTTGCCCAATCCCTGCATTTGACTAATTCCCATCTCATAATTAAAAGGGCCCGGAAAAGCAAAGGCAACACCACGAACTGTTCCACCCGTCTTTTGTGAATAACTCATCACCTGTTGAACAATTTCACAAAAGTGAGCAAGTAAGTTTTCTTTATTTGACTGTGAAATAGCAGAAAACTGCAGATCCTCAGTCAAAAGTCGTTGGCCGTTTCGCCAAATATTACATTTTATTCTGGTACCGCCTACATCAAAAAGCAAATCATCCATCTTTTTCACCTCGCAACTTATTCAGCGAATAAAAGCCTTGACTGTCATGCACGGCGTTCTTTCACAATCTCCCATTGGCGTGATTCGATATCGCATAATCTGTGCTGGAATAATGACCGTTTGTGCATAGGTGATAGTCATTGGCTCAAATTCACCGTCGGGACTATCAATAATAGCTTTTTCACCGGACACAAGATTCAAGACATTGACTCCATATGGGTTCTCGTGGATGACAGGTACCGTAAAGCGATGTCGCCGTGTTTCAATCCACTCCAGCTCATGAAGTCCGGTGCGTTCTTCTCGCCAGCCGTCTCCAGTTGCCAAAACCTCAAACTGGTTACATAGTTCTTTTTCTACAAAATGTTGATTGCATCGCAAGTCGATATTTTTTTCAGCGTGTTCCAAATGGACTGGTCGTGGGCGTCCGTTTAAATCAACTCGGCCCCAGTCCCACATTTTAAAGGTGAAGCGATTTGGTGTGGCACTGATTTCCAACACCACCATTCCCTTACCGCTTGAATGAATCGTTCCGGCGGGAATTAAAAAGTGGTCATGAGCAGCTGCTGGTCGTCGATAGATGTAGGCTTCACTATCAAAACCTGTCTCAGGGGCTTGAGCTGCTTTTAACGCTGCCATCAGCTCTTCTTTAGTCACACCGCTTTTTGTCCCGAGATAGACCGAAGCTTCCGGTTCTGCATGCAAGATATAATAGCTTTCATCTTGTGTATAAGGTAGACCGAAAACATTCTGGATATAACTTAGTTTTGGATGTACTTGTAAGCTTAGATTTTCTCCTGCTACCGTATCAAGAAAGTTGAAACGAATAGGGAAAGAATCTCCGAATCGTCCATACACTCGCGGACCAAGAAGTTCTTCGCCGGCTAGCAGTAGCAGATTCGTCCCTGGAGTCTCGAAGGTATGGTTTTGAGCTTCTAAAAGTAAACTGTTTTCTTCTGGAACACCATTGAAGCTCCATGCAAGATTAATTTCCTCCTGACGATGATTGAAAGTTTGCTGCATCCAATGTCCACCCCAGACACCAGGATCAAAGAAAGGCACCAATGAAAACGGCTGATTTACTACTTCTTTCATAGCAGAGCGGTACTCTTCCCCTCTCATCATAACTGGCTGTTTACGATGTAGCTCAAGAACATAATCCACTGTGGACAGCAGTTCCTTTTTGTAGCGATCTGCGATTGGCCAATCTAGATAAAAACCACGCTTGATAAGCTGCTCGCTGTCTGTTCCAGCATTGTCACAGCGCCAATTTGCTACCTCCCCAGCGCGCATTTTTAATTGAATTTCCCAGCGAGGTACATCCACATAGACCACCTGATCGGCAGTCGTCACCAAGCTAGCTCCCATTCCATAAATAATTACTAGCTTTTGATTAGCGTCAGCAAGCTGCCTCTGAAGCTGCTTCTGACCTGACGGATCGATAAATTCTCTCAACTGATGATTGCTCATGACACCAAACACCCGGTCGTCAGTCAAATTACGTGCCACCATTTTTTCGTATGCTAATCGAGGTAAAAAGAGCGTTTCACTGGAAAAAACCAGCGCATCTGAGAACGCATCCAGTAATGCTGCCTGCAATAATTTTTCATCGCTGCCAGGATATGTTTCAAAAGCGATAACCTTCCCCGGTGCAAACTTTGCATCTCGGCTAAGCTCCGCTATAATGGCACTGTAGCCTTCAAAAAAATTATACTTGCCCTGCAGTCGAACTGTCGGTGCAAATTGATAATCCATAGTCGTTCCTCCGTCTGTCATTGATATCCAAACTATATCACGATGGTTCGCTAGTTTCTGTCTATTTTCGAAGCTGATCTGACGGGATTTTTAGACGTTGTTCTACTTTTTGAGAGCTCTTTTTGTTAATACGATCAAAAAAACACTCAAACTTGATATCGATGAATTCGGCAAAAGAAATGATGCCTGACAAAAAAATGCCCTTTGCAGCTGTTTTGTCACAAGGAAGGAAGAAAAGCATGACTGAGAATATGAGTCATCATCCCTTATATATACAGATTGCTGAGTTGTTTCGCGAAAATATTCGCTTGGGAAAATGGCCTCAAGGAACTCGAATTCCCGCTGAATTGAAATTGAGTGAAGATTACCATGTCAGTCGGATTACTATCCGTAAAGCTATCGATGAATTGGTACGCGAACGTCTACTTTTGCGCCACAGAGGAAAAGGTACTTTTGTCAACGAGTACTCTGCTGATACTACGGAATACTCGACGTTGGCCAAAAGCTTCACTCGGGAACTTCTTGAACAAGGAAAAACCGTCCAAACACTGTGGGCGACAGTTGAAAAAGTACCGGCAAACGCCCAAATAGCAGCAAATTTACAGATACCATTGGGCTCTCTAGTCCTAGCATTAACTCGCCTACGAGGTACAGAGGACGGACTAGTGGGTCTGTTTAAAACCTTCGTTCCTTATCGGCCGTTTCTTTCCCTCTCGGCAAATGACTATCTAGGCTCTTTTTACAATCAGTTAAAGCGCCATGGGCTTTTAATGACTAACCAGCAGGAGTACGTTGAAGCGATGATGCCCACAAAGGAGCTGCAGAAAATTTTAAAAATCACAAAAGATGAGCCTATCTTGAAACGAGTTCGCTTTACGGCTGCTAATGAATCTTTTCGAGAGTACACCGAATGTTATTATATCGGCAAAAAATACCGCTACTATTTGGACTTTTCCACTTTCCTCTAACTCCTTTTGGAAACTAAAACATGACTAAAAGACCAACGAAAGTCATAGGCTTGGCTGACTTTTGTCGGTCTTTTTTGATTCTAACTGTACTACTCATCTTTTAAATCATTGGTAAGATCTTTTTTTATCACTACCTATCTACTAAATGTCTTGCTGTTCTTATCTAAATTTGGATCTAAATTTTACTGCAAAGACTCACTTTTTTCTGTAAGGATTACAACTTTTGGCAAACAACAATCTCTTTAGCCAATGCCAGACAGCCGGTAAGACCCGCATCATCTTCCAATGCCGGCGTCTTCAAGTAAGCAGACAACTCTGGGGTTGCCACATAACCCTTCAGCTTATCAGCAAAAGCCTGTCGTACCAACGGCAATAATTGTGGCTGTTTCATAACACCTCCACCTAAAATGATAATCTCCGGCGCATACAGCAGTGTCGTATTGTAGACACACTGGGCGATATAATCTGCTTCAATTTGCCAAAAAGGATCATTGGCAGTCAGATTCTGTGCCTTTTTTCCCAGCCGTTTTTCGATTGCCGGTCCAGCAGCCAGCCCTTCCAAACACTCGCCATGAAAAGGACAGTTGCCAAGATACGCATCCTTTTGGTGGCGCTGCAATAACATATGTCCCATCTCCGGGTGACTGAAGCCTTCCACAAAGCGACCATTTAATACTGCCCCACCGCCAACACCGGTACCAATCGTATAGTAGACAACACTTTTAAGTCCCTGACCGTGACCGGCAACATATTCGCCAAAGCAAGCCGCATTTACATCTGTGGTCCAAGCAATAGGAACTTCCAGCGCCTTTTTCAGAGTGCCGACAAAGTCATAGTTCTGCCAAGCCACTTTTGGTGTGGTGGTGATATATCCATATGTTAAAGAGTCCGTCTGAATATCAATGGGACCAAAAGAACCCACGCCAATTCCTGCCAACTCCTCCTGATACTTTTTGAAAAAAGTCAGTACTTGTATCATTGTCTCTGTGGGAGTGGTGGTGGGAAAACTGATTCGCTCCACTAAATTCAACTCATTATCACTGACACCGCAGACAAATTTCGTCCCTCCGGCTTCGATTCCACCATAATACATAGTCTTCATTCCCTTCTAATTGTTGCGTCGGATCACCAGCGGCTGTGTCTTAGCAGCGTAAATCCGATTTGATAAAGCCCGTCCCTGGTAATATAGTTGTATGATTTCGCCTTCTTTAACAATGGTCAGTGGCGACTCTTGCTCTATGATTTGCGGCAAAAACATCTCCGTAATCGCTTTACTATCGGCAATTTGGTCTTCAAATGTATTGTAATACGCCATCCGGCCGGACTTGCTATCAACTACTAGATGATTACTTTTGCCAAAGCTGATTATCAGCTTTTCGATTCCACCAGCAACTAAATCTAACTCATACGAGCCGGACTTTTCAGCGGGAATCGTGATTCCTGCGCCATTGGTTACTAACCTGGCATCTCCTGCTTTTAGTGTCTCAACTTCATTCGTTGAATCTAAATCCGGGCAAGCTACTAAGTTTGCCGCCCCATTGACTTTCAAGCGATGCCACGCCAAATTTCCCACCCAATTGTAAGCAAAATTGTCATCAGAGCGCTCTTTTGTAGGAATCCAACCCACAAGATACAATTGCTCCTTCATAGTTACCAGGCGCCCAGCATAAAAGCCGGCGCCATCCACATGGTCCACCTCTTCAGCCAAGGGCTCAAATGGACCAGTTGCCTTTTTTGCCACCCGATAGTGGACAACTCGCTTGTCCCATTGATCTGAAAAAGCCAGATACCACCGATCTTCAAAGTTTACCAACGACGGGCACTCAAGATTGGAGTCGTTTCCAAAATCGTTCACAAAAAAGACTCCCTGATCTTCCCAGTTCTTCAGATCACGGGAAACATATTTAGCAATCACGCCGGTGCCCTTTTGGCGCGTCGTGAGCAACATCCAATACTCATCACTATCCGGTGCCTGCATTACAAATGGGTCTCTGAAATCATCGCCCTCATAGTCCCCACTGGCAAAAAACGTATCTTCTGGCAACTTCTGCCACGTTTTGCCATCACGGCTGACTGCATGCATGATTCGCTCTTTTGGAGACAACTCCCCGTTATGAGCAGTATAGAAACAATGGTAGCCCCCCGCTTGGTCTTGCATCACTGTCCCGGTTCCCAGTGCCCGCTCAGGATCACGAACCTCATTTACATAAGGCAGCACCTCGCTGAAATGATTGTATTCACGAAAATTTTCAGTGGTTAACAGGCTGAAAGGATGAAAGCCTATCGCTGCATCTCGATGATCCTCCAAATAGTAAATCGCCATTTTTTTACCGTCAAAATAGGGCATCGGATCTCCTACAAATGTTTCGCTATTGCGAGGAAAGCGACTGACGATCCTTTCACCGGTACTCGCCTCTTTCAGCCAAAGCCCACCGGCCAAAAGACTCCCCGCAACCAGCGGTAGTGCCCAAAACCAGGTCTTTCTCATCTTGCTTTTCCTCCTACATTTCTTTCCAAATTCAAGATCTCCCTAGTGCTTGCTTTTGAATTAAGAGATAGCGGTTCTTTTGAAGCCGTGGCTTCTTTCAAAAAAAGGGAAACCTGCGCGGCAACTGCCACTTCGGTCTCCCACAAGTTCTCAAACAGGTTTAGTCGTGCCGCCAGCACCAAAATGAACCGGTAAAACCGTACGTTTTTCTACCTGCTGACCATTGATTACCGCCAATAATTTAGCCACCGCTTCTTCTGCCATCAATTGCAGCGGCTGAACGATAGTAGAAACCAAGTAACCGCCGCCTTCTCGCAGCTGTTGGCCATCAAAGCCAATCACTTGGATTTCATCAGGCACCTGTCGTCCTAATTTTTGAACAACCGCTACAACATCAAGTGCCATGGAATCATTGATGGTAAAGATTCCGTCAATATCTGGATGAGTCTGCAAAAACTCAGCGACTCGTTCCGGCACATTTTCCAACGGCTCCAGCATATCCAGCACTACACAGGGTAACCCCAGTTCCCGACATTCGATTTCGAAATACTTGCGCCGACTTTTGGTTTCGTTAGGGGTTTCCTGATAGCCACCGATATAAGCGACTTTGCGACAGCCACGGCGAAAAAGCTCGTTGGCCGCCAGTCGCCCGCCGGCAGAATTGTCAGCAGTGACGTAAATAACTTCTTCTGTAAAATAACGATCGATGCTGACAAAAGGCAAATTGCTGGAAATGTATTCATCAATATCCGAATAAGTGATGCCGATAATGCCGTCTACTTTATTTTGGGTCACCATTTGGATATATTCCTGTTCCTTTTCACTGTTACCATTGGAATTACAAAGATACAATTTATAGTGTTGCCGCTCCAAAGCGGTTTCTACGTGAAAGGCAAATTCGCCAAAATAGGGATGCCATACACTCGGTAAAATCAATGCCACGGTATTGGTGCGGTTCATTTTCAAGCCCCGGGCATAAAAATCCGGCTGATAGGCCAGCTCTCGCATGGCGGCCTCTACCTTCTGCCGAGTGGCGGCTTTTACTGATCCATTGTTCAAGACGCGGGAAACAGTCCCAACGCCGACACCAGCCAGTTTGGCGACATCCTTCATAGTTGCTTTCATCCTGATTCCTCACCTTTCTGCTCTTCGTCCAGTATATTGAACTTTTGCGAAAAATACTACCGTGTTTTCACCGGCAAAGGCGACAGGGTGAAGCCTGGTGTCTAATTGATAACGTCAAAACTGAAACTCATCGAAATCTGTTTTGACTGCTCTTTTGAGAAATCTGGTGATTGGCGCTCCTCTTTGTAATCGCCAATGCTCACTTCTTTAATTTGCGGATTGCTGTTCTTTTATCCAAAAGTCCGATTAGCTGCTGACTTTAGCTGTCTCAAAGGCATTCACGATCGTTTCTCCCACGGAATTAAAGAGGATATCTCGGCCTTTTTCTAGTTCATAAAAAGTAGCGGTCATCACCTGAGAGCCATTGATGAAGATTTCTACTGAACTCGTGTCTCGGAAGACTTCCAAAACCAGCTGTCCATTCACCAACGGCACATGAACTTTCCTGGCATTCAGTGGTTCCGCTTCACTGCCAGTCAACGGGCGGCCAAAACCACGACGATCTAGACAAAAGGTCTGTGCAAATACATCATAATTCAGCAGCAACGCTTCTTTTTGGCTGCGCATCAGCTGGATGGTGAACGCCTCAGCTTGGGAAAGATCGGCTACCAAATGCAAGTAGCAGGTGTCTTCCATCACATTGCGAAAAACGACAGGACTCTCTGTCACGCGAATATTTTCCGATCCCTGTTGGTAAACCAGCTTGCTGTAAACTGTGGAGACTGGTTTTTGAATCAAGCGGTCTTTTTTCACTCGCAATTCTCGTGGCAGCGTCATGGAACCTGCCCAATGATGGCCCAAATCGTGTGTCGGTAATGTCCGATGCCACATCTGCATCCAAGCTACCATCAGCCGCCGTCCTTGTTCATCTTCCATTGTTTGCGGCGCATAAAAGTCCAAACCAAAGTCCAGCTCGTGGTAATTGGCCACCATCAGCTTGCCTGATTGCCAATCCATCTCCCCAATAAAGGCAACCGTTGAGCTGATATTGTGGTAAGATAAACCTTCTTTTTCCATCTGGATTGGAGAGATAATCAACACATCACGTCCATCCAAAGAAAAGAGATCTGGGCATTCCCACATGATGCCTTGGTTTTTTTGCCCTTCCAATAAAACAGAGAAAAAGTCCCATTTGAAAAGATCCGGCGATTTGAACAGCAGGATTCGTCCTCGCTCATCCGCAGTTTTAGTCGCTACCACCATGTAGTAGCTGTCTTCATGCCGGAAAACTTTTGGATCTCGAAAATCTTGAATGAATCCTTGATCTCCCAACTCTTTTTTGCCCACAATAGGATTGCCGGTAAATTTTGTAAAATGAATCCCATCTTCTGACACTGCCAAGCATTGTTGCTGGTGCATCACCCCATCAATTTCTTGGCAACCAGTGTAAACTAAAAACAGTTTTCCCTCTTTTTCGATAGCACTACCGGAAAAACAACCACCGCTATCATAAGACTGATCCGGCGCCAATGCTTCTGGCAGATGTTCCCAGCTAATTAGATCACGGCTACGGGCATGCCCCCAGTGCATCGGTCCCCACTGACTATCATAGGGATAATGCTGATAAAATAAATGATAATACCCTTGAAAAAACACAAAACCATTGGGATCATTGATCCAGCCCACCGGCGCCATCAAATGATAGCGCTGGCGGTAACGAGGATCAACTTTTCCTTGCATCATTTCAATAAAACGGTCGGCCTTCTCTAAGACCCCACCTTCGTCAACCAACATCTATTGTGCTCCTTCCACGAAGGTATCATAACCTTCCTGTTTAATCTGAATCCAATCATCAATGCCTACTCGTTTCAATTCAGTCAGATAGTCATTCCATTCTTCATCAATTTTGCCACCAGTAATCCATTCGGCCCGCTTACGGTAAATATAATCCCACATGTCCGTCTCAATTTTTGCCAATCGATCGGTCTCTTCTTTCGCTAAAAAGACTTTTGGATAATTATTTTCTTCCGTAATATATGGCAGATAGGTTTCATGCATCAGATCCAGACGCCATTTGGCATCATCTGGCATGGTAGTCACGGTATCGTAATAAGCATCCAAAACTGCCAATGGTCCGGCAGCTTCCGTTTTTTGCCGCAGCTCTCCGGGTGCTTCTCCGTCTAGTGGCAGATGTTTTAGCATTCCATCTTTCAACTCGAAAATGTTGGCCTGCTCCGTATCGCCGTATGTGCCCCAGTTATTTTGCACCGACTGCAATGGTTCGTACATCTTGTCCACCCACTTGGCAGTCAGCTCCAAGTTTTTGTTGGCACTGGTGATTACGAAACGATCCCGAGAAAAACCCATGCCATTCGTGCGGGTTACATGTTTAGTGCCATCCGGGCCTGCTAAGACAGGCAGCACATCATAACTGTCGTTGTCTCCGGTAATATTGGCTTTGTCCCAGGTGAAATAGACCCCGTATTTATGTTCTTTCCCCTTGGCCACATAGGTATTCCAGTCTTGTTCAAAAGCTTCATTATCAATCAACCCTTTTTGATACATTTCGTTCAAGTATTTCACTGCGTTTTTGTAGCCCTCTTTGTTAGCAGTGAATTGAACCTGTCCATCATTGTCAACAATCAGGTGATCGTCGTTGTCTCCTTCACCGAAAGCCCCAAAAATATATTTCATATCTTCGTTGCCGCCATCATTGATAAAGCTAAAGGGAATCTCGTCTGCTTCTCCATTGCCATTGGGATCTTGGCTCTTAAAAGCTTCCAGGACGGTCATCAGCTCGTCGGTTGTTTGAGGCATCTCCAGTCCTAATTTTTCCAACCAATCCGTGTTGATCCAGGCCATGCAGTTAACCGTATGAATCGATTCTTTGCCCTGACCCAGTTCTTCAATCCACGGGAAAGAATAGATATGGCCGTCAGGAGCCGTGGATAATTGGCGATACTCTGGGTTTTCGTCAAAAATCTTTTTTAGATTGGGCATGTGGTCATTGATCAAATCTTCCACTGGTACGATTACCCCACTTTCAGCCCAATTCAGCAGATCATAATCACCGGCACCAGCATTGAAGATGGCATCCGGCAGATCACCACTGGCAATGTCCAAGTTACGCTTTTCAGCGAAATCCGTGTTGTAGTTGGTCCAATCAATATGCAAGTTGGTATCTTCTTCCAAACGTTTGAAAATCAGCTTGTCATTAGGGTCTTTAGGCGCCAATGCCGCACCTTGCGAGATCATCTTCAAGGAAACTTTTTCTTTCAGAGGAAAGCTGACCTTTTCCAGTTCATAATCCGGGCTGGACTTGGCTTTGTCCGCTGCCGAACCAGAGCAAGCCCCTAAAAGCAATGCGGAAGACAGTAGGATGGGAACAAACCATTTCTTTGATTTCATGTGAGATTCTCCTTTTTATATGAATGTTAGGTCGTGTTTGAACACGCCTTGATTGAACAAAATCAGTGGCAGAACTTAAGCTTATCCTTTGACTGATCCCACCAACACGCCTTTGTCGAAGTACTTTTGGAAGAAAGGATACATAACGATCAGCGGCAAACTAGAAATCACGATGGTGGCGTATTTGATCAGTTCAGCAATCTGTTTCATCTCTGCCATTGCTGTGTTGGCCCCTACCATATCTTGTGACGGTTGATTTTGAATCAAAATATTGCGTAAAACTAACTGCAGAGGCTGTAAATCAGGATCTTTGATGTAAATCATGGCATCGAAGTAGGAGTTCCATTGCCCGACAAAAGCGTATAGGAACAAGACGAACATGATTGGCTTAGCCAGTGGCAGCATTACTTTGAAAAGAATCTGCAAATCATTGGCCCCGTCAATGGTAGCTGCCTCCGATAATTCCTTAGGCAGTCCACTGAAATACGTTCGCGCTAAGATGATGTTCCAAACATTAATAGCCCCAGGTAAAATCAGTGCCCACACGCTGTCTAACATTCCCAGATTTTTCACTAACAAGTAGGTTGGAATCAAGCCGCCTCCCACAAACATCGTGATAACAAAAAAGGTCATGATAATGTTTTTGCCGACCAAATCCGGTTTTGATAAGGGGTATGCCGTCAACATCGTTATAAACACTGTCAACAGACTGAAGGTAAAGGAATAAAACAGTGAATTAAGAAAGCCTCTTAGGATGGAGTCATCCGCAAAGACCCGCTGATACCCTTGGATCGTCCAGTCTCGCGGGTTAAAACTCAAGCCTTTATTGATTAGCGTTGCCGGATCCATGAAAGACGCAATCACCACATACACTAAAGGAACAATAGTAATCAGGACCAAAAAAGCCACAATAATCCGATTGACCCACAAGATGCGGCGATCAAAATTCGTATAAGCATTGGCATTCATAAAGCCATCCTCCTTTTATAATCCTTGGCCGTCATTAAGCTTTTTGGTGATCCCATTCACCAGCAGCAGCAAAACGACGTTGATGATCATGTTAAAAAGTCCGACAGCCGCCGAATACGCATAATCACCTGACTGCAAGCCCACCTTGTATACATAGGTCGAAATGATTTCAGAAGCCGGAATATTCATAGACGTTTGCATCAAATAAGCTTTTTCATAACCGACATTCATGATATTGCCAGCAGACAAGATGAAGTTGATAACCATAACCGGTTTTAAAGCGGGCAAATCAATGTGCCAGATTTTTTGCATCACATTGGCTCCGTCAATATTGGCCGCTTCATATAAGTCCGTGCTGACACCAGCTAAAGTCGCGGTATATAAGATAGAAGCCCACCCCATCCCCTGCCAGATGCCGGATAGGATGTAAATCGTCCGAAAGTAGCCTGGATTGGACATAAACATGATTGGTTGACCGGTAATTTTTTCCACCAGTCCATTGATTGGACCATTTGCCGATAAGAAGAGAAACAACATCCCCACAATAATTACTACTGAGATAAAGTTTGGTGCATACAGGATTAACTGAATTTTTTGCTTGATCTTTTTATTGAGGATCTGGTTAAGGCTCAGCGCTAACAAGATTGGTGGAAAAAAGCCCAGCAATAGCCCGTAGACACTGATCTTCAAGGTATTGGTCAGGAGCATGGCAAAGTTTGGCGAACCGATGAACTCTTTAAAGTGAGCCAACCCTACCCACGGGCTTTCCATGATTCCCAGCATTGGATTGTAATCTTTAAATGCGATGATCGCTCCGTACATAGGCACATATTTGAAAATCACCGTCAATCCAATTCCCGGTAAAAGTAGCAAATACATCCATTTATCTCTGTGAAGACGCTTTTTCAATCTGACCCATTTTGTGCTTTCCTTACCGCCGGGTTCTGACAATTTGAGCTTCCTTTCTTCCGGTTCAAGTGTAACTTTTTCCACCTTGAATCCCTCCTGCCTCTATTTTAGAAACGTTTCCACTTTGTTTTAAAAAGAGCGATGCAGCAAAACTGCACCAACTGGAAACGTTTCCGATTTGTTGACTACAGAATAGCACGCACTATCGAAGCGGTCAATCTTTTTTTTACTCTTTTTTTCATCGTTTGCCTTCAAAACGTTTTTTATTCTATGATAATCTTCGTTCGATAAAGCGTTTTCTAAACGTTTTATTATTTTTCATTCAATAAATTATTATTTACCTAAAGCAGGTTATTAGGAACCAGTTTCTCAAAAATGCCCAGTGACTTGATTGCAATGTTTAGCAGCACTCACTACTTCCACGCTATTTTTGCAAAGACAATAAAAAAGCGTTCCCCGCTAAAAGCAGAGGAACGCTTTTTTCAGGCACCTTCTTTCAGGTCCCGTTGTTTATAGCCGAGATAGCCGACACAGATTAGTAGCAAACTAATCACCAAAACGATGCCAAAGCTCCAAGCATCAAAGTTTTCCATTGGCATGGGGGAGGGCCAGTTCAAGGCTGATGTCTTGCTGAACCATTTTGGCAGATCCAAGATTCCGCCAAAATAACTGACCGCAAAAGAATATCCTAAATAGCCGTAGATTCCCTTACCCAGACTTGGCGCAAAGCCCAGCGTCACTCCTGCTAGGCCTATGAAAAACAACATTACTGGCAGATAGTTGAAACCGGCAGCTAAGAAATCTCCTAGATCCATCGTTGTAGTCTCCGACATCACCGAAAGCGCCGCAGCACCCAAGCTACCGGCAGAAAAGACAATTGCCAAGATACCGAAAAGTAATGCCAAAATCATCGTCCACCAGTACAACTGACCACGAGAAACTTTGGTGGAAAATAATTGACTAAAATGCAGCCGGCTCTCTTCAGAAAACAGTTTACTAACGATAGCCACTGGTAAGATTATGGCCAACCCGATCATCACCATCATGATGGTAGCGGTAAAGGAAGCTTCAATAGAGGTTCCGCTTTGAGTGAACATGTGTTTTAACAACTCGTTGCCATCCAAAAAAGTCTGCATATCGCCGTAGATCGAGCCATAAGCCGCCCCTAATACTGCATAAGAAATCAGCCAACCAATGGCAACGCCGCGATTTAGCCGCAGTAAAAGTCCTGGAACCGATAGTAAACTCCTCGGTGCTCGACTGCGTCCTTCTCTTTCCGGTAAATAGCCGTCATTTAGATCTCGATTGCCTTCCAATACAAAACTAAGCAAAACTACCGCCAATGAAAAAATTAAGCCAATCACTAATGGATACCAGCGATTTTCCGTAAAGGGATAGGTCAAATAGGTCCAGCCCATCGGATTAAACATGGATAGGTTCGGTGCCGAGACATCCGTTGCAGCCCGAGCCATGTACAAGATTCCAACCAGAGAAAGACTCGCTCCAGTGGCTCCCGCTGAAGTTGGCATGATTTGTGCCAACAGTAAGCCCAACACGCCGCCGAGGATTCCTGCCAATGCAACCGAGCCGCCAAACAACCAGCTGCCTTGCCAACCGATACTGTGCACTCCGAAACTGCCCATCAAAACAGCTGTCAAGGCTCCCATCAAAAGGTTGATCAGCGTCATCTCTACAATGACCGCCAGAGAATTGGCCTGACGACCGACTCGAAACGAACGAATCAATTCCTGCAACCCCAGATCTTCTTCTTTGCGGGTATGTCCTACGACATGCAAGACTGCGACAATCATCGCAAACAATCCACAAAAAAGCAGCATCTCGTTAGCATACATTGCACCGACGGTATAAGAACTGCTCTGAGTGATAGGTGTCGGGCCTACCATCGCTGTCATGGCGGGATTTTGCATCGTTTCATACATCCCAACCAGACCTTGCCCTTTGGCGATCTCTTCAAACGCCGGCACAAAGCCTCCATTAAAACTACCAAGACCCACGACCCAAATCAAAATTTTCTTCCAGTCTCGCTTCAAATATTCAATAAACAACAAATACCATAAGGCAAATTTCTCTTTCATGCTCCCCACTCCTCTTGGAAAATAAGCGTCACAAAACCCAACAGCGCTGTTTCTGCTGCTTTTATCATAGGTCTGTCTTAGCTTTCATAATGACGGATAAACAGATCCTCCAGTGTCGGTGGTACGACCTCAAATTTTTTCACCTGTAAACCCGCCGCTGCTGTGAGCAATGCATTCATATGTTGATCATCGAGGGAAAAGGTGGCCTGTGTCCCCTGAATAGAAAAATCATGAACCCCCGGCAGTTTCTCCAAAGTAGACAAATCACCTTCAACGGCAATCGTTACCGTTGAACGGGTAAGATGGCGCATGTCATCTAACGTGCCACTTTCCACCACGACACCTTCTCTGATGATTACCACCTTGTCTGCCAACCGCTCCACCTCACTCAAAATATGAGACGACAGCAGAATGGATTTACCTGAATGCTTCAGCTTTTCCACCTCTTCTTGAAAGACTGCTTCCATCAAAGGATCAAGTCCAGAAGTTGGTTCATCCAAAATATACAGCTCCGATTCCACTGACAAGGCTGCAATTAAGCCGACTTTTTGCCGGTTTCCTTTTGAATAGCTTTTAGCCTTTTTCTTAGGGTCCAGTTCAAATTTTTTAATCAGCTCTTCTCGTTTGTTGTGATCACCGCCACCGTGAAGCTTCATAAAGAGATCAATAATTTCGCCACCGGTTAAATTCCCCCATAAAGCAACGTCTCCCGGCACGTAAGAAAGCTGTTTGTGGATCTCAATGCTGTCCTTCCAAGCATCTTTACCAAAAACTGAAACGGTTCCGCCGTCTTTTTTGATGATTCCCAAAATCGTACGGATTGTCGTTGACTTACCGGCACCATTGGGACCGATAAAGCCGACTACTTGCCCCTTTTCAACGGTGAAACTTACCTCTTTCAACGCCTGAAACTTACCAAAATTCTTTTGCAACCCTGACACCTTTACAATCTCTTCCATAATCATTCCTCGATTCCGAAAATTAATTTCTTTGAGAGTTCACTCAACAATTTTAAACCGATTATTCTTTTCGAGTCCAATATTATTCCTGAAAAATCGAAAAGTCAACGAAAATACCATTTAGTTTTGAACGACTACAATGGTTGCAGTTCAAAAAAAACCGATTATAATAGATGTAGAAACTTATGAGCAGGTGATCTTATGAACGGCTTTGAAAAACGCACCCAAGAAAAAAAGGCCCGTGTTTTGCAGAGTGCCTTTGATTTAATCAATACTTCCCAAGGCGTTGCCGGACTGACTATGGCTGCCGTGGCAAAAGCCTCTGGAACTGCCAAAGCCACTATTTTCAAGTATTTCGAAAGCAAAGAAAAACTGATTCAGCAAGTCTTCATTGACTACATGGAGGATTTAGGCCAGCAAGCTGAAACCATGTTGGCCCAGCCTATGTCTTTTGAGGAAAAACTGGTGACGATGGCGAAATTAAAGGTCCGCCATTTGGAGCGGGTAGACCAACAGTTTTTCGTAGATATGATGGATCTTTACACGCAAGAAGACGACCCAGAGCTGGCTGCTGTGATGGCAGCTTACACCAAGCGTTCTTACAACTTGATGCTTGATCTATTTCATCAAGGTCGCAAAGAAGGTAAAATTGACTTGAAGTATTCCGATGAATTTTTAATGTTATATATGGAAGCGATGGTCCGTGGCGTGGCAGCCCCAGAAATCTATCGACAGATTAACATTCACTACACGGAAGACTGGACTGAAATGTTAATGAAATCCTTGGCACCTAAGCCGCGGTGAACGTCTCGGCAAGCATGAATACTTTCTCCCAGCTTTCTCACAATAAATATAAAAAATGTAGGTGTCACATCATCTTCAAAAAGGATAGACAAATAGAGGCTACCGGCGGGATTCCTTCGGTGGCCTCTATTTCAATAATTATTTTCATGCAGGTACTTGATTTAGTAATCGCTCGCCTTTAGTAATCACTTAAATAGTTTGGCTGCTTTTAGGAAGGTCGATGAAGTACTTCCTTTAATGTGGGTGCCTGTGAATCTTTTTCAGAAATCTGTGTTAAATCAGTAGGATCAATGACAATCGGCCAATGGATGCCCAATTCGGGATCTAATGGTGTCACCGCAGAACCAGACATGCCCGGCTGCCACTCATTATCAAAGAAATACAGGTATTCCGTATCTTCTTCAAGTGCCTGAAATCCATTACAGACTCCTTGAGGGACAAATACTTGAATACCTGGTCTCAGTTGGACAGTCACTACGGCCCCGACTGTTTTGCTGCCTAGTCTTGTATCTACATAAACACCAAAAGCTGAACCATAGGCTACTGTGACTAGTTTTGACATTGCTTCCCCATGTAACCCCCGCACCGCGCCACGTTTTGTACGGGTCAGATTAATCTGCTTCCAAGAAGAAACATTTTCTGGCAATACTTGTGAATAAGCGCTTTTACGATAAAGTTCTCGCACGGTTCCTCGCTCATCAGTCACCGTCTTACTGTTGATAATTTTAAGTCCCTCAATCGTCGAATCTTCGTGTAAGAAAGAATCACTATGTGCTATCATGTTCACACCCCTGTCAGTTCTTTAACCCAACAACTATCCCATCTCACTAGATATTCGTCAACTCCAATACAAGGATAGTATTCTAAAAAAATTCCCCTTCATTTTCCCCACAAAAAATTAGTCACTGCTTGATCGACCGCGGTATTTTCATGTAGGAGGCTGTGTTGGGCGTTTTTGCCAGTGAAGACTTGATAGCTAACCGCAACTTTGGCCTGCCGTAGTGGTGCGATACCCGCCAATGCACTGGTGAGAGGCACCGTCCCGTCAGAAAGATCTTCCTCGGACAGCTGCCCGGCGATTACCAATAGTGGCAAGTCGACGGGAAATTGACTACCGACTTCAAAAATTTCCGTATAACGGGAATTTTTCACTGTTGGTCCTTGCTGGATTTCATCATCGAGGCTTTGATTAGCCGCGGTGTCGGTAAAATCATTAAAGGGAGCTGCTATCACAACCGCCTTCGTGAGTTTTGGCTGCTGGGCATCTTCACTATACTCACCTAAATATTTCACCACTGCCACGCCACCTTGCGAATGACCCACCAGATTAACTTCATTGATGTTGTATTCTTGTTTGAGATATGCCAAACAAGCGGCGATCCAAGTAGCGTAATTCTCATCAGTGGTTTGATTGTTTTCAAAGAGCACTTGAATCAAGGGATTCGTTTTTTCACCGGAAAGTTTCCCCTTACTCGTGACAGTTCCCGCCGCATCCACAGTCAAAGATAATTCGTTAAGCCCCGTCCCGTCACCACTGAGACGACTAATCATCCCGCCAAATGACCCCCAACCACCGGAATAACCGTGAATAAACACTGTCGGCCGAGAACTTTTTACAATGGAATTCTCTTTCGCCCCATTCGTAGTCGTTTCCGCTGTTTCAGAAATGACCGTCGTCTGATCTGCTGATTTAGCTACTGCCGAACTTGACGAAACGGGGCTCTTTTGGCCGCCGCATCCAGTCAAAACAATCACCAGCCCTAGCCCCATTAGCCAGCCGCCCATTTTTTTGATCACGCCTTTTCCTTCTCTCTGTCTTTTAATTCCTGTTTTGCTGACAAAAAAGCCGCCCGAAACCCGAGCGGCATTCTTTTTATAAGCTGTCGACTTGATCGAAGTCCAATTCGGCACTGGTTTCCCGGCCAAACATGTCGATGGTGACTTTCAATTTTTGACGCTCTTCGTCGACTTCCGCCACTTGACCTTCCAAACCGGAGAAGGCACCTTCTGTAATTTTGACAGTGTCTCCCACAGCTACCTTCAAATCCGATTGACGGGTACTCATGCCAATGGAGCGCAAGATATGGTTAATTTCTTCTTGCAAAAGTGGTGCAGGTTTACTGCCGGCACCATGAGAGCCGACAAAACCGGTAACTCCCGGCGTGTTACGAACCACGTACCAAGATTCGTCAGTCATCACCATTTCCACCAGTACATAACCAGGGAACGTTTTGTGAACGACTTCTTTTTCTTTACCGTTTTTAACTTCTTTCTCAGTTTCTTCCGGAACCACGACACGGAAGATGAAATCCCCCATCCCCATGCTTTGGGCGCGAGATTCAATATTTGCTTTGACTTTATTTTCATAGCCGGAATACGTGTGCAACACGTACCAATTACGTTCAAATGATTCCATTTTTAAGGACTCCTGTTCTTTGGTAAAATAAAAAAACCTCAGTTGCCCGAAGTTTTTCTTCACTGGTATTATAGCACCCTTTGTGGGAATCCACCAGTTAAATTATTTTAAAATCAGACCGAACAAGGCTTGGATCGCCGTATCCATCACAAAGAACATCAGACCGAAAATAATTGATGTCTCGATTACTACTAGTGTATCTTTTCGCAATTCTTTTTTCGTGGGCCAAGTCACATTTTTCATTTCAGCAAAGACGCTTTTGATAAATTTCATGGGTATCCCTCCATCCGACAGGTCGTTATTTTGTTTCCCGATGCAATGTATATTGATTGCAATATTTACAGAATTTGTTAATCTCCAGGCGTTCGCCTTTTTTACCTTCACTCACTGATTTGGTGTAGTTGCGGGAACCACACACCGAACAGGCCAAAGCCGCTTTTTTCGTTGCCATTGATTGCTTCCTCTTTCTTGATTCAAACCATAGGTGCCTAAACTCATACAATTTAAAATACCACGAAAAAAAACCGCCGTCAAGTTGCGGCGGCCCCTAGTGACAATCAGGCGAGCAACGATTTTTTCTTTTCCTGCCAGCGTAAAGAGAACCCTTCACCACTCTTGATCCTCTTCATTAGAAAAGCTGTCTTCTGCATCCTCCCACAGCTCATTTTCATCGAGCTCGGCTTTAACTTCCCCCTCAGAATCCTCCTCATCTGTTTCCGCATTATCAGCAGCTAGCGAGGCTTCCTTTTGCTCCTCATCCTCCATAAAGTGATTCCAGCCAACAAAACTATCAAAGTCATCCATTCTCATTCCTCCTCGCGTTATTTTTCCAGGGCCTTTTCTTCTATTATCAGTTTAGCATGAAAAAACAAAAAACCTCCCAAGCAATACAAGGGAGGTTATGTTGTCCCGAGGAATTAAACCCGGCGACTAAAATTCAATTTTTCGTTCAACAGGTACATCAAAGGTGCAGTGATTGCCATAATCGCTACTTCACTGAGTGCCAGAGTTCCGTACGTTGCCCAGAACGGCACTTCACCCGTGATAGTGAGCATGATTGCAATCAAAAACATGCTTGCAGTAAAGAACAAGGTATTGGCTGCCAAGCGAACTTTGACATTCTTGATTCTTTTTTCCAACAGGCTCGTAGCTGTCAGCGCCAAAAGTGTCTGTCCGCCGCCGAAAACCACATCCATGATTCCGTAGCCGAACAGGGCATTGTAAACGACACAGCCCACGAAAATTCCCCACAAAAATTTCTTGTTGAAAACCACCAGATGATTCAATCCTTCTGAGATTCGTAGCTGTACCGGTCCAGCCGCCAGCGGGGTGATCAGCGACAACACTACGTAGAGAGCTGCCACGACAGCATTCACTGTCAGCACTCGAACATTGCTCACTGAGCTAGTTTTATTGAGTTTTTCTTGCATTGTTTTTCCTTCTTTCTCCTAGTTTTGGTTACGCGGGATGGTAGTCAAACGAACCGCGGGGAGTGCCCTCCCGAATCCGATAGCCAGTATAGCAGATTTCTTCAATAAATGGAACTACCGTTATCAGTCTATCTCTTTTTTACATTCGACAATACCAATTTAAATCTTATTGGTAAAATAAACTGAAACAGAAAAAAAAAAAAATAACTATAACTTCAAAAATAATCGGCTACACAGCAATTCTCCTAAAGTATAAAACTTTCTAAATACAGATATACCAATTTAAATAAACGCTTGCTTTTCCCCTAGATACATGGTATAAAATAAGTGTAAGGGGTCATAGGAATTCCCAGTAAAAGCAGCCGATGTAGGCGCTGCCTGAAAAGAATTGTTATGAGCTACAAAACGAAAAAGGACGTGGGAATTTGAGAACTCCTTACCAATTGAACAGGTCTAGTGAGTGAAGGAATCAAAACAAGTGGACATCAGAACCTTGGATTGATTAGAAGACCACCAAAGCAACACCCTCCTCGCTCACTAGGCTATTTTTGTGCCTTCAAGTTGGGCAACTACTCCCAAAAACCATAGCTAACGACTGCCGGCTTGTGACTAAGCCGGCTTTTTCTCTTTTAAATCTGAAAAACCTCTGTTAAAATACGGGCATTGAGAATTGCTGTCAGGCTTTCAGCGTCTTTTCGTCAAAAGCTTGGCAATAAGACACCGCAAACAGCCGACTAAAGTGCAGAGATTGCCTTTAGAGCTTGTTGTTTCGGCATTTATAGAAACGGAGACGCGCCCTTCATGAAATTCCACTTTCACGTGTTAGTCAACCAGGCTTCCGGCAGTGGCCGGGGACAAAAAGTCGGTGAGAAAATCATCGCTTTACTGGAAGATAAAAAATTTGCTCATACATTATATTTTACCGATCACGCCGGTCACGAACGAGAGCTCGTCCGCAATTTAGTCTTTGAAGATGTTTTGGCCCCTTGGGATCCTGAAAATCAGACGATTGGCGACGACCAGCTCTTTCCTTTACTGATGGTGATTGGCGGCGACGGAACCTTGCACCAAGTCTTAAATGAGCTGTACCGCCTAAACAAAGATATCCCGGTCAGCTACATTCCCGGCGGTTCTGGCAATGACTTTGCTCGGGGCATTGGATTGTCCCCTCAGCCAGAAAAAGCCTTTTGGCAGATTGTTCAAGCGCAAGAGCCGCAAGCTGTCAACAACTTGCTCTACGACGAAAAAATTCAAGCTGAGACCGGCGTAGTTATCAACAATGTCGGTATCGGTCTGGATGCAGCCATTGTCAATGCCACCAACGATTCTCTCACTAAACAGCAATTGAATAAGTACAATCTTGGTTCGTTGGCCTATATTATTTCAATCGTGAAAGTACTCTTCACACAAAAAGGCTTTCCTATTTTAGTAGAAGTCAACGGTGCCGAATATGCTTATAACAAAGCCTTTCTCTGTACCACCACCAATCATCCTTATTTTGGTGGCGGGGTTGCTATTGCTCCCATGGCAAAAGCAGACAAGCCCAATATTGACCTCGTAGTTATCGAACGAATCAACATGCTCAAAATCTTTTGGCTGATTATTAAGCTGATTCGCAAGACCCACACAACTTCCAAATATTATCACCACTTCAACAGTTCTAAAATTCGTATCGTTTCCACCGTTCCGGAATATGGCCAAGCTGACGGTGAAGTCATGGGTAAACGCCCTTTTGACATCACCTTTACGACGAAAAAGCAGTGGGTCTGGTACAAAAAAGACTAGCAGCACGTCCAGCACAGTTTTCAAGGCTAGTGACCAAAGGCGCAAAAAAGACACTCAATTCACCGATTGTTTCGGCATGTTTGAGTGTCTTTTTGGGTGTTGCTTCTATCCTCAGCTTCACTGTTCTCCGTCACTTGTCTCCATAAACATCATCGGCGTTACACCAGCCATGCCAATCAATGGATCTACAGTCCCGGAACGAACCAATTGCGGAGTCAAAAGATACTCAGCTGTGTCTTCTTCCAGGCTTGGCTTTTCTTGCACGTCTTCGCCTGATTTCAAAGACGGCTGCATCTCATGAGTGAGTGCTGCGTAATCCACAGGTTGTCGTGTCTCTTCTTGAGAAGCAACAGAAACAGCAGCCCTTGGATTTTCAGTGCTTGGCTGAAGCTCAACCACTTTATCCTTCGCTGATTCTTTAGCTGTCACAGCTGCTAAAGAAGGCAGCTCAGCTTTTGGAAGCGGCAGGGACGTTACCAATCCGGTATGGCCTTCATCGGCTTGTTGATCTTCGTATTGGTGGATCTTTTGTACCAACGCCGGAGTGATGCCGGCTGCTTCGGCTATCCGTCGTTGCAATGTCGTGCGGCGGGTAGCGGATTCCACCCGCACCGCGGTTTCAAAAGCACGGGTCTCTCCCAACAAGATCAGTAAGTCCTTGCTGCGAGTAACAGCGGTATACAACAAATTTCGTTGCAGCATTCGCTGGTATTGGTAGACCATGGGCAGAATCACCATTTTGAACTCACTGCCTTGAGATTTATGGATGGAACAGCAATAAGACAACGTGATTTTATTCCATTCATTGCGCTTGTAAGTAACTTCGGCGGCATCAAAGCGAATCGTCAGTTCATCAGTTTTTTCTTCTGAATCCTTGGCATAGGTGATACCCACAATTACCCCCATATCACCATTGAAGACATTTTGTTCGGCGTCATTGACCAGCTGCAGCACTTTGTCGCCAATGCGATAGGCCACCTCATTAAACAAGACTTCTTTTTTCGTGCCATCATTGGGGTTAAAAATTTCCTGCATCATCTTGTTTAAAGCATTGATCCCGGCAGGCCCCCGATACATCGGAGCCAACACCTGAATGTCTTGTGGCGTGAAGCCCTTTGCTTTGGCTTTACCGACAATCTGAGCCACGATGGGTTCAATCTGATAGGCATCACAAGCGAAAAAGGAGCGGTCCTTTTGATTGACGGTAAGGTTTTTCGGCAAGTGGCCGTTTTTGATTTCATGGGCCAACGGAATAATACTCGAGCCATCTTCCTGCCGATAGATTTCTGTCAACTCCCGCTTTGGAATCACTTCTACTTGCAACAAATCATGTAAGACTTGTCCGGGTCCTACAGAAGGCAGCTGATCTTTATCTCCCACAAAGATGACTTGCATGTCGTTTTGGATGGCCTTAAACAGGGTGTTGGCTAACCAAGTATCCACCATCGACATCTCATCGACAATCAGCAGACCACCGTTTAACTCTTTGGCACTGGCAGAAGGCGTCTTCTCCCGGCCTGTAAGTCCCAATAACCGATGGATCGTTCCTGCCGGCAGTCCAGTAGTCTCATTCATTCGCTTGGCTGCTCGTCCAGTAGGTGCTGCCAGTTTAATGGGAAAGACATCACTGGAGGCATTGTGGGGGCTGAGATCCACATCGTTCAGAGCCGCAAATAATTTGACGATACCATTGATGACCGTGGTTTTGCCGGTACCAGGACCACCGGTAAGAATGAACAAAGGGGATTTGATTGCCTCAAAAATCGCTTCTTCTTGGGAAGTTCCGTAGCTGATAGCCAGCTCTTTTTCAATCTTTCGCAACTCTTTTTTCAGGCGCTTTTCGTCATAAACGATCTCACTTTTTCGTTTTAACAAGCGTTCCACCGAGTTAGCAACGCCCCATTCGGCAAAATAAAGGGAATTGTCGTAAAGCTCCGTGCCGTCTTGTTGGATCTTGCCTTCTTCCACCAACTGGATGATAGCATTAGCCAGCTCTTCTGGTGGAATTTCCACCGGGCGACTGCTTTCCAACAGCTCCAGCACTTGTTCCAAAAGCTCTTGAGCAGGGATATACGTGTCCCCGGAAGACAGCGCATGATGGAAGATTTGATGCATAACACACGCCTTCATTCGCTGTAGGGAATCAGCAGAAATCCCCATTTGCTCTGCCAACTGATCGGCCTTTTTGAAGCCGATTCCGTCGATGTCCTCCACAAGTTGATAGGGATTCTCGTGGATGATATCCAGTGTTTCATTTTTATATGTCTGGTAGATAGCAAAGGCCAGCTGGCTACCAAAGCCATACTTGGTCAAGGTTACGATGACTTGATCCATGCCATGATTGGCCCGAACCGTTTCAAGAATCATCTCTCGCTTGGCCTTCGTCAACCCGCTGATTTGCGTCAGTAAGCTGGGGTCATCCAGCATGCGGTTGATCGCATCATCCCCCAGTGTTTCTACGATTCGTTCCGCTGTTTTCTTGCCGATTCCGGGAAACTTATCGCTGGCAAAAAACTGAATCAGTCCAGCCGCTGACGTGGGCTGCGCTTGTTGATAACTGTCAGCCTTCATCTGTAGTCCGTATTTTGCATGCTCCACCAGTTGCCCGGTAAAGCGATAGGCCTCTCCTTCTTGAACATCACCGAAAGTACCCGTGACCACGATCTCGTCATCTCGATAATCCAAGTCGGTTTCTGCTACTTTTACTAAGAGGACTTTGAAAAAATTGCCTCCGTTTTGATAAAAAATCGCGGCAACCGTGCCGTCGATGGTTCCTTGTGTCTCTGACAAAAGCTGCCGCTCCTCTCTTAATTTCATCTGTTTCTATTTCAAAGCAGTGGCAAATATAAAACGTCTTGTTACAACAGTGCATCTCTTCCGGCACTATCACCGAGAAATGACGCGTCATTGTAGGTGACTAGCCGATAAGGGGTTAATTTCAACGGTTCAATCGCCTCCATCATCGTCACGCTGTTATTTACCAGACCACCCATTTCCCGCAATTGAGACAATTCTTTGCCCGCCAACCACTGGATTGCTGCGGTCAATGATGCCCCATGCCCGACAAATAACAGCGGACCTTCATGCTGCATCACTGCATCCGCCACAACTGTTTCGATACGGGCTAACGCGTCCTCAATGGCTTCCCCGGCAAAAACCCGTGGATCATACAGATCCAGTCGATTGCGCAGGTGATCCAGTTCCGTTGGGTACACCCCGCTCATCTCGTCAATCAACTGGCCTTCCAGCTTGCCCAGCCCCAGCTCCCGCAGCCCATCATTGTAATAGATTGGCGCCGGTTGCTTCAAATGACTTGCGATAGTTTCAGCCGTCTTACGGGCCCGCTGTGAAGTAGACGCATAGATTGCTTCAAACGGCACCTCCGCCAGATGCTCTCCCAACAGATCCAGCTCCTTCATACTCTCAGGCAATAGCGGGGAGTCTCCCAACATGCCTTGAAAGCGTCGTTCCTTGTTCCATTCGGTTTTGCCGTGTCGGGTAAAGTAAATCTGCATATGCGCCTCGCTCTTTTCCATAAATTGATAAGTCTACTGCAGCTGGAAACTATTTTGGGATAGTTTCTCAGCCGCATCTTTTTACTGGCTTTTAGTCCAGCTTATCGTGTTCATAATGATGGGTCAGTTCCAAATTAGGAAACCCTTGTTGCCGCAGCGCTTCATAGACGACCATTGCCGCGGTGTTTGAGAGATTCAACGAACGAACATGTTGATCGTTCATAGGAATTCGCAAGCACTTTTCTGCGTTTTCCCGCATGAACGTCTCCGGCAAACCAGTGGTCTCTTTGCCAAACATGAAGTAATGCTCCTGTCCATCGGTATAATCCACCTCAGAATACACCCGATTGGCAAATTTGGTGATCAGATGCAGCTGTGCCTTCTCTTCTTTTTCAAGGTACGCCAAAAAAGCCGCCAAATCCTGATGGTAACTGATTGCAACAGCTTCCCAATAGTCCAATCCTGCCCGTTTTAAATGCTTGTCATCAGTAGAAAAGCCCAGCGGTTCGATCAGGTGCAGCGGGGTATTCGTGGCCGCACAAGTTCGAGCAATATTGCCGGTATTGGCCGGAATCTGCGGTTCAAATAAAACAATATGATTCACGCAAAAAATCTCCATTTCTGTCACGGTAGACAGCGGTCATCAGACCAGCCTCCCGCAAAATTCTTCTCCTACTATAGCACAACTTTCCGCCCCTGCGCAGTAGTCCGAGACTGCTTTTCACGTATGTAAAACAAATCTTCAAAAAGCGAACACGCCCACTCCGACAACTTTTGCTTCTGTTACAAATACAAAAAGCGGTGAGAAAGCGGATATTATCCAGCCTTTTCACCGTTTAAAAAAATGCTTTAATCAAAATTCAAACCGCAAAATACAATGGGCAGACCGCCGTGAGTCAGTCTTTTGTGTTGGCCAAATTTCTCCCAGCAGCTCTGTCAACCTGACCTATTCCAGCCGCAGCTTTGGAGAATTGGGTAATTCAGCAAGGATTTCTTTTCGAATCAACAGCTGGCCCTCGTCTATTTTGGCAAAATGAGCAGACAGCCCAGCAAAATAAATGCCTTTGTTTAGATTTGAACCTTCCTTTTCCAGAATATTTTCCCGAGAACTCCGTACATAAATTTTACTTTCTTTTCGTCCACCAAACAGTTTTCTAAACCCGAGGACAGTCACTTGGATTCCCGATTGGTCCACCGCCTGCGCATAGCCTGAGACCCGAGCTAAATCACAAAACAAACGGTCACTTTTAAACGAGATCACATACTCTACATCCGCAGGTAATTGAACTTTCTGGCCGGTGACCGGATTTGTGACTTCTTCGGGAGAAAGCTCCTTTTTTTCGATTCCTGTAATAATCAGATCATCAGCCTCCAATACCAATGTATCGTTCCAAAAAAGAAGCCCCATCGTTACCAAGATTCCCACAATGACAAAAGACAAACCCGCCACACTGCGTTTCAACCACTTTTTTGAGCGACTATCGAAATTCAGTTCCTCCACCATTTTCTGATCTTCCTTTAAAAGATAATCCAACGGCAGCTGAAAAAACTCACTCAGTTTTACGACCTGATCCAGATCCGGATAGCTCTTATCATTCTCCCACTTTGAAATCAGCTGTCGGGTAACAAAAAACTCTTCCGCCAGATTCTCCTGGGTTAACTGTCGCTTTGTACGTTCCTCCTTGATGATTTTCCCTATGCGCATGCCAAACTTCCTTTCGCAACTTTTCCTTGCTGACAGTATAGCAAATCAAAGACTGTGACGACATTCTTCCATTCAAAAAAAGGCCGCAACAAAATAGAACATACTAATACATCAAGGTTTTCGCCCTTTGTTACCCATCGTTGCTGGCTAAGCCCAACAGTAAAAAGTTACACTAGCTAAACCTGATAGGAGGTTTTCCTGTGAAAAAAACATATCCTTATTTATCACTAGCACAATTGCTCGCTTCACTTCTTGTCATTTTGGTTCACTGTGGCCGCTTGTCGGAAATTCCGTGGCTTCATTTTTTACTCAAGTCGATTTTTTGCCGGATGGCTGTTCCCTTCTTTTTGGTCATCAACGGTTTTTTCTATCGGCAACGTCAAAAAACACAGCCAGACTACTGGTACGTTTTTTTCCGCCAACAATACAAAACGTACCGCTACCTCAGCTGGGTTTATCTGCCTTATGGTCTCTTTATTTTATATGAACGACAGGTGTCTCTTTTACTACTGCCTTTTGCAATCGTTTGGGGCTTACTCTTCTTGGGGGTTTGTTACCACCTTTGGTATTTTCCGGCGTTACTTTTTGCAACCCGCCTGACGGAAAAACTCCTCCAGCATATAGGGTATCTCGGGAGCTTTGCGCTTTTTTTGACACTGTATGCTATTGGTTCCTACGAAACTTATTCTGCCTATTTCAGCCACAGTGCCGTTGAACCGGTGTATCAGCTTTACAGGAGTGTCTTCTTCACCACACGCAACGGACTTTTCTTCGCGCCGATTTTTATTTGGCTTGGTTTTTTCTTACAAGACAATTACCAAAAGCCTTTTTTCAAACAACAGCTGCCTTTAAAGTTGTTTTTCAGCGGATTATTCGTGAGTGGCGAAGGTTGGCTGATTTACCACAATCAAGGAGATGACAAAAACTTTTTATTCAGCTTGATCCCTTTGCTGCTGATTGTTGTTCCTTGTCTACTAAAACCTCAGCTTACACGTCTTCCTGATCAAAAATTCAGAGCCATCGGAAAAGAACTTTTTTTCTGGCATCCCGCTGTTTTGGAACTTATCAAAATAAGCTTTCTAACCAGTAGAGGCATCGTCATCCAGGGGCTGCCGCTTTTTATACTGACCGTCTTTTTTACAGGTACGCTGCTGTATCTCAAAAAGCTTCGACAACAGTTTGACGTTCAGAAGCCGAAAAAAGCCCTGTTGAAATAAAACCACCGACAACCCCTTGTAAAAAACAACCGGCCACACGGATATACCATCTGGCCGGTTTCTTTTGATATTCTATTTGGAAAAGCTATTCTGAAAATTTCAGTTCGATATCTTCAAAACCCTCTTTCTCCAAGAAGATTTTTGCCTCCTCATCATAACCAGTGTAAGCAAAAACCGTATAGGAAATATTTTCTACCATTTCATAGCCACTATCCCTTTCGTAATAAGTGATTTCCCCATTTTTTTCTACCCGTAAGCGTTCTGAATTATTCTTTCCTTCTTTGACCCGCTGATGGAGCATTGCCCGCAGCGCTTTTGAATCAGTGATCTTGATTGCAAACCCGCTAGGATAGGCGATTCCAGCTGCTATCGGTAACTCCGTTTCAGTTGTCGGTAAAAAGGTTTTACCTGCCAATCTTTCGATATTCCGATTATTTACTGTAAAATTCCAGTTTCCTTTTGTTTCTATACTGTCCAACATATAAAAGCCAGGCTTAGAAGGCTGCCGTGCCTCAAAGCCGGTAACTTTATCGATTGAAATATCAATCTCCTCTAAATTTGCATATCCGGCAAATTGTTTTGGTTGCATTTCAAAGTAATATTCCATCACATGATTTTCCCTGTCCAAATTGCCATCGATTCTCATAGCGAACTCATCCAAATTACGACCTTCCGAAGTCTGGATAGTCATCCTTGGCCAGAATTCTTCGGCCCAATGTTCTTTTTCAACCATCTTTTTATTTTTGGAATAGTCGATTGCCAACGTAAAGCCAACGGCAAGATCATCGGTGTAGAACCTTTCCAGCGTGATTACCACATCCTGATCGACAGCAACCAGGTTCTCGTTACGAACATAGTTCTTATCAGTCACCGTGCCGGAAAAGAATTTCATTTGGATATAATCGAATGCAGCTGCACCAGGCCCTGTCTGAGCGACAGCTAACCCTGCTACAAACAACACCACTGCTGCTGCCAAAATGCGGCTAACCCGTTGCCTGTTACGTTTTTTCTTTCGAATTATTTCATAAGTTGCATCGATTTTGGCCTTTACTTGTGGGTCAATCTGCATTTCTGCCTCTCCTCTCAATGCTGCGCGCAACTGATTTTCAAAATCCGCCATTGTAGTGCCCCCTTTTTTGAATTCGTCATCTCATATACTTTTAGTGTTTATACTGCTCTTCTAATAAACTGCGTCCTCGAGATAACCTCGATTTCACCGTTCCCACAGGTATCTCCAAGATCTCGCTGATTTCATTGAGGCTCAAATCATTGTAATAGAAAAGAACCAGTGGAATCTTGTAGATATCAGCAATCTGTCCAATCAGTTCGTTTAACTCCATTTTTTCTGAAGAGTAACTGACAGTCCCATCGTATTCCTAAAAAGAGAGCTGACCACTCTTGGCTAGATATTTTTTACAATTATTCACCAAAATTTTGTAAATCCATGTGTTGAAATATTTGGGACTCTTCAATTTTTTGATATCCCGGAAGCCGATTAAAATTGTATCCTGCATGACGTCCGCAACATCATGTTTGTTTCTCAAAAAGCGCTGCGCCGTTACATATAGTACTTTTTCATATCCGGAAATCAGCTGAATAAAAGCTTCGTGATTTCCCCGCTGAGCTTGCCTAACTAAAAATTCGATATCCTCCATTTCGCCCTCCTTATTTTTTATATACAGTTAGAGTCCGCAACCCAACAAAAGGTTCCCATAACATGAAATTTAATTTTTAATAATCAATCTATGTATCGTTGCATCGTTAAAAAACCAAAACCATCGCAACAAAAAAAGGACCAAGCCACAGCCCGTTCCTTCACTTTGCAGACCAAAGCCTCTATTCCCTTCTCACGCCTTCCGCTACACACTGAGTTTTCGAAGTGTTCTTCTTCAAGAACAGACAATTCACACGACCAACCTAAGCTCCCCGAAAAAAAAAGCACAAAAAAAACGTAGCAACTCGGTGTCAAGCACGGCAAGTTGTTACGTTAGTGAAGCTCTTTTCACTAACTTTTATCAGAACAGGAACCTGATAAAAACCAATGAAAAATGACTTGACGTAACTATATCACCCATCGCAGATTTTTGCAACAGGAAAATCTCAAAAACTTCACAAAAAAGCAGAATTTTCGCCCTTCAGGAGCAATAAGTCAACTGTGATTTTACTTAAAGGTTGTTTTTTTAATTCGGCTTTTCGCTCTGGTTTGACACCCCATTCTAAAGGGGACATTTCCAAAAG
Organism: Enterococcus infantis; assembly: GCF_049166715.1. Classification (NCBI taxonomy): domain Bacteria; kingdom Bacillati; phylum Bacillota; class Bacilli; order Lactobacillales; family Enterococcaceae; genus Enterococcus; species Enterococcus infantis. Next base: position 35,291 of record NZ_JBMHFB010000002.1, on the reverse strand, counting down.
ATCCAGTCTTCGCTCTGCTGGAATTTCAAACTGGTACGTTATTTCTTCACTTTCGAAGTGTCGGTAAAACTCTGTGAATTTCGTTACCACAGGCGCATTGGAGTACTGTTGCTTAGTGACATCCTCCGGGTAGAAGGCTTGTCGGAGTTCCTGCAAGTAACGAGGGCCCGGAACCACCTTCAATAACTGCCCCGCCGGCTTCAAGATTCGGGCAAATTCCCGATAATTTGAAGGGGAAAAAATATTCAGCACTGTATCGAAACGCTTATCAGCAAAAGGCAAGTTGGTGAGGTCAGCCACACACCAAAATGCTGGTTGCGGTTGTTCCGTTGCCATGTAAACTCCTTCTTTGGAAATATCAAACCCGATAGCTGCTTGTTGACCAGTTTGTTCTAACAACAAATCCAGAAAACTACCTTCGCCACAACCGACATCCAGCAGTGTTCCCGCACTCGGTACCAATGCTGCTAGTCGTTTGAGCAGCGGTTGATACATTCCGCTTTGGATCATGCGGCGGCGGGCGGCAAACATCTCGTGGTCATAATCCGTCTTCACCTGGTGGGTCAAAAAGAACAGGGTCCCTTTTTTAGAAACATCAAAACGGTGCTGGTTTTCACAGATCAGCCCAGCAGCACTGCCCTTCATTGAGGTATGGCACAGTGGGCAACGAAATAATTGCGCCTGTTCGTAGACAAAGCGTTTGCCACGATCAATCTTCTTTTCCATCCTGTTCTCCTCGTCTACTGCTTTTTTCTGCCGCGTATGCTCCAGCGGCTGTGTCATTTCCTATGGCCGCTATGTTATCGGCGCCTCGTCCTCTACTTTACCACAGAGATATGTTAAAATTCTACACAGAAGAGCAGGTGCTTACAAAGCTTTGTTGCCTTGTAGACTTGCTATCATTCATTATTTCAAAGGACGTGACTTTAGTTGATTAAAGAATTTTGTGCTGAAAATTATACGGATATTCCAGCGGCCATCCATGCCGGTGCTGGCCGCATCGAGCTATGTGACAACCTGGCTGTCGGCGGAACAACGCCTTCGACCGGTGTCATCGAAGAAGCATTGGGCTATGCTGGTGAAAAAGGGGTGCCGGTAATGACCATGATCCGTCCCCGCGGTGGTGACTTTGTTTACAACGATATTGAGCTGAAGATTATGCACACCGACTTAATTGAAGCCAAAAAACTTGGAACTGACGGTGTTGTTTTCGGCTGCTTGACCCCTAGCGGTTGGTTGGACGAAGAAGCACTGGAACTGTTCATCGACAATGCAGAAGGTCTACAGATCACCTTTCATATGGCTTTCGACGCAATTCCGGCTGAACGGCAGTTTGAAGCCATCGATTGGCTGGCTGGTCACGGCGTAGATCGTATTTTGACCCACGGCGGAGCGGCAGGCACACCAATTCTTGACAATCTTTCCCGTCTAAAAGAGCTGATTGCTTACGCTGACGGTCGTCTTTTAATCTTGCCTGGCGCGGGTATTACCTTTGAAAATGTCGATCAAGTCGTCAAAGAATTGGGCGTTTCTGAAGCTCATGGTACCAAAATCGTAAATTTGGCAAACTGATGGAAAACTAACCTCTACCAAAAATTTGGCGGCATTTCTTATAATAGAGCACCTGTGGGGCACGCCACAAAAAAGTCAACTGGCATTAATACGCCAGTTGACTTTTTTACTGTTCATCAGCTCTCTTAAATTGCCTGCAAGAGATCGTATTGCGATTGGTACAAATGATGGTACAAGCCACCTTGGGCCATCAACTCGTCGTGACTGCCGGCTTCGGCAATGGTACCGCCGGAAACATAGAAAATCTTGTCAGAATTTTTGATGGTAGACAAACGGTGGGCGATGATAAATGAGGTTCGTCCTTCCAATAATTTCAACAAGCCTTCTTGTAAGAGTTCTTCGGTCTTGGTATCAATGGAAGACGTGGCTTCATCCAGAATCAGGATTTTTGGATCTGCTAAAAGCGCCCGAGCAAAGGAGATGAGCTGACGCTGGCCGGCAGACAAGGTGCTCCCTCGTTCTTCTACAACCGTATTGTAGCCATCTTTCAGCTCTTTGATGAAATCATGGGCCCGCACGACTTTGGCTGCGGCGATGATTTCTTCTTCGGTAGCGTCCAATTTACCATAGCGGATGTTTTCCATAATCGTTCCTGAAAAGACGAAGGTATCTTGCAGCATAACCCCCATCTGGCGCCGCAGTGAATTTAAAGTGACATCGCGAACATCGTATCCGTCGATTTTCACGGATCCTTCATTGATGTCGTAAAAACGGCTCAACAAGTTGATGACAGTCGTCTTACCTGCTCCTGTCGGTCCTACTAAGGCAATGGACTGACCAGCGTCAATATGGAAGCTGACGTCTTTTAGAATGTCCTTGCCTTCTTCATAGCGGAAAGTCACATGCTCAAAATCAACATTTCCTTTGATCTGTGGCAATTCGATTGCGCCTGGTTTGTCTTGAATATCCGGCACTTCATCCATGGTTTCAAAGATTCGTTCCAAATAGGCCGTAGCAGTAATCAAGCTGTTGTAGAAGTTCCCAATATTGATTACTGGGTTCCAAAAGTTATTGATATAGGCGATAAATGCAATCAGCGTCCCAGTGGAAACCTCCACACCAATTTGGCGCACACCGACAAAATAGATGATACACATGGTGATTACAGAAATATTTTGGACCCCTGGCCATAAGAGAAACTGAATTTTAACCGCATGCATCCAGGAACTCCGATAGTCTTCAGAAACTTCTTGGAAAACCCGTAGATTTTCTTCTTCACGGGCAAAAGATTGTGTAATCTTGATTCCCGAAATACTTTCATGGATATAGGCGTTCATATTTGACTGCTTGTTACTTAAAACTTGATAAGCGACTCGCTGCTTGCCTTGGATGAACAAGACCATCACGAACAAGACCGGCAAAAGCATCAAGCTGTACAACGTCAGTTTAAAGTCAATGGAGAACATAAATACCAGCGTGATAATCACGTTGAAAATATCAGAGATTAAGTTGATCAAACCGTTACTCAACAAGTCACTCAAGGTATTGATATAATTGACCACTCGAATCAAAATCTTACCGTGGGGCCGATTGTCAAAATAAGAGAAAGGCAGTCGTTGCAAATGTTCAAAAATATCAAAGCGCATGTCCTTCAAGACATCTTGTCCAATTTCTGTAATGTGGAAGATCCGGTAGCGCATGCAGATAGCAATGACCACCAGCGTGACTAGAAACGCTGCACCAATCAGCAGCAATTCCTGCATATTTTTTTGCGGAATCGAGGTATCGATGGCCCGCTGAGTGAAGATGGGCGCCAGCATACCGGCTGTATTGGCCAGGATAATCGTAGCCAGGACTTTGATTATCGGTCCTTTATAGGGCCTGATATATTGAGCCAATCGCTTGAGATCCGACCAGGAAAACTCCTGAGCCAATTCCTCATCCACATCGAATTTATTCCGTGCCATTTGCCTCACCTCCAGTAAGTCCTAGTTGTTTTTGGTACACTTCGTAATACTTGCCGCCTTTTGAAACCAGCTCTTCGTGGGTTCCTTGTTCCACTACACGGCCTTTTTCCATCATCAAGATTAAGTCGGCATCCCGCACTGAAGAGATACGATGGGCGATGATAAAAGTGGTCTTTGCTTCTGTTAGTTTCGCCAACTCCTGCTGGATTTTACTTTCCGTCTCCATATCAACGGCTGACGTGGTGTCGTCCAAAATCAAAATCGATGGGTCTTTCACCAAAGCCCGGGCCAATGAAATCCGCTGTTTTTGACCGCCGGATAAACCGACACCCCGCTCACCAACGATTGTTTCATACCCTTGTGGCATTCGAGAAATAAACGCGTCCGCATCGGCCACCACCGCCATTTGCCGAACATAATCACTGTCAGCATAAGGATTCCCAAATGCGATATTGTCGCTGATAGTGTTGGAAAACAAGAAAACGTCTTGCATAACCATGGAGATGTTTTCCCGCAACTGGCGGACTGGATAATCTTTGGCATCCTTGCCGTCAATCAGCACTTTCCCAGTCGTCGGATCATAAAAACGTCCCACCAGATTCACCAGTGTTGTCTTACCAGAACCCGTTTCACCTAAAATCCCGATGGACTGCCCTGGTGCAATCTTGAAGTTGACGTTTTCCAAAACATTGTGATTAGGATCATCGGAAAAGTGGAAGGAAACATCTTGGAATTCCACAAAGCCTTTGATTGGTACCACTTGGTTTTCTTCGGAAACTTCAATTTGGGGCTCCGCATTTAACATTTGCCGAATCTTGATGCAGGCTGCTGAGAAACGCTGAACATCATTGATCAACCAGCCGGCCATCCGCATCGGATTGTTCAACATCCACAAATAACCATTGAATGCGACCAAATCACCTATCGTCATGGTCCCTTGAATACAAAGAGCACCACCGAAAATCAGTGTAATCGCACCCAATGAACCTGCCAAACCGTCTAAAACCGGCAGATACGTCCGAGTAACCTTGGCCGAGGCCATGTTTCGCTGTTTGAAATCATCGTTGTAGCCATTGAATTTTTCGATTTCGAAATCTTCTCTGGCAAAGGCTTTGACCACTCGATTGCCACCGATGTTTTCTTCTACCATTGAGTTCAACCGTGAAAAACTTTCCCGAATTTCAAAGAACAACGGACGGGCTTTTTTCCCCATGCCATTGGTCATCAAGAAGATAACCGGCGTCACCGCTACCAACGCCAACATCAGCTTCCAGTTGATGAAAGCCATTACCGCAACCGCTGCCATAAACCAGATGACACATTCCATGATGTTATAGATGACCCAGGAAACGAAATGACGAATCGCATCGGTATCCCCAGTCATGCGGGCCATGATATCCCCCACCCGTGTATGGTTGAAGAAATCAAAGTCCAATTCCTGCAATTTTTTATACATATCTTCCCGCAGTTGAAAGATCGTATTTTGCCCTACCCGCTCCCACAAAATCTGATAGGAATAGCGCATTATCGTTCGTACCAAGGTGGTCCCAATCATAATAGCGATTAACGGAATCAATAAGTTCACTTCATTTTTATAAATGACTTGGTCCACCACCATTTTGCCCAGATACGGATTGATGACGATTAAGATCGCATTTCCGATCAAAAACAAAGTGGCAAGAGCGATTTTCCCCTTGTACTGTTTGACATATTGCCAAATCCACTGTGCATTGCTCATTTTTCTGACATACCTCCTGTCGTTTATATAGCTTAACCCATTTAATTTTGATTGAAATGGGATATTTTAGTTTTTTTGATGTAGAATATTATTATCTGACCTGACCCGCAAAAGCACATAAAAACAACGGAGAATCCAACATGCAGCTAGTAAATCCGCAAACCTTCAATCCCGAAATCATCTACTTGTTCGATCCTTGGAACAAGCCGGACAATTTTAGTAAGATGCACAGCCACGACTTTCTAGAAATCACCATCATGCTGGAAGGTGAGGCCATGTATCAGTTTGGCCCCCAAGACCCTCTCGTAGTACGGGCCGGTGAAATTCTGCTATTTAATCCCGGCGTCAAACACAGTGAATGGCAAGCGCCCAACACTTGTTCTCACCAACTCCACATCGGCTTGCGAAACATCTCACTGGACGGCCTTAAACGTAACTTTTTTCCTAATACACAACCGTTATTAGAGCTGGGGCGCTATCAGCACAACGTCATCGACAAAGCGTGGGAAGCCATTCGCGAGCTCAATGATGAGGGGAGCGAGTTTAAGTTGATGCACAAAGGGCAAGTTATTCAGATTTTGGCGTATATCCTGCGAGGCTTGACTGAGCAACATACCAGTATTTTGCCGCAGTTGACTTCCAGTGAAAAACGGCATCAGAAAATCGTGAACCAAACCATTTATTTCATCGAAAACAACTACCAAGAAGAAATCACACTGGAAAAACTGGCGCTGGATCACTTCGTCAGCCCCACATACCTCTCACGCATTTTTAAAGAATCTGTCGGCATGAGCCCTATCAACTACTTGATCAATATCCGCCTGACCCATGCCATGGACCTGTTGAAAAAAGGCAAGAGCACCATCAAAGAAGTGGCTAAAGCAGTCGGCTACCAAGACGCCTACCACTTTAGTAAGTCCTTCAAAAAGCAGTTTGGTATCTCCCCTTCCACCATTACCACCGAGACAGTAAATGATGCTTGAGAGCTAAAGGCCGCCTTGCTTCAATTAAAAGCAAAACCGATCACGTTTTCCAAGGTCAACATTACAAAATGTGAGCCGGAAACAAAAGACAAGTCACTTCCATTGAAAATAGTGGAAGTGACTTGTCTTTTCGTTGTTAAGAATTTCAAAGGCTGAAGAAGAGCAATTTTTGAACAAGTTAGGCTTGTCCTTTTTTTAGCAGTTTGTGCCGCTAGCTGGCGCAATCAGTCAGCAATTTCTTCAATCAAGGCTTCTAGTTCATTCAAGCGTTGTTCAAAAACTTTCATCGCGTCTTCGATATAGTCGGCTTTAGTCATATCGACGCCGGCTTTTTTCATGACTTCGATTGGGTAATCGCTGGAACCGGATTTCAGATAGTTTAGGTAGTTTTCCAAAGCATTCGGTTCTTTATCTAATACTTTTTTTGCCAGTGCTGAAGCAGCAGAAAAGCCGGTTGCGTATTGGAAGACATAGTAATTATAGTAGAAATGGGGAATCCGGGACCATTCCAGTTTGATTTCAGGATCAGCTGCGACTGCTGTGCCATAGTATTTCTCGTTCAATTCGCCGTAGTTGTCACTGAGAAACTCTGCTGTTAGCGGGGTTCCTTTTGCATCTTCCATGTGGATGAAATGCTCAAACTCAGCAAATTGAGTCTGCCGGAAAATGGTTCCTTTGAACCCGTCCAAATAATGATTTAAGACATAAGCTTTGACCCGAGGATCAGTTTCTGTTTCCAACAAGTACTCAGTTAAAATATTTTCATTGGTCGTAGAGGCAATCTCTGCCAAGAAAATCGAGTAATCCCCGTAGACATATGGCTGATTACTGCGGGTGAAATAGCTGTGAACGCTATGGCCCATCTCATGAACCAAAGTGAAAAGCTGATCCAGTGTATCATGCCAGTTCATCAAGATATATGGTGCCGTATCATAAGCGCCAGAAGAATAAGCGCCACTGCGTTTTCCTTTATTTTCAACGACATCAATCCAGCGGTTAGCGAAGGCTTCCTCCACAACGCCTTGATATTCTGCTCCCAAAGGTTGCAAAGCGGCTTTGGCTTTGGCTACTGCTTCTTCATAAGTGTAGCTGATCGGCGCTTCACCGATAATTGGTGTATACATATCATACATATGCAGCTCGTCGACAGCCAACAGTCGCTTACGCAGTTCGACATATCGATGCAGCAGCGGCAAATTCTTATTGACCACCGTTACCAAGGTGTCATACACACTTTCTGGAATATGGTTGCCACTTAAGGCTGCTTCTCTAGCCGAGGCAAAGTTACGAACTTTCGCTTTATAGTTGTGTCCTTTGACATTGGTAGTCAGCGTTTGGGCAAAGGTATTGCGGAATTGTTCGTAAACAGAATACAACCCTTTGAAAGCTGCTTCTCGCACACGACGATCAGTCGCTTCCATCAATTGCCCATAAACACCGTGGGACAGCTGAATTTTTTCTCCGTCGCTGCCTTCAATAGTAGGAAAGACGAGGTCGGCATTGTTTAAAACAGAGAACGTATTGCTCGCCGCGCCAAAGATTTCACCGGCACCAGCCAACAACGCTTCTTGTTCTGCTGGTAAGATATGTGGTCGATTGTCCACCAGTTGTTTCACATAGTGACGATAGACTTCCAGTGAAGGATCTTGTTCAAAGTAGCCCCAAATCACGTCATCTGACAAGCCCAAAAGTTCTGGTTCAAACCAAGACAGTGCCTCACTGGTTTCCGCTAAAAGACTGGAAGCTCTGGCATACATTCCTTGATAAGCAGCATTCGCTGTATCTTGATCGTTTTTCAAATGAGAATAGACATAAAGTGTTTCGAGACGGCGATAGACATCTAGCATGAAAGTTACGGCTGCTTTAAAAGCTTCCGGCCCTTGCGCCAAGGTTCCTTTGTAATCTCCCACTTTGGTAATCTCTTGTTTCAAGTCAGCAAATGCGCCATCAAAGGCCGCATCATCTTTAAAAATCAGCGTCAAATCCCAAGTCAGATCTGCTGGCAGTGATTCTCGTGTTGGCAATTGTGTTGTTTCAGTCATACCCGTTCCCCTTTTCTTTGCGAAAATTTCCGCAAATGCTATTATTTTTCCCCGTGTCTTGGCTAGTAACGCGATAGATAGCGCTTTTACCAAGAGCGGACACCCCTATGTTATCACAGTATTCAGAATTTTCTAGTCCTAAGACTTTCAGACTAGCGGCTTTTATGAAGGAACTGCTTCAGCCAATAAAAATAATCTTCGATAACCAAGGGCAGCGTCAAATAAACTGGCAATACGAGAAATTGAACTGAGCTGCGCCGCTCCTTTCCTAAATAGCTTGCCACAAACGACGGCACTCGTGAAAAACTTCTTCCAGCACGGCTTTTTTATCCAAAAGCAGAAACGGCCACTCCACCACCTGGCTGGCTTCAAGATACCAAGCGGCAAAACTTGCTTCTGGATCCAGTAAAAACAAAAAACGTAAGTACACCAACTGTTGCTCTAACAAAAATTGACAGCTTCCTGGCAGATAACACCAATCCGGCAAAGCCAGTAGATTGCCGCCCCGCTCATAGCAACAGCCTTGCAAGCGCAAGACCCGCTTTGAACGAACGAGCAACCATCGCTGCATCTGCACACGATACTCGGCAATCCGCCATTTCGGCTGTACCTTTCGTTTTCGTCTTAGCCCGCCAGGATGAAACAAGCCGGCAAATAACGCTTCTCCCACCCCATGCTCTGTAACAGAAAACAGCGTGCCTTCTTGATAATGCCAGTCCAACTCATGATAATACAGCAAACTTTCTTTTGAAGTATTCAATCCCCACAGTTCCAGCCCTTGAGGTGAATCGCGCACCACGGCTTTGGCTACTTGTGACCAGCGCAATCCTTTTTCCGGCAAAAAATGCCGGCCCAAAATCCACCAAGGGTCATATCCCTGCGCCAAATAATTTTCCGTTCGTTCCTGAAGCCTTTGGGCAGAAAGCGCAGAGCACTGAAATTCCACCGCCAAGCGTCGCCATAATAAATCTGGCCGCTGTGAGAGTTCCGGTAAGTAGGCCTCCAAGCAAGCCTCTGGCGGTAGAATTCGCTGCAACAATTCTTTTCCTGCCAAGTGCTCCGATGACTCCCCTTCAGAAAACGTGTAGCACTCGTGGTTGGCACGATGGGCGAAGTGGGGAATTTTCTCATTACCGTTTTTAAAGATTACTTCTTTGCCACAACCAGGACAGACTAAAGCCCTTTGCTCTTTTTCTTTCCCTGTCTGCCGGTATGCTGCCCCAGTAATCAAACAACCCTCTTGGTCTTTAGCAATCAGCATCTGTCTACCTCCCTTTTTGATTTACAAAAGGAGATACGCATTTGGCTCCCCGAAATGTTTCAAGCTTCTGCAGACCGCTTTTGGGCGTGGCACCTGCAGTCAATTTTCGGTTTGGCCGGGCCTTAGGATTCTCTTTAGAGTGACAGGTTTTCCTTTACTTTTGGGGGAGTTTCGTTACAATGGATACATATTGAAAACACGTGAAAATGAGGTGTAGCTAAAAATGGAAATGGAACACATTAACGAAAATACTATCCGGGTCCTAATCAAAAGTGAAGATTTAGCTGCGCGGGGAATCACCTTTTTGGATCTTTTAGGCAATCACAATGAAGTCGAAAATTTCTTTTACAGCATTCTCGAAGAAGTCGATATAGATGAAGAATTCAAAGGAAGCGAAGCCGTGACCTTCCAAGTACTACCCAAAGGAGACGGCCTGGAATTATTCATCAGCAAGAACCTCAACATGGAGGATCTCAACGACCTTGATGAGTTTGCCGAGGATTTCCCAGATGAGCCCGGCTCCATCTTGCGCCGGACTATCGGTGAGCAGCTGCAAGAAAACAGTCGTGACACGCAAGACCCGCTGCCTCGTAAATTTATCTATGAGATGACAGACTTTGAGCAGTTGGTATTGATGGCCCAAGCGGTACAGTTGGATTGCGTGATCAGCAACCTCTATCAAATGGCCGGCTTCTACTTTTTGGAAGTGGAATTTGTCGATGAATTGATCAGCGACGGCCAGATTGAAGACTATTTAGCCTATATGGCTGAGTTTGCTCGCCGCAGCAGCGCCACATCAGAAGTTTTGTCAGAACATGGCAAGCTCTTGATGGAACATGATGCACTTGAGCTGACCCGCTACTATTTTACAGACTAAACTTTAAAATAGGTAGTGGCAGTGACACTCCTGCATAGCGAGCATCACCAAACATAAAATTCCAAAAGACGACTCTCTGCCATTCAAAATGATTGGCAGAGAGTCGTCTTTTACTTACGAAATAGTTCAAATGCTGCCTGACTAAAATTTTATCAGGCTGAATCAGCAGCTGGTACTTTTTTGGTACATCGAGCAGTGCTGTTTCTTCAAACGAAGGCGGGACATCAGGATCAAGAGCATCATGAAACTTCCTAAAATCAGTCACACAAAAGCGAACTCCTTTGATTGAAAAAACTTCATCATATTCGGGGTTTAGAGCAAAAAAAGAGACAGAATATATTTCTTCTGTCTCCATCAGTCATAGATAATTTTAAAGGCCAGCCATCAATTGTGCGTGGCGCAGTTCCAATTGACGAACTTCACGAGGCAGGAAGCGACGGATTTCATCCTCATTGAAACCAACTTGCAGGCGTTTTTCGTCGATCATGATTGGACGACGCAGCAGACCCGGATTTTCTTGGACCAGATCAAGCAATTCTTGCAACGGCAATTCATCTAAATCAATATTCAGTTTTTGGAAGACTTTGGAACGAGTAGAGATGATCTCTTCGGTTCCATCTTCAGTCATTTGCAAGATTGCCTTCAATTCAGAAATATTCAAAGGCTCTGAGAAAATGTTCCTTTCGACAAAAGGAATCTCATGCTCTTGCAACCACGCGCGAGCTTTTCTGCATGACGTACAACTTGGGGAAGTATAAAGTGTCAACAACGTAATCACTCCTTTTTATATCTTGGAGGGTCTCATTGAATCGCCCTCATCTTTAAATCTGACTCTATTATACCCAATGAAAAATCAAATATCCAGTCTTTTCTCAAAAAAATATTCGTAAAATTAAATTTACCTTAATGCCTCATCCCACGTTTTTACCGGTTTTCAGGAATTTTCATTTTTTATAAATGAGAATTTACAAATTTTATTCCCATATTAATCGAAACTAAAACCGACAATATATTTAGTGAAACATTTACTTAAATCGGCTGTTAAGAATTTTTCGAGTCGATTCGCACTTTATATTCTGTTCAAAAAAATTATTTTTTGACTACGTTTATGAAAAAGCTTACATCGATCAATAATGAAGAACTACGCGGGATTCTCAGGAAAGAAAATTTTTCATGCTCATCGCCGCCAACTTGTATAGTTCAGTTATTTTTTAGTCAGTAAAAGGCAAATTTGGAAACACAGAATACCACAAAATAAACGTTTTTTTTGAATAAATCCTTCACTCTGAAACCTCATTTTTTTAATACCTGAAAAAAGGTAGAAAAGAATTTTTTTAAGAAAGAATCCGCTAAAAAACTAGAAAGCACGTTGAGTTTTATGTCATTTTATTTCTACATTTTGGAAATTTTTGACAATTAACGGAATTGAGACTGATAGAGTGCTGCATAGGGTCCCTGTTGATTCAATAGCTGCTCATGGCTCCCTTGCTCCAAGATGCCCTTGTCACTTACCACTACGATACGGGTAGCATATTTGATAGTTGCCAGACGATGCGCAATGATCAATGTGGTACGACCAGCGGCTAAAGAATTCAATGATTCTTGAATTACTTTTTCAGTTTCGCTATCCAATGCCGATGTGGCTTCATCTAAGATTAGGATTGGTGGATTTTTCAAGAACATCCGTGCGATAGCCACCCGCTGCCGCTGACCACCGGAAAGTTTCACTCCCCGCTCGCCTATAGACGTGTCTAGCCCATCTTTCATATTGGCGACAGCGTCTTCAAGATGTGCCAATCTTACCGCTGTCTCGATTTCTTCATCAGTAGCATCTAATTTGCCGTACGCGATGTTTTCACGAATGGTGCCGGGGAACAAGAAAACTTCTTGCTGCACAATCCCAATTTGATTGCGCAAGGATTCCAAAGTCATATCCCGAATATCCATGCCGTCAATGGTAATGGCTCCAGCGGTCACATCATAAAATCGGGGCAATAAATTGCTCAATGTCGTCTTACCAGAACCGCTTTGGCCCACCAAGGCGACGGTTTCCCCTGGTTTGATCTGCAAATCAATATGGCTCAGTACCTTTTTGTTGTCGTCACCGTAAGCAAAAGAGATGTCATCATAATGAATGTCTCCTCGCAGGCTTTTGACTGCAACCGCCCCCGGACGATCTTGAATTTCCGGTTGCCGATCCAGCTCATCGGTCAGCCGCTTAAAGCCAGCAAAACCTTTAGGATAGCTTTCAATCATGTTATTCACCTTCTCAATTGGCCGAACAAACACGTTTGACAGCAAGATGAAGAAGACGAACTGACCATACGTCAGCTCCCCTTGAATCACATAATACGCTCCAAAAATCAGGGTAAAAAGACTGATTGAGCGAATCAGCAAGTAGTTATAAGCCGAACTTGCGGCCATCACTTTGTAAAATTTAATTTTAGATTGGCGATACCCTTGGCTGAGTCCGTCAAAGCGCTCACCTTCAAAGGGCTCATTGGCAAAGGATTGGGTCACTCGAATACCACTGACACTAGCTTCCACACCGGCATTGAAATCTCCCAGATTTTCATAGATGCGGGTATTTACCTGTGTCATCTTTTTATTGAAGAAAACCAAGGCAATGGTAATCAGCGGCAATAGAGCAAAGGTTGCCACCGCCAGCTTTGCATGGGAGTGAAACATCAGCGCAAAAGAACCTACCAGCGTCATGATGGTGATGAAAACATCTTCCGGACCATGATGCGCCACTTCAGAGATTTCAAACAAATCAGTGGTCAGCCGACTGATGAGATTACCGGTTTTTTGTTCGTCATAATAGGCAAAGGACTGTCGCTGCAAATGACGAAACAAGTCTTTACGCATATCGGTCTCAATATTGACCCCCAACTTGTGCCCAAAAAAGATCACAATATACTGCAATGCGGTGTTGATGGCATAAAAGGCAAACAATCCGGCACACGCCAGCATCACCAGCTTGAAATCATGACGGGGCATGATGTCGTCAATCACCTGATTAACCGCCACCGGAAACGCCAGCTCTAAGGCCCCCACTAAAATCGCACAGCCAAAATCCAACAAAAACAAGCCCTTATAAGGACGATAGTAACTAAAAAAACGTCGTAACATCTCTTATCCTCTCTTCTCTTCACTCTTGTTCGTTGACGACTAATTCGCCAAAGAACAGATCCTATTCATTATAAGGAAAGCGTTTGGGCAATGCAAAATCTTTTTTCGGTAAAGAAAACTGAAAATAGCGGATTGTTGCCAGGTCGCCTTCGAGAGCTTTTAAGGTAGAATAAACCTTTATACAGCGCGGTTTCCGCCTTTTTTTTCGTCGAATTTCTGCTAGAATGATACCTGTGTGAGCCACATGAAAATTTACAGAAATCGAAAGGCGTGTCGAACTTTGATTCAAGCAATCGTATTTGATGTCGATGATACACTTTATGATCAGCAACAACCGTTTAAAAATGCCGTCCACAAAATCGTAACTGATTTTTGTGATGATGACATGCACGATCTGTACATCCGTTTCCGTGTTCATTCTGATGAGCTTTTCCCGAAAGTCTTGACTGGCGAATGGGACCTCGTGACTATGCGTAATTATCGCATCCAACAGTCGCTGCGAGATCTGGGCTATGACAGTATTTCCGATACTGACGCACTGCGCTTTCAAGCTATCTATGAAGAAGAACTGGACAATATTACATTGCACGAAGAAGTCCGCAAGACACTGGATTTCCTGAAAGAAAATGAGATTCCAATGGGGATCATCACCAACGGTCCCACCGACCACCAATACAAAAAAGTCAAACAACTGGGTCTTTTGCACTGGATTCATCCAGACAACGTGATTATTTCCCAAGCAACAGGCTTCCAAAAACCAGAACGGGAAATCTTCCAATTGGCCGAAGAGCGCTTTGGCTTTGACGGTAAAACTACTTTATATGTAGGCGACAGCTTTGAAAATGACATCGTCGGTGCCAAAAGCTGTGACTGGCATGCCCTGTGGTTCAACCATCGTCTGCGAGACATTCCCCATGGTGAACAGGAGCTCTTCGATTTGGAATTGAACGGTTTCGATCAACTCCACGACACCGTTTGCGGAATCTTTGCGCCGCTGTCCGTCTAATCAATGCCACCTCGCCATCTCAATTACCTACGGAGATAACTTGGCAAAACAACTATCAAAAAGGATCTTGCTTCACCAATTCAGGTGAGACAAGATCCTTTTTTTAATACAAAAGCAGCTATGAATGGACTGCTTTCGCTCAAACCTGTACCAAAAATTCTTACTCGGCACCGGCATTTAAAATCATGCGGATATCTTCTTCTGTCAACTGCTGAATCTGAGCTTCATTGCCGGAGATGACTTTTTGGAAGAGTTCACGTTTTTCGTTTTGCAACAAATCGATTCGTTCTTCAATCGTCCCTTCCGCAATCAAACGCCAGACTTCCACCACCTTCTTCTGACCGATACGATGTGCCCGGCCAGCTGCCTGCTCTTCCACCGCTGGATTCCACCAGAGGTCATAGAGGATCACCGTGTCTGCTCCGGTCAGGTTCAGCCCGGTACCGCCGGCTTTCAGGGAAATCAAGAAGACGTCCTTTTCTCCAGCGTTAAAAGCATCCACCATCTTGATGCGATCTTTAGGCGGCGTAGAGCCCCGCAGATAAAAGCTGGTCAGCCCCATCTGCGCCAGTTCTCCTTCGATGATGTCCAGCATCCCGGTAAACTGAGAAAACAATAAAATCCGCCGGCCGTTTTCATTGGCAGCCTGTACCAGATCTTTCACTTGTTCCAGCTTTCCGGAGGTACCCTCATAGTCTTCAATAAACAGCCGTGGGTCACAGCAAATTTGTCGTAGCCGCGTCAGCCCGGCCAAGATCCCAATCCGATTTTTACGAAAGGCTTGAGAATCCATACCGCTTATCTGCTCTTGCATCTGCCGCAGATAAGCTAGATAAATCGTCTTTTGCTCTTCCGTCAGCGCACTGTAGTAGTTGCGTTCCAGCTTATCCGGCAAATCCTTCAATACCGCTTTTTTATCCCGCCGTAAAATGAAGGGGCGAATCATTTTAGCTACTGCTTCAGCGGAGAGTTCCTTGAATTTCGGGCGACTCGGGAAAAAACCCGGCATAATCATCTGAAACAATGACCACAGCTCTTCCAGATTGTTTTCAATTGGCGTGCCACTGAGGGCAAAGCGATGATCAATCTGCAAGGATCGCAATGCTTGCGCGGTTTTTGTAGTACTATTTTTGACCATCTGTGCTTCGTCCAAAATTAGATGGGTGATTGGTCGATTTTGGTACATATCCACATCTTGACGCAAGCTGGCATAAGAAGTGATGTAGACATCCAAGGGCTCGGCCAGCAATTTTTCCCGCTCATTGCGATTGCCGCCAATCACTGCTGTTTTCAGCTGTGGCGCAAAACGCTTGAGCTCTTGTTGCCAGTTATAGGTCAAGCTGGCAGGTGAGACGATCAAGGCTTGCAGTTTACTGCCCTCTTGTTTTTCTGAAAGCAGGTAGGTGATTGCCTGCAGCGTCTTTCCCAGTCCCATTTCATCAGCCAAAATCCCGCCAAAGTGGTAATGACTCAGCATTTTCAACCAGCGGAAACCTGTCACCTGATAGTTTCGCAATTCCGCTTGTAGACCGTCTGGCAGTGGTGTCGTGAAAGTTTCCGGATGCAACAAGTCCTTGACCATCTCAGAAAAGGCTGCCGTAAAGGAAATATTATCGCCTTGTAGCCGCTCTTGCAATGCCAATCCTTGATTCAAAGGCAGCTGCAGATGGCCTTTTTGACTAGCCAGCTGGTCCCGCAAACTTTGCAGCGCTTGAGAAGTCTGCTGAAACTCTTCAGAATCAAAGGTGATGATCTGCCCATTTTCCAATGTGTAAAAGCGGTCATTATTCAACAGACTAGCCAAAACCGCATCAATTTCATGGTCAGCGATACCTGAGATGTCGAAGCGGACATCTAACCAGGAGCCTTCCTGATCTACCGTCAGCTTAGGAGGATGGCCGGCTGCATCCAGATACAGCTCCCGCAGCTTTTTCCCCATCAATACTTCGCCTAATTGCTGCAGCGCGGGCACTTCTTTGGTGAAAAAGTCAAACAGCTTGCCACCAGTCGGAATCTCTTTTGCAAAACCGGTGTCATTGATACCAAAGCCAAAGCGCTGCAACAAATGCCGTGCCCGCTCTTCCTTTTGATAATCCCGCATGATTTCTGGATGATTGTCCGCACTCACCTGATATTTTGGATCACTGGAAAAGGTAGTCGTTCCATAACGAAAGTCCAGCTGTACTTGAATTTTTCCCTGCTTACGTCGCAGGACAAACTTGATTGCCAATGGTTGCTCACTGATGTGTTCGTAAACCTCTTCGGCGACAGTTACTTCGCCTAATTCGCGCAACAAAGGCAGCACTTGTTTAAATAAGACCGACAGTTCATTTTTCGGATAGGCAATTACCGGCTCTGGCAAGCGCTTCAGTAGCTGTTCTAATGTCTGATAGATTTCCAGTTGCTTTGGACTCAGCGGATAGATGGCTTCGCCGGCAACTCCCCAGCGATAATGGCTGAAGAGTTGGCGAAACAGCCGATCGATACTCAGCTGAAAGTCTTCTCCTTTTTTACGCACTGAAAAGGCTAACGGCTGTCCCTCATCAGCAAAAAGTATTGGGCCCAGCTTTCCCTCTTCAAACTGCAGCACCGTGGGAAAAATCCGCATTTGCTCCAACAGGTCTCGGCCAAATTCCACCGGCAGCAGTAGGTATTTTTTATCCAGCTTGCCGCGATTTTGGATTCCCGTCTGCCCCATCAATTCCTGCGTTTGGGCCAAACCGGCTAGTTCTCTTAGCAGCTGATTTTCCGCCTCAGTAAATGCCCCCGCCCCCAATTGGAACTGGTATTGCTTGTTCAAGAGCAGTTTTTTTCCCTCTTGGTAAGCCGTCAAAAAGCGGTAAATATTTTTCACCACATAATTGCGAGTCTGCCCGCGATAGCCGAGTTTCACCGAGATGCCCAATACAGACAGCTCCGGATGAAACGGATTGGTAGGGATGCTTTCTACGACAAACTGCAGACTCAATGGCTGCGGTTTCTTGTCTTCGGCGTCTCGCAGACGAGAAAAGCCATTGGAAAACATCTCCGAGGCAGAGAAGCCACTGGGTTTTTCCAAGTCGTCAGCCTTGATACGACGGGTCTTCCCCTCTTGCCGCAAATACAATTCTACAGCCACCGTATGCTTGCAATAATGGTGTTCTTCCCAATAAGGGCACTGACAGTAATCTTCTTCTTTGGCAGTGGCGTCCAGATCTACAAAATACAGCTCGCTGCCCAGCACTTCTGCATGCCAGACATTATTCGCCGCATCCGGTGTCACTGACAGCACCCGGCCCTCTTTCAAATAATCGCGTCCCCGTTCAATGACCTTTTCCGGGATACTCCATTTCATGTGGTTTCCTCCTATTTATTGCCTCCGCTTTTTGCCATTTCCACTGCCTGACACCAAAAGAGTAACCACTTCTTGTCCTTAGTCAGACTTTGACCAAAGGAAGTGTGTCAGCTGTGTTAAAAACGATGCTGCGGATTCATTGACTGGCTTCCAGCTGCATTTCGATGCGACTTTGGCCGGCACCGTCAGCTTTCACCAGGATTTGTCTTGGAATACTGGTTTTCAATTCCTGCACATGACTGATGATTCCAATCATGCGCCCTTCCGTTTCAATCATACTGAGGGCCTCCATCGCCATCTCCAAAGATTCTTCGTCCAATGAGCCGAAACCTTCATCGATGAACAACGCTTCAATGGCAATCCCTCCGGCACGATTTTGGATTACATCCGCCAATGATAGTGCCAAAGCCAATGCAGCGATAAAACTTTCGCCACCGGAAAGGGTCTGGACACGCCGAGCATCCCCAGCATTGTCATCGTAAATATCAATGTCCAAGCCCTTCATACCCCGACCACCAGTTTCTTTGTCTGCCAATTGAAACTGGTAACGTCCTCGACTCAAACGAGCCAAGCGCGTATTGGCTACCAACAGGATTTCCTGCAGATAGCTCTGGAGGATGTAGCGTTCCAAACTAGTCTTATAGGCATTACGGCCGCTGACGGTATCTGCTAATTGCAGCAGCTGCGTCTGCTGAGCCACTTGCACTTCGTTGGCTGCAATCAGTTGCTGCAATTCTTGACAGGTAGCCTCGTTGTTTATTCGCTGTTGTTGCTGTTTAGATAGCTGTTCTTGAACCTCTTTGGTAACTTTGCGGGCAGCTTCAAAAGCAGCATCCAACGGCGCCAATTCCGGCGTGATTGTTTCCTTTAGTTTTTCCTGCAACTCTTGCCGACGACGGGTCACAAAATCCTCTTGCTGCGCAAAGTCAGAAATTTTCTTTTCCAACGGTTCAAGCTCAGACAAAGTCGCTACCAACTCCGTCAAATCAGCGGCAGTCACCTTCTCATATGGCGCACTTTCCAACAGCTCTTCAAGAGCTTTCGTGGCCTGTGCTGCTTTTTGCTGCTGAGTAGTCAATGCTTCGGTCAATTGTTGCAAACGAACATCCGTAGTCAGCTGCTCTGCTTGCAGCTGACGCCCTTGCTCTTCATAAGCAGCACTCGTCGCTTCCAGGTTCGTAACCGTTTCAGCCAGCTCAGTAATTGCCTGTTCCAGCTCTGGCAACCGAGCAGTCCCCAATTGTAGTTCCAAACCGGCCAATTCCCCCTGCAACTTTTGAGATTGACTGGTTAATTGTTGCTGAGTTGTGGTTTCGTTCTTTATTTCTACTGCTAAAAGCGCTAACTCTTGTTGCAAAAGGTCCGCTTGCTGGGCGGTCTTTGTCAGATGCTCTTCTTTTTGTTGTAACGCTTTTTGTAAGTGGGACAATATCTGTGGTGGTGTTGCGGTGTCACTGACTGCTGCAGCCACCGAATCAGCGGCTGCTACCAAGGCTTCTGCGGTGGTATCACCGGTAAGATCAGCTGCCGTCCCTCTTTGATCAGCTAAAGCGATCGACACAGCCTTAGCATTGATGGCAGCCAATGCTTCATCAAAAATATTCTCATGACGCACCTGCTCCACTTTTGCCTCAGTGAGCTTACGAGCCAGCAGTTCCAGTTCTGCCGCTAGTTGTTCTGCTTTGGTTTCAAGAGCCGTTAAATCCTTTTCAGCTTGCTGCCACGTGGTTTCCAATACCTGCAACTGCAGCTCATTTTCGCTGATTTCAGCTGCGGAAAATTCAGGCCGCTCCTTGTGTGCTTTAGGATGCTCCAATGCCCCACAAACCGGGCATGGTTCTCCCGGACGTAAATCCAATGATAGCTTGGCAATCATCAATGCCGCCTGACGACTTTTTAATGTCAATAATTCTTCATGAGTTACTTGTACCTTTTGTTGCTGCTGTTGGAGAGATTGTTGTATCTTTTTCAGTTGCTGTTGTCCATCGGTAACTGCCTGTTCTGCAGACTTAGCTTGCTGAAGACTGTCCGTCAACTTTTCAACCAGATTTTCCAACTGCGTCAATTGCAACTTGTATTCTTGCAGGTCAGTTTTTTCAGCCAATTGCAACGCCAACTGCTGTAGCTGTGCTTTTTTTTCAGTCTCTTTTTGAATCAGTTGTTGAACTCTCTCAGTAACTTGCGCCAAAGAATCCTGCAAAGAAGCAGCTTCTTGCCGTTTTTCCTCACTGCGGCGAGCTAGCGGCAGCTGTAGCTCTTTTTCAGTCAAGTGCTGCCTTTTTTGGGTCATCTCTTCTTTACGACTGCGCTGTGCTGCCTGTCCCTTTTGCCACGTTTCAAAAGCCTGCTGCAGCTCATCTGCCAGCTGTTGAGCTGACGCCAGTTTGTCCATCAGCAGCTTTTCTTGAAGCTGCTGCTCCCGCTGATTCTCCAACAGATGACGATTGTCCTTGGCCCACTGGAGCTGTTGCAGCTTGTTTCTCGCTCCGGCAATCTCCTCAGCCTGTGCTTTCAAGTCTTCCGCTGCTTCCTCTAGTTTTGCCAATTCTTCAAACTGTCCCAGCCGTTCCTTGCCATCGTAGAAAGCGGCTTCCGCTACCTTCTCAGCCTTTTGTGCTTCCAGCAGCTGCTTTTCAGTCAGCTGTTCTTTCTCTTTTAGGCCGGCAATATCTACCTGCCAATTTGCGGCTAATTCCGGCAAGCTGACACTTTCCGGTGGCGTAGCCGATGCCCACTGAAAATGTTCCGCCAGTGTCTGGGCCTTCATATCCAGTAGTTTAAGTGTTTCGCCACCCGCCGTCACTCGCTCTTTCAGCCAGTCATTCAGGTGTGTGTACAACTGGGTGTCAAAAAGTCGTCGTAGCACCTGCTCTTTATCTAAACTGGAAGCCACCAAAAAGTTTCGAAATTCACCTTGGGGCAACATAACAATCTTAAAGAACTGATCGGCAGTCAAATGTAACAGCTCCTGAATGTAGTTATCCACATCCTTACTGATTTGCCGCTGTTCTTGACCATTACTGTCAAAAATCGTCAACGTGGTTTTGGCTGCCCGCTTCGTCATCCCATTGCCACGTTTTTTAGCAACTTCTTGTTCCGGCCGTCGTTGAACCTCATATAAAAAGCCACCGTGTTCAAAAGTAAACCGCACTTCGGTCTCTTCTTCAGGTGTAGCAAAAGCCGAACGCATTTCTTTAGGCGAGCGCAGCTTACCCGAAGTCTGACCGAACAAAGCATACGTCATGCCATCAAAAATCGTCGTCTTGCCAGCGCCAGTACGGCCACTAATCAGAAACAGTCCGTTGGTTTCAAAAGCAGCAAAATCTACTTCTTCTTGTATAAACGGCCCAAAATTGGTCAGCGTCAATTTACGCGGTTGCATTTTGCTCCTCCTTCGTATCTGTTTTGGCAATGCTGTTTTGACAATGCTTCAGCTCACAGCATTTTTCTTGGAACCCCGGTCCTTTTTCGATCATTCTTTGGTGATCTCTTGCAAAGCTTCTCGTAGCCATTCCTGCTGCTGATTCGAAAGCGTCTCGCCAGTCATTTCAGCAAAAAAGTCCTGGACTAACGCTTCGGGATTACGCTCTTGAGGCAGCTCAGCCGCTTTCTGTTGCACTTTTGTTACACCACTGACTCGCTCAACTCCCAATATGCGTGGATAAATTCCCCGCAAAGTGTTCATCAAGTTAGGAATCACCGCTCGATCTGTAAGCTTGATCTGCAAGAAATCTTCTCGTCCCACGGCTTGATAAAAGTCAGGATTTAGCAACTGGTCATACTCAGCAGTCAAAATTCGAACATCATGAACTGGCACCAGCGGCAAAAATTGTCGCTTTTGGGCAGCCGTAGTATCCACGATGAATACACCTTTTTCCTGCGTCGCTTCCGACAGCGAGAATTTCAACGGCGAGCCGCTGTATTGCACTCGGGGATGTTTCACGGCATCCTTGCCATGAAGATGCCCCAATGCCACATAGTCAAAATCATCGAAAAGATCCGCCGGCACATTGTCCAGCCCGCCCACTTCAATTTTGGTTTCTGAATCTGTCCGCGTGGCACCCGCTACGAAAAAGTGAGTCACCAATACCTGTCTCATAGCCGGATCAAACGCTTTTTTCATCTCCGCCACAACTAGCTGCATGGCTTCTGCAATTGTGCGAATCGTGTCGTCTTCAAAATAGATTCGTGCTGCGATTGGTTCAAAATACGGCAATAGAAAGAACTGCGTATCGCCAATTGCCACCGGAACAAATGACTGCTCTAATCGAGTGTGCAGATGAAACCGGGTATGCGAAAACCACGGACTCCCGGTTTCTAAACGAATCGAACTGTCATGATTTCCGGAAATCGCCAACAACGGCAGCCCTTTTTCCAGATTCAACTGCGCCACTTGTCGGTTAAACAAGGCCACCGCTTCTACCGGTGGCACCCCGCGATCATAGAGATCCCCTGCAATCACTACTGCATCGACAGCTTCAGCCACGGCAATCTCGATAATCTGGTTGATGACTGCCTCTTGTTCTGCCAACAGATCATAGCCATTGAATTTTTTGCCGATATGCCAATCAGCCGTATGTAAAAAACGCACGTCGCCACAGCCCTTCTTAAAAATCTCCTTCCAGTCATTATACCACTTTCCGGAAGATAGCTGAAACAGATGTTGCCAGTTGCCATTGCTGCATCTGCAGTGAAACGCTTGACACTTACCGCCTATTATCAAAAAAAGAACCAATCCCTCAGTTATCGGGGTTGATTCTTTTTAAATAGAGCAGTCGCTTCAAGCTATAGTTTAACAAGTCAAACCTGGCAGTTTTAATTCCTTGGATTTACCAATTAACAATAACTGCCTTCACTGCACGATTTTCTTCGTACAGTTTATGAATTTCAGCCAGTTTAAAAAAATCCACGCTCCTTTATCTGAAGGAATCAGCGTACCACGATAATTTCTTCGTCAAATAATTCTACATAGTTCTCCATATTGTGAGCGACGATTACCAACATTCGGTCGATTTGATTCATCCTTTTTACAAAGTGTTCGATGGTCAATGTGTTCATCGCGGCAAACGGTTCATCCATCAATAAAATATCCTTGTTGCTGCACAATCCTCGAAGTAGCGCAATGACTTGCTTCTCACCACCACTCAGCTTATGGAGATCCTCATTTTCTTTGATATGTTGAATAATTGCTTTTGGGAAAAGTGATTCATACCGTTCTAACCGACTAGAATCATAGGTTTGATAAATCGTGACATTGTCTTCGTACGATCCATTAAAAATCACCACTTTTTGCGGTAAGTAACAGACACTTTCCGAAACATCCAGATTGCCTTCACCATCATGGCGGATTGCTCCATGATTGGGTTTCTCAAAGTTCATTAGTAATCGCAGCAAAACACTCTTCCCTGTGCCATTTTCACCTGTTATCAAATATTTTTTAGGAAAAGATAACGATAGGATTGGAAGATGAATACTCGCGTGTTTGTACTGTTTATGCAAGGCAGAAGTTTCGATGGTGCGGAATTTTTTTGTTGTCCTATTTTCTTGACGCTTGGATTCATTGATAATTCCAAGTAATTTCTTTTGAACCTTTCTTACCGAGTTTACCTTGCCTAAACAAACATTAAGCTCATAAATAGGCTCGATAAATCGCGTGCTATAGGTAAAGGAAATCGTCGCCATTCCGACAGTAATTTGATTGTGAAAGAGCAACAACGCAACCACAATAAAAGTAATGACCGCCACAAATTCAACTGCACCACCATTGATGACCATTGCTAAGCTATTCGTCTTTCGGAAAGACATATTTGAGTTCAGAACATCGTCCAGCTCATCTTCATGGAGAGAAGTAATCGTTTTTCGACTAGAACTATCCAAAATATCGTGAGCATCGAAGAAGTTTTTAATCACATTTGTATAGTTCCCCAAACGAGCATAATAAACCTCATTTTTTTGTGCTAATTTTTTTGCTGTAATTCTAGGTACAAAGACGACCAGAATCGAAAAGATCAAAATAACCAATGCCACCCAAACATTCACAAATAAAACTAACGAAATTCCAAAGACCAGGATTAATAAAATCGATCTATAAATTGCTAGTAACGGACTTAAATAATTCTGACACATCTCTGTAATGTCGTTGGCCTGCATGGAAATGTACCCTGCATTGCTGTACTCATGAAAGCTTTCATAATCCCTTCCAATCGTGGAATTAAAAAAATCCTTTTTTATTTCCTTTTCAAATTTTATGCGCCGATAGTCTGAAACACGATTTGAGAAATAGGCATTTATAAGATAGAGGACAAAAATACCGGAATAAAGAGCAGTTAGGCAGAGGATGTATGAAAGTCCTTTGTGATAATTATCTACAATCCAGCCAGGAAACAATAGAAAAAGCGAGGTAAGAAATGCTTCAATTAAATTTAATACAATTCCGAGAATGATATAGCCACGAATTGCCCATAAATATTTTTTCATAAAAACTCCTGTCTAAACGAGTGTTTCTTCTCTTTATATTTTCACTCCACCCTCAATAAGCAATTCCTAAGCCCAAATTTGGGGTTTGAAAAAGTCGTGCCGCTTGAAAAGAGAATCAGCACAAGATTCTCTTTCAAAATAAATGGAACACTCTTTTTCACCTATTGGCGTGTACCTTCTTCTACTTTAGCAGTTTCGTATTCCTTTTTGATTACTTGTAGCGCGCTTATTAGAACGACAGTCCAAAATTAAGAGCAGGGGTAGAAAATAATGATTAGACCCAAGCTTCTCCCTTATTGTTCTAAGAGGTGAGCCGGAGCAGCTAATCTGACTGTCTAAAATATTTAACTATAGTTATCCCTATAGCTATTACAAATAAAACAGTCCATAATGTTTCATTCAGTTCAGCGATATTTTGCCCCAGAAGAAATTGTATGGACACCATTGCTCCTATAAGAAAAAACCATCTGTTGGCCACATTTTTGAAAAAGCTGATTCCGGAAAAATGATTTTTGCAATCCATGAAATCCCTCCACTCTTAGAACATCGCTACAATAGAATTCTCCACTACAGTTTTCGATCTTTCGTATATCAATCTAATTATAACATTCGAAATTGTAAGCGAGACCAAATCACAAAACCATCTTTCCTTAATTATTTGTATTATCTTGACAAGACGCTATTTGCGCTCAATTTTCGCCTTCCTTTTGGCCTGTTTTGTTGTTGTCATTTATCAAGTGGTTCAATAAAAATCAGAGCCCTTTTTTAGCATTGCAGTTAACCTCCCTCAGTAAGGGGAAAGCACGACGAAGAAACCCTCTGTTATTGGAGTCTTTCTAATTAGTGACGAAATCACAATTCTTTAAAAAGTGAAATTTGTGTCTCCCACAGGTCCTTGTACTTGCCATTTAAAGTCAGTAACTCGTGATGAGTTCCTTGTTGAATAATTTCACCTTTGTCTAATACGTAGATTCTGTCCGCATGTCTTGCAGCAGCTAATTTATGAGTTACGAGCAAAGTTGTTTTTTGTTTCCCAGCAGCCTCAAAGACCGAAAAAAGTCGCTTTTCCTCTAGAGGATCAATCGCTGATGTGGGTTCATCCCAAAACAGAAAATTAGCTGGTTTGTAGAAACTTCTTCCCAGAGCAACCCGCTGCCAAGTACCGCCGGATAACTCGCACCCGCCGAAATCTTTACTCAAATTGGTAGTCCCAGTGATCCCCTGAGGTTCTAATTTTTGCTGCAAACGTAAAGGAGCAATCGCTTGGTGAAAGAACGCAGGATTGACTGTTGTGACATCTTCGCCAATAGCAATATTTTCCTGAAAGGATAGTTTATAGCGACTATAGTTTTGGGTAAGCCCGGAAATCTTACCAAACCGGCGGGAATTTCCCTTGCCCTCTTGATAGCGAATATGACCGGTTGTCGGAGTATACAGACCCAAAATCAGTTTCAAAAGAGTAGATTTCCCAGAGCCATTTTCCCCTACGAAGGCGATTTTTTCGCCAGCTGTCACCGTCAAATTGACCTCGTGAAGGACGTTCTCAGAAGTACCCGGGTAATGAAAGCTAATGTTTTCTAAATGAATTTGATGAGCTTTTTCAAGACGAGCAGGCGCCACAGAATAAGAGGTAGCTTCGGTAAAATCATGGAAAGATTGGAGATACACGTACTTTTCGCAGATTGCTTCAAAATAGATGGCCCAGCCAGCCTTGGTATTTTCCACGAGCATTTCGGAGATGGAAAGCAGCGCGATAAATTCACCAATCGTAATTTGTTGTGTCACCAGCGCGGCAGAAAAGATAGCAAGAACTAGGAGATATCCCAAAACGCTGAGAATCATATTTTTTTGTTTTTGTTTTAGGTGAAAAGTTCTTATTTCTTCGTCAACTTGAGATAACTGATTGTTGCTATTGGCATAAAAATTGAAAAAACGGTCTTTTGATTGTGTTGCAATGATTTCCAGTAAAGCCCGGTCTTTAAAGAGCAGAGATTGATAGTAGGACTTTTTCAACTCGGCCGTTTTCTTTGTCTCATAAGCATTGGTAAGAGTATCTGTACTTCGATTACGCCGCATGGTTACGATTGTCAAAGTAATTAATAGAAGCACAGTTGCAATCAACGGGAAATAATAATTAGCAATTAATACACTGATAAATATCAGAAACGGAATCGTATCAAAGCAAATCTTTAGAACCCCAATGAAAGTGACGGGAAGTTCCCTTACAGCAGTATGATATGTAGTGTATGCCTCTAGAAAATCGGGATCATGTGCAGCTTCCAGTGACAATGCCGGAATTTTTTTCGCAACATGACGATTCAGCTGATGGGTCAATCGTCGAGTAGCTCCATTCAGAGAATAACTGGTCATTGCATGGAGCAAGTGAGAAAAAATCACAAAGCCGCCCCATCCAATAATGCTCGCAATACGCTCATTCAGACTTTCTGCGGCAAATAAAACATCAATCATGTTTGACAATGATGCTACTTTTAGAACAGACCAAAGACTCGCAGCCAATAAAAGGAGAGCCAGCCAGATTGTACGCATCTTGTCAAAAGAAAAACAAAGGGTAAATAACTTAACAAATTTCTTCATCTTCATACCAACTTTTTTGATTGTGATAGTAGTGACTAAACAGACCACCGTTATTTACCAAAGTTCGAAATTCTCCAGACTCTTCGATGGATCCCTTGTGAATAACAAAAATTTCATCTGCTAAAAAAACGGATCCCATTCGATGAGAGATAAAGATAGCCAGGTCATTTTTGCATAACCCTTCGACTTCCTGATAAAATTGTTTTTCTGCGCGACAATCCAGTGAAGCACAAGGTTCATCAAAAATGAACAATTTTTTTATCTGATGCTTGCATCTTAAAAAGAGGAGCTTTTGCCACTGACCGCCGGACAATTCAATGCCTTGTTGGTGGATATTTCCCAACATCAAGGAATCAGCCAAATATTCGGGGCCAAGCAATTCCTTTAACTCCTGATTCCATTCAATTTTATTCGCCTCACAACTACCATCATTGAGATTGAGGAAATCAAAAACTGGAATTGCGAAATGATTAAAGTCCTGTAGCATAAGATTGCAGCTACTCCTTAAGGCGGTCTTATTCAGAGTCCGGAGTTCAAGTTCACCAAAGTAGATGTTGCCCTCATAATTGCCATACAAGCCTAGCAAAAGTTTGATAATAGTAGATTTCCCTGAACCATTTTCTCCAAAAAAAGCATACTTTGAGCCTTTATTTAACTCAAAGGAGACATCTTTCAGCGTATACGCTGTGGCCCCCGGATACTTGAAAGAAACATGTTCAAAACGGATTTGTTCGAATATTTCAGGCGGCATCTGCATTTTCTCCAAGTCCGATAACTGACTGGCCTGCGTATAAAAAGCCCCTACAGCAGCCATATATTCCCAGTTCTCGCTGTAGTCTTCCACAATTGGAAGTAGTTCATTTGAAACAGCGTTCATCACCATCATGAGGGCATTAAGCAATGCAATAAAGAATCCGATAGAAAGTTGCCCGTAATAGACTGGGACGATCAGAATCAGTGCTGTAAAGACACTCACAAGACTTGAAAAAACAGTCACAGCATTGATCTTCATAAAGAATGGAAAGGCAAGCTCCTTCTCCCTTCGATACATCTGTTCCCAATCTTCATCGTAAAACTTATCCAATGCCTCACTATTATCAAATACCAGACGCTCCTCAGCAAACTCAAAACTGTTAAATAAGGAAAATTTGTACTCATTTTTCCTTCTCAATGGAATCAATTCTGAAAATACAGCATAATTGTTTTTACCGTTCTCAATAGTTATCTTGATTAGCGGCAGCGTAATTGCTAGAATACCCAGGCCAATCCAGATATTTTGACTGGCAACGATTGCGAGCACTAATAAGAACGAACAAATTACCGACAAGAGCTCAAATGTATTCCGCACAGCTGTAGCAATGCGTCCTGAAAAATCATTAAAGATCATCTCAACCTGATCTTTGTAATCTTCAGACTCCATCACTTCATAAGGAGTCGCCAAATGCCGCTTTACCAATTCCGGCTCAAGTGTCCTTTCACAGAAGAGCTCAAACCGCATATTTGCTATATCTAATCTATGAGCTACCAGACTTTGTAGAAAATAGAGCGTTCCCAGCAGCAGAATTAGCGGTAACAAACGTTCTACCATTAGAGTGTCAGGTTGCAACTGTTCCAGAAACTGATTAATCATCTTTCCAAGCACAATCATATACATTGTCGGGAAAATCCCACGAAAAAAATAGATAGTCCCTAGTTTAAAAATTACAGCTCTATGTCGAGTGAAAAGAGTAGCGAACTGCTTCAAGTGGCGCATGCTTTGTTTCATACGAGTCCCCGCTTTTTAAATTGTCTAGAAAATCACCATTTCTCAGTTACCAACACCTTCATTTTCAAAACAAGCGATATCCATAAAATAATTTAGTCTTTCCTTTTAATGGTTATAGTAATATAATATCAAAAAAATTACAGCGCTTACGATAACTTTAAAATTAGATACTACGAGTTATATACATCTATTTCAAGCATCCCTTTACACACTAATAAAAAACACAACTGACTTCTAACGATAGCAATACATTTAAAAATCAAGACAAATTTATTGATAGAACAGGCATGGTGTTAAAATTAGACGCACACAACATACTATTCCTTTATTGGGCTATCTTTCTAAACTACAACTCGATCAGCAAAAACTCACCAACATAAGATAGTCAATTTATCAAAAAAGTATCCCCTTCCTATAAGGAAAGCGATACTTTTTCGGAATGATCGGCCACACGCTCGATTCCTACTTTACTCGAGTATTCCTCAATTAAATTTTCACGACGAACTGTTTGAGATTACTCGTGAAGTGCTTTGGAGAAATTTTTAGTGGGCGCCTTTTTGAACCTAGTCAAACGCCGGAACCGAGTTCAGCTCGCAGCGAAAAGCGAGTACAATTTTGTGTAAACTCCTTGTGTCTGAAGGTGGATAATTTGATTGAGCAACCTTTTAGACGCTTAAGTTTGCGCCAGTTGAGTTCACAACTTCCTGAAAAAGCCGCTCAAAAAAATCGCAAGCTAAAACATTCAAATTCTTAAAGACTCATTTAAGCTCCACAATACTTAGTGTACCAAGCAGCAAAAAGCTTAGTTAAAGCCATAATTGGAAACACCCCACCTGTTTTCAGCTGTGTCATAAGTGAGATACCAGTACCAGTTATCGAACCTGTCTTTCGCATTCTGTTCATGATTAGAGTCTCTATTTGGAAACTCCATCTCAGCTCTAAATACCATGCAGGATTTCTCATCAGAGCATTCATTTATCTTTTCGATATATTCATCTTTATAGTGTAGTTTAGTTATCCGCCCAGATTCGAATTCTTCGGAAAACTTCTGCTCAATTACCCTCACACCTTGTTGTATCTCCGATTTAGAATACACCCTTGAATCTTCTAATTCTACAGCTGTACTTTCAAGTTTTTGACTGCTGCAACCTGCTAAGATACATAAGAAAAAAAGCATCACCTTTTTCATTTTCCACCTCATAGATTATATTTTTATCAGTATGTGATTTTCAATATAAGGACATTAAAAATGCATTATTTTTTATCCTATCTCTGGTCGTCTATTGATTGATATATATCTAAAATGATACCTTTTGGTTCTCACTAAAATCCAGTTCACAATTTGCACAGTGATACTGTCCGTTAATAGTTTCGTACCCTTTGTATTGCAATATCTACAAATCATCACTAATCTCGCGGTGTTATAAATAGTATATCACGCAAAAAATAATGCCGACCTTCTTTTTCTATCAGAACTTAGCAATTACTCCCACCAAACTACGGGCTCTTTTTTTCCAAGAAATCCTAGAGCCTCTCTTTATTTTTAACAAAATATCCGTATAATCTCGTTTTCAACAACAACTCTATAAACCATACAATTATTGGTATATCAAAAACCAATTATTTCAATATATAATTATTGAACACTTTCCATATAGCCTTTAATCTCATACTATAGATATCTATCAACTGAAGTTGCCGTTCTCTACAAGCTAACAATAGATTCACTTTCAGCTAATCCAACTATTGTTATAAAGAAATACTAAGAGTCAAAAATCTCAATCTATCACTATTCAAGTAAATAAAACTCATCTATACTGTTCATAGATGAGTTATTCAGCACAATAAAATAGATCTCCGCACGGGTATGGATAACTTAACTGTTCAATTCAGCTATAACTCGAATTCATCAATATATACCGGTCTATTAGTCGAACTAATGGCTAACCTTAATCGTATGATTAAAACGTATAATTCTTTGTTAAACGTTTCATCACTAAAATTTTGGAAAAATTATGAAACCTTCTGCTTTGATAAAAAACTAAGAACGGTATAAAAGATCGAGGTCTTCCTCGATCTTTTTTGAAAGGAAAGATAGATGAAGAAGCTTATCAACAAACTGAAATGGACCATTATGGCAGGCTTTATTTTTTACGGTATTTTTTCTCTGACGTCTTCTCTCTTTCCAATGATGACAAAACTTCTTATGGATAAATATAACCTTGGAGCGCCTTATCTTGGAAAACTGATTATTTGGTTTCTAATATTGGTTGTTTTAAATAACTGTTTTGAATACTTAAATCGTTTGTGGGAATGGAAATTATCAAGAGATTTCAACTTGGAAATCAGGCAGCAATTATTCTCGAAATTCATCTCACAAAAGCCAAAGAAATTTGAACAAGCACAGCCTGTAGATTATTTGAGCATCATAAATAACAATGTAGATGCTGTATACGAAGATTACCTCAGTGCCTGGATTGATCTCCTGAAAAGTATTGCAAACTTGCTCATTTACTGTGGTAGTATGCTATTTGTTTTAGACTTAAGACTGATGGGGATTATTATAATCTTTTCAGTTGGAACCTCACTTTTGCCAATTTTTACACAAAAAAAATTGGCAAAACTACGAAAGGAACAATTAGGCCAACTAAAACTATACAACCGTCTATTATTGGATTTACTCTCTGGCTATAAATATGTACAACAGAAAACAATTAAAATCTTTCGGAAACGGCATCAAGACTCTTTGACACAATCCGAAGAAAAAAACTTTCGCTTCGGTCAATTCCGAGTTCTCAGTGACATGACCAATAGTATCGGAACTAATTTGATGAACTTGGCAGTTTTCTCCTTAGCTGGCTACTTACTATTACATAATGAAATAAGCTTAGGTGCCGTCAGTGCAGCATTTCTCTACACAGGTCAATTGATTGGATCCATGCAAGGAGTCTTGAGTTGTATAAATGTCTTGAATTCTTCAAAAGATATTGTTGCGGAAATTGAAGAGCAGCTAGAACTCCCGGAATTAGAGGAGTCTGATTATCCACCAAGACAAGTAGCAGTTTTTGAAATTAACAATCTTAGTTTTCAAAGAAACGAGTACAAGATGTTTATTGATGCAGTAACTTTTGAAAAGTTTCATCCTACAGCTATCATTGGACAGAGCGGTGCTGGAAAATCAACACTGGTTAAGTTACTAAACGGTGAACTGACCCCGTCTACTGGTTCATTTTACTTTGATGATGTTCCAATAAATACAAGTGATCGAACTGCATCTATCTTCACACTACAACAAAGAGAACATTTATTTGAAGCTTCCTTTACTGAAAATGTAACTTTATTTGGAAGTTATCCTCTGAATCCACAAGTGAATCAGTTACTTAACGAACTACCCGAATCTATTCAAAATCGAGTAATAAATTATCATGACATTTCTGAATTAAGTGGCGGTGAGCGTCAGATTATTTGTATTCTTCGAATGCTGAATTTTGATTTTCCAATTACATTTTTAGATGAGCCTTTTACTGGAGTTGACCAAAAATCTAAGCAAATTATTTTGGACTTTCTGGTAAAATATCAGCAAGGAATATACATTGAAGTAACTCATGATACTCAATCAGTGACGTTGAAGAAATATGACCAAGTCTATCAGGTTTTCGATGGAACACTTCACCTATATAGCCAGTTTGACAAATGAAGTGCCTCTCCGTTTGATTAATATCTAGGAATAACAAAAATGGCAAACTCTCATAAAAGGGGAATACCTATGACTTTTGATTGTGTGCTTTTCCTTAGAAAGGAATAGCTTCGACTGTTTTTGAAGCGTTATGTTTGCGTTAGCTTTTGCAACATTGATTTTGAAAATCAGTAATGACAAGAAAAAAATAAGCCTGTCGTAACCTTTAGCGAGATTCGACGGGCTTATTTTCCGTATTATTCAACTATTTCACTTCTGCATTACCAGCATCAAAAGAGCCTAGTAATTTCAGCTTAATCCTGTATTTTTCCATACTGCTTTACTAGACTTTCAATAATATGCTTTCGCCTTTTTAGGTTACCACTATAAAAAACCATCGTCTTGTTACCGGTTAGATAATAAAAATCATAACGGTTTTGACCTGTGGCATGTGCCACAGCTTCAGGCGTTAAATGGAAGTTTTGTGCATACTGATTCAATACTTTACTAAATTTGAAATTACAATAAAAAAACCAAGTTCAAAGGGCGAGGATTATGATAAAGATCAGTACTGACAAGCATTTTATCCAAAGCGCGCGATGAGAAAACAAAACCATTAACATCTGACTACCAGAGATTAAGGCCATAATAAGCGCAAATAGAAATGACTTACGTAACTCTTTGTTCATTTTTTCCTCACCTCGTTCTATGAAAATGGTATTATTTTCGTATGAGCCTTGCAAGTCACCCTAAATGCTCTTTCCCCAGTTGCAAACGTCATTCAACATATGCAGCTTCTGGCATTGAAAATCCGCTCTTGTAGTGCCGTTTTCCTTCTATCGTAATTGCGGCAAAAAAAAATCACTTACTTTCATTCCCTTGTTTTTTATTCGAGTAATATTGATAATAAAATAATATGCCTAGCATAAACGAAATAATAGCAAGGATTAGCATTAGGGGATTCGATGAATTATAATATAAATCACTGTATATTTGATTGACTACCAATAGGATAAATGAAAATATGAACCAGAATGTTCCAGAGATTAGCATAAAAAATCCCCCTTTTCGTGAAGGCGATTGCAATAACAACCTTATTATAACATAATCAATTGCTGCATACATGCTCCCCTTTATCTCTTCACTACCAGTAAGGTTTAATCAATTAACAAGCTTGCGTAACAACTTCTAATTTTAGACGATCTGGATCTTCAAAAAAGAAAGTATAGCGATCTTTTCCACCGGCAAAAGGAAACTTATCAACATACAGTTCTTTGGCACCAAAATCCTTCATTCTTACTCGAATCTGATCTACCTGTTCTGTGCTATCAACCGAAAATGCCAGATGATTTAATCCTATGTTTTTTCTATGAAATCCTTTTTCTCGATAGCTCTCTTCAGCCTGAACAAAGACAATGTAAAATGTTTTATACCTGTAACTGAATCCATGCTCCCAGTCCTGATAAAGCTGGTAATTCATAAGGGAAAGCAAAGTAGAATAGAACTTTCTTGTTTTTTCTAAGTCATTTACATATAGTTCAATATGATCCATCATATTTCGTTCACCTCTTTATCACGAGAATTAAATCCGCAGCGATTGGCCAAATCAAGGCACAAAGTTCTACTGCTATTGTAGCTTTTCGTGTTGTCCCAACTCCCAACCAACGCCCACGCATTCTTGCATGGGTCTTTTTGGTTCTGTTTTCTCATCACTTTTTCGATACTATCTCGCCGTATCGCTGCTTATATCGCTCGATTGTAGATTTATCAATTTCAAATAATCGTGCCGTTTTTTTATAAGTATGTATTTCTAGGTAATCTAGGATCTCTTTGATTTGTCGTGGCGTTTTCTTCATTCGTCGACCATCTCTGTAATTCGGATTATGCAGCTGCTGATACTCTTTTCCCTCTTGGGTTCGCTGAACAACCATATCACGTTCAAATTGGGCAAACGCCAAAAACATATTCAACATTAAGCTGCCACTGGGCGATTGATCGATTCGACCCATATTAAGAATATTTACCACGATATTTTTTTCTTGTAGTTCCGAGATCAAGATGGTTCCCTGCTGAATCGAAGGCGACAGTCGATCCAACTTGGTGACAATCAATTCATCACCTGGAGAAAGCGTCTAAAGCAATTCCTCAAATTTTAGACGATCACGTTTTGTACCAAAAATTTTTTCGCTGTGAATTTTTTCTGCTCCAGCACTTTTTAACATTCCTATTTGACCTGCTCATTCTTGGTCGTTTGTTGAAACTCTGGCGTATCCAACCATCAAAAATAGCCCCTCCATTTGCATATATAATTTGCGCATGTCCCGAAGCTGGTTTTATCACACTCAGCTTGCATCTGTAAAACTTAGAAGTTTTGCACATGAGATAAATCTCTACCCTCATCTCAATCTCTTATCGCTGATTTCCTACCCACGATAAAATTAGAGCAATGATTTCATGAAAACTTCATAATAAATAAAAAAGAGGATAGTGTTTAGGTTCAGGACTTCCCGCCACCTTCAGATGTGTTCCCAATCCATCAAATCACCTATGAAATCATTTAGTAATACAAAAAAGGAAATGCCGAAGCATTTCTTAAAGTGTGATTTGATCAAAACAACATCATTTGACAAAGAGCTAAAATAAGACAGAGTCAACCTTAAATGCTGACTCTGCCCCATATTCTAATACTTAATTGTCCACAATTTGTTTAATTCTTGTCATTAGTTCCCTATTACTACGATAAATACCGTCGTATGGTCGCTCGATATAGACTTTTCCATTTTCTTCGAAGATATATAGTGGAATGGCAACCCTTTTTTTGACAAAATTTATAAGGTGTCATGAAACCTTCCTGTTATTGCTCCGATTG
This sequence comes from Enterococcus infantis, assembly GCF_049166715.1. NCBI lineage: Bacteria > Bacillati > Bacillota > Bacilli > Lactobacillales > Enterococcaceae > Enterococcus > Enterococcus infantis. Next base: position 57 of record NZ_JBMHFB010000002.1, on the reverse strand, counting down.
CCCTTGAAAATGAGTCTCCTCGGATCTGATGCTTCTCGGCAGATGCTCAAGCTAAAA